>JABHUV010000136.1 GCA_018658605.1 Planctomycetaceae bacterium | reverse complement strand
GTCGTGCCAAAGAGCATGTCGTTTTGAAAAATGAAAAACACGTTCCATACCACCACTCCCCATTCATGATTTAATCCGAAGGGCCTGAATAACACCGCCAAACAAATATGCATTGCTGTCGCACTAAGGATTGCTAGCTTTCGGGTGCGGCAATGACACAACATTATGCCGATCAGTAATTCTCCCAACGGCAACAGTAGAGATAATTTGGACACCAACGTCGAGTCCCATGTCTTCATATCCACACTGATTAACTCGGCCAATCCTGTCAGTAATTGTGGCCCCACACTGTGCATAAACTGGTAATCGAATTTTCCTAGTGCTGAATAAATATATATACTAATCGCAAGTATCCGTAGCAGCGCCACACCTCGCTGTGGTCGACAGGTCATAAAGACAAAG
Organism: Planctomycetaceae bacterium; assembly: GCA_018658605.1. The sequence continues at coordinate 18,931 of JABHUV010000136.1, read as the reverse complement.
GCTCCCACAACTAAATGTACGACCCACGGCTGAATGCGATGTTGATCGATAAGACACAATATTGCGATGGCGTCGGTCAATATTGCCCACGACAAGAAACGGATCTTTAACGATCTAGGGATCGTATCGTAGGAGAACTTACCCAATAGGATTGAAAATAGGGCGATAATGACCACTGCTATCGCACCATAAATAATTCCACTGGGAAAACCATTGAACAGCTCAAGCAACGCAACCTGAGGGAACAGTGTCTGGGGTAACCACAATCCGCTGGTGACGACAAAGAGCGCGATAGCAAACAGGGCCCAGAATTTTTGCAAAGCGAACCAGATAACATCGCTATCTGAATTGCGTTCAAAATACTTAAACAAAACCAGATCGCTTTCGACTGTTGGGTTGTTGGAATCTGTACTTTAGATTGTGCTATAACAAAGGGCTATTCACCCCCATCATTGTACAACACAACCTTCATAGCACACCCTGTAGGATTCTGAATATGACAATCGCTTTTGTAAGTGGCCCAACGGGATGTATTGGAGCAGCGACGGTAGCTTACTTGCTCGATAACGGCGCAGATCAAGTCGTCGGGTTTTGCCGCAATGTCGACCTGTCACGGATTGATGCGAAGTACCATGACCGACTAGAAATCATCAGCGGTGATATCACAGACCGCCACTCAGTCGTTGCTGCCGTGACCCAAGCTCAACCCAACGTCATCATTCATCTCGCTGCCTTCCAAACTCCGGCCTGCGAAGCCACTCCGCTGCTCGGCATGGACGTCAACGTCGGTGGCACAGCTAACATGTTTTATGCCGCTGAGCAACTAGGTTCAACGCTCCAACGATTTGTCTTTGCGAGCTCCTCGGCAGTCTACGGGCCACGGGATATGTACGACGGACCAGTCGTCAAAACTCCGATGCCATATCAACCTGCTAACATCTATGGTTTTTGGAAAGTTGCTGGTGAGGGAATGGCTATCGCTTTTCACAAAGAAACCAGTATCCCCACGGTCAGTGTCCGGTTATCAACGACCTACGGCCCGGGCCGGGATCAGGGACTCACGTCGGCTCCCACCACTGCCTTAAAGAAAACGGCGGCTGGTCTGCCGTTTGAAATTCCCTATCGCGGGCGGGAGCATTATCATTTTGTAGCAGACGTCGGCGCTGGGTTTGCGCAAGCCGCACTCGAGCCGTTGAGTGGGTACGCGGTAATTAACCTCCGCGGGATTTCTGTGGATGAAGGTGAATTCATCCGTTTAATTTGCGAGGTTGCCCCCCAAGTCGGTATCACGTCAGGCATCAACATCCGTTATGCCGCCGACGCACCTATCATGCCATTCGTCTGTGATTTAGACGACGAACTAACGCTAGAACTATTTCCTAACATGCCCCTAACGCCACTACATGACGGAATCCGCCAATCGCTGCAAGCGTTTTTGGGTTAACCAACAACTAACGCAAACGGGTATTGAATTCATCTCTAAAATACTAGGATGCCAACTCATCCAATGCCATCAGCGCGTAATTCATATGGATCGCTGAGCCATAGGGCAATGCCGCTTCATCAGCTTTGAATTGTGGGTGGTGTACGCCGTAGGTCGCGCCAATCTCTTCATTGCCCACTCCCAGAAAAGCAAAACAACCGGGGATTTTCTCGGTATAATAAGCAAAATCTTCTCCACCCATAACAGGTTCCATCTCCAATACTTTGCCGTCACCCAAAATCTCCACAACGGCTCGTTGAGCTATTTCCCAACAACCTTCATCATTCACGGTTGGCGGATAATCGTGACCTGGAAAAGAAACCTCCGCTTCACATCGATTGACCTCCGCGATACCCTTGGCAATTGCCTCAACACGCGATTGCAAGTGCTTCAACCCGTCTAAGGTTAACGAGCGTATCGTACCCCCTATTTGGATCTCTGGTGGAATCACGTTGTACGCCGATCCGGCATGCATCATCGTGATGCTGATCACGCCAGAATCCAAGGGATCAAGCTCGCGTGATAAAATCGTCTGCAGTTCCACGACAATTTTAGATCCGGTCACAATTGGATCAATCGTATCTTGCGGACGAGCCGCGTGCCCACCCTTGCCCTTGACCGTAATGCTCACTTGTCCAGCGGCTGCTAGTAAGGTACCTGCTCGCGAGGCTAGCATTCCGGTGGGCAGCGTCGGAGCGACGTGTAATCCAAATATCCGCTCGACTACCGGATTTTCTAAGACTCCCTCACTACGCATCCGCTGGCCACCAGCACCGCCCTCTTCAGCCGGTTGGAAAATTAGCTTCACCGTGCCGTTTATCAAGTCTTCGTGATTCTTTAATAACTTCGCCGCACCTAATAACATCGAAGTGTGGCAATCATGCCCACAGGCATGCATCTTGCCATCAACTTCACTCTTAAAATCAATGTCCGCTTCTTCATTAATCGGCAATGCATCCATGTCAGCCCGCAAGGCGATACAGGGGCCTTCACCGTTGCCTAGTGTTGCAACGACACCAGTAATCGCAATCTCACTTTTAAAAGGGATGCCTAACTCCGTCAAATTAGCCTGCACCAATTTACTGGTTTCAAATTCTTCATACATCAACTCGGGGTGACGATGTAACTGGCGACGAATATCGACAATCCATGACTGCATTGTTTTTGCTTCGTCGAGAATCTCTTGAGCTTGCATTTTATAAATCCCGAAAGTGCTTGTAGTTTCTATTAAATGAAAATTCCATAAGACAATAGTACATAAAATCAACGTCCAAATGTTGTTAGTTCTTTTGCCAAATCAAAACACGATCCCTATAGAAGTTTGTCCGCCGCAGCATCACTGTTAACCCACCTCATGTTTCACTCGTTGAAAAGGGTTACAATGAACGGCTAGCCAATATAGTTCTATCTTTCCGCGTGCATTAGGAATCGATCATGTCCAGAACAACGTCCATAACCATTGTTACACTATTGCTCTTCTCCTGTACTGTCGCAGCTGTTGGAAATGCTGCTGAAGTTACCAGACTCACCCCTAAAAACTGGGACGACTTTGTTCCGGCAGGAAAAGAAGTCGATGCCATTTACGGCGATTATGCCATCCGTAATGACGTGCTAACAGCAATCATTGCTCAACCCAAACAGGGTCGTAATGCCAATTTGACCGTGCGTAACGTCTATGGTGGTGTCCTTGATTTAACCCGCAATGATGACAACAACGACCAACTCAGTTGTTTCTATCCTACCAACCAACGATTTACCTTTACCGACGAAGCAGCAGTAAAAATCCAACACACCAAAGATGGAACGGCAACTCTCTCCTTTACCAGTCTAAAACGTGCTGATTCAGTGCAGGCAGTGTTGACATATTCACTAGGAAATGGCGACAGCGGTCTGGCAATCTCCACGGCGTATCACAACCATTCAGAGGCGGATCAAACAATCTCGCTCCAAGATGGCATCCGTGCAGATTCTCCTTTTACCTCTGGAGTGCAAAACGGCATGTACTGGACCAATGATAATTGGTTTCGCCAAGCTTACGGGATTATGGCGAACGGATACTCCATCACTCGTACCGGTGGCGGTGGACGAATTCTCAAATACGAACAAGACAAGTCCAGTGACCTAATCGTCGCACCAAAGGCAACGGCTCAACTCTCACGAACTCTAATTCCTAGTGGAAGCCTATTGGGTATTCAAGCAGAGTTTGCAGAGCGGACCGAGAATAAAACATCCAACGTTAAATTGACCTGTAAGGATAACGCTGGTCCAATTCACAACGCAAATATTCGCCTTAGCAGAGATGGAACCTTTTATGGCGACATCCGCACCAACGGACTAGGTACTGCCGAATTCGAACTCGCTCATGGCAAATACACCGCTGTTTGTTCTGCCCAAGGACGACCCGACCAGACTTTTGATATCACTTTCGAGTCCGCCATAAAAAAAACAATTACTTTTGATCCCTGTGGCTACGTTGCAGCACGTATCACAAATCAACGTGGAATTCCGATTGGCTGCAAAATTACATTTTACGGAACAGGTGAGACCGAAGATCCTGACTTTGGCCCTAAACAGGCGGCCGTACGTGCACTCAATCTTTACTACGCCTTACACGGAACATTCCGCCAAGAGTTAACACCGGGAACATATGATCTGATATTTAGTCACGGCCCAGAACATGATGTCGTCGTTAAAACCGTAAACATCAAAGCCGGTCAAACAACCAACCTTGAAATCCAACTCGACCATGTGGTCGATACGTCAGGTTGGGTTAGTACAGACTACCACACCCATTCTTCTCCCTCTGGCGATAATACCTCTGTCCAAATCGGACGCGTCATTACACTTATTTGTGAACAGATTGACTATGCACCCTGTACGGAACATCAACGCATTAGTTCCTACACTCCACTGCTAAAAGAACTAGGCGTGGAACACTTAATGGGAACTTCAACTGGCATGGAACTGACCGGACGCGAATTGCCTGTAAATCATCAAAACGCTTTTCCACTTAAACATGTACCACGCACCCAGGATGGTGGGGGACCGACTATCGAAGACGACCCCGTTCGTCAAATCGCTAAACTTGCTGCTTGGAATGATAATGCCTACAAATTAGTCCAAGAAGACCATCCGACGCTGATGCAAATCTATCAAGACCGTGATCGTGACGACACACCAGATGGTGGTTTCCGAGATATGCTTCGATACATGGATGTCATGGAAGTACACCCGTTACAGTCTATATTTGATGTTCCAGAATCACCTAAACCAACGTCTGACAAGACTCCTGTCATGTTCCACTGGATGCAATTACTCAACTTAGGATACCGCATTCCGGGTGTTGTGAATTCCGACTCGCATTACAACGAACACGGCGTCGGCTACATCCGTAATTATGTCAAATCACCGACAGATAACCCTGGGCGTATTCGCACCAAAGACATTGTAAAATCGTCCAAGGCAGGTAACGTCATCATGACCAATGGCCCGTTTATGGAGGTCATAATCTCCAATGGAATTCGTGGACAGGCAGCGTTTCCGGGCGACGACATACTGTCAAAAAACGCCACCGTCTACGTAAACATCCGCATCCAATGCCCCAACTGGATCGATGTAAACCGCGTACAGCTACTACTCAACGGGAAAATGACCGACAAATTAAACTTCACTCGCCGTACTCATGCCAACATGTTCAGAAATGGTACCGTGAAATTCGAAGCAGAAATTGCGGTCGACCTTACCGAAGATACGCATATCATCGTTGCAACTGCTGGTGAAAATCTTAAGATTGGTCGAGTGCAGGGACCACGTTGGGGGGAGTTGATGCCAGCCGCCGTTGCTAATCCTATTTATGTTGACCTCGATGGCGATGGCTTTGGGCCTAACCGAGACAATCTCGGATTTGAACTCAAACACTAAATAATATCCTCTTTCTACTACTCGATTACAGTTCGCTCAATTTACACGGTTATCGCATTGCTATGGATCTAGATTTAACAGACAAAGTTGTCCTCGTTACCGGTGGGTCTAAGGGTATTGGGGCGGCGATCGTTCACGAGTTTCTCGCTGAAGGTGCACATGTTGTTAACGTCAATCGTTCCACAGACGAAGGTGAAGCTTTACAGGCTGAATATGCCGAAAAGGGAAAACAGTGCTTGTTCATTCAAGGCGATTTGAGCCAAACAAATGGCTGTCAACAAGCGGTCAACTTTGCTCTCAAGCAATTTGGCCGGATCGACGTATTAGTGAACAATGCTGGAGTGAACGATGGAGTGACGCTTGAAGATGGCCCTGCCGCTTTCAACGAATCACTGCAACGTAATTTAGTCCACTATTACAGTATGTTACATTTTTCGCTCGACGCCCTCAAAACATCGCAAGGTGCAGTCGTCAACATTGGTAGTAAGGTAGCCACAACCGGTCAGGGGGGAACATCCGGTTATGCCGCAGCCAAAGGCGGAATCAATGGGTTAACAAGAGAATGGGCTGTTGATTTAGCACCTTACAGTATCCGAGTGAACACTGTATTACCTGCTGAGACTTGGACTCCACTCTATGCCGAGTTGATTGACCAAGCTGAAGATTCTACGGCAGCCAAACGATCGGTTGAACAATTGATCCCACTACAACAACGTTTCACGACTGCTCAAGAAATTGCGAATACAGTCGTCTTTTTGGCATCGCCACGGTCAAGCCATACGACAGGACAGATCCTCTACGTCGACGGAGGATATACGCATCTCGACCGCAAGTGCACCTCGAGCTCCAACTCTATCGATCTCACTCGATAAACACTTGCGTTTAACTATCCAAGAACGAAACAACGAACCGCGTTAAACCAATACGCAGTGTATCTCCAGATGACAATACAGATTCTTGGATACGTGATTCATTCACAAACGTGCCATGTCGCGAGTCGAGATCCCTCACAGTGACAACACCGTCCTCACAATCAAGCTGACAGTGGCCGCGACTGAGAAATCGATCTTCAATTTGATAATCAACTTCGTCGCCTCGTCCCAAAACTACTGGATATCGATCTAAAATTAATGCACTACTGGCTTCCGGATCAGCCGGAATGAGTTGCACCGCGATCGAGTGAGAAATGGCTGAAGGCATAGTTTGGGTGAATTGAGAATGGTGGGGCGGGAAAACGTGGAGGGGATTTTTGGGGGGAGGATCGTAAATCTCAGGTAGGCTTCCGTTAAGAAGTACCTTCAAGATAAGTTGCTCAGGGTACCGCGTCAACACTTTTCTTGATTTTTAAAGATGCTTATAAAAACACTAATTCGCGACCTTTATACGTTAAATCACGGCCGGCAATGTGATTTTATAACATGCCACGTTAAACTAACAAAGCTTGCACGGGATTACCGGATATATCGGTTAGTCGGAAATCACGTCCTTGGAATGAGACCGTCATTTTTTCATGGTCAATTCCTAACACGTGCATCATCGTGGCGTGGAGGTCATGCACAGAAACGACACCTTCAACAGCGTTATACCCGAGGTCGTCTGTGGAACCATGAGTGATACCACCTTTAATGCCACCCCCAGCTAACCATACAGAGAACCCCTTGATGTGATGGTCACGGCCGTTGCCCTGAGCCATCGGGGTACGTCCAAATTCACTGGCAAATACAATCAAAGTATCTTTAAGCATATCACGCTGCTTGAGATCTTTGATCAAAGCGGTTACACCTTGGTCGATCAATTTTGCAGTTCCAGCACTCGCATTCTTGATGCCACCATGATGATCCCAACCTCGATGATACAACTGAATAAATCGAGTGCCACGTTCGGCTAGTCGACGCGCAAGCAAACAATTTGATGCGAAACTACCGTCACCACCTTTCGTACCATACATTTCTAACGTCGCTTCTGTTTCCTGACTGATATCAACCAAGTCTGGAACACTCGCTTGCATCCTAAATGCCATTTCGTACTGGCTTATCCGAGTGGCAATTTCTGTATCGTTGATGGAGGCCGATCGTAGACGATTTATTTTCTGAACCGCTTTCACAATGTCACGTTGCTGAGCACGCGACACGCCTGGCGGATTATTCACATACAACACAGGGTCGCCCTGGCCATGAAAATGTACGCCTTGAAATCGACTCGGTAAAAATCCACTATGCCACTGCCGCGATGCAATTGGTTGATCTTGCCCGCCACCGGAGGATGTCAAAACGACAAACCCTGGTAGATTTTCCGTTTCGGCGCCCAAGCCATAGGTAAACCAAGATCCCATCGATGGTCGTCCACTTATCGTTGTGCCCGTATTCATAAACGTATGAGCGGGATCATGGTTGATCGCATCTGTGGTTAGAGATCGTACAATTGCTAATTCATCCGCAACTGTCGCTAAATGCGGAAATATATTCGAAAGCTCTACCCCCGACTCACCATGCTTGGTAAATGCATGTTGGGGCGCGAGACATTTCAATGGCTTGTTTTGGAGTTGCGCGATGGGCTGTCCCTCAGTATAGGACTCTGGCATCGGTTTTCCGTCCATTTCAGCCAATTTGGGCCGATGGTCGAACGTTTCTAAATGCGACATGCCGCCAGCCATCGTGAGAAATATAACTCGTTTAGCTTTCGCTTCATGATGTAACTTACCATTCAAAATTCCCGGCCAACGGGGTACTTGTACATCGGTTTCCTTCCCTTGAGTTAACGACTGCTGTAAAAGTGCAGCCAACCCTAAAGTACCAACTCCTTGAACGCCTTTGCCTAAGAAGCAGCGTCGATTTACGGCAGCCGAAACCTTGTCATCCGTCGATATTAATTTTTTCATGGTTTGTCTACTAAAGAAATGAAAGAAAAATGAAGTGCTTAGTTACGAGTTATAGACTCGTGTAAATTGAAGATAATTCGAGCAATCGACGTCCATGCCGCGTGCTCGGCAACATCCACCTGCGGTGGATTGATAGCATTGCCAACCGCCACTAAAGATTTAGCCGAGTCGGTGTCCGTTTGGTACATGACTAGATGTTTCCCATAAACATCCAGCAACACGACAGATTCCTGTTTAGTCGCTTGCCGAGACAACGCCGTTTCAAATGCCCAATTTAAACGTTGCTTCGAGTCCGTTCCGCCTTCGTTAATAATACGCAGTGCAAATACTCGAGCAGCTTCCACATAGGTTGGATCGTTCAATAAAACTAAAGCTTGCTGTGGCGTATTAGAACGCGGGCGCTCGACGGTACACTCCTCACGACTCGGTGCGTCAAATGCTAACAGCGACGGGTGCAAGAACATGCGTTGCCAGTGCGTGTACAGACCACGGCGATACGCATTATCACCGCCCGACGGAGTCCACTGACGTTTCGGAAAATTCATATGCTTCCAATACCCCACAGGTTGGTAAGGCTTAACACTCACACCACCAATATCGCGAGTCAACAATCCGCTCACGGCCAATGCATTGTCACGCACCATTTCGGCGTCTAAGCGGAATTGGGTTTGTCGTGCTAGCAGATGGTTGTAAGGATCACGAGCGGTCATTGCCGCTGACCCGTTGGAAGATTGTTGGTACGTCCCAGATGCTACAAGTAGTTTCACTATATGTTTTACATCCCAACCGTTTTCCATAAATTCGATAGCAAGCCAATCTAATAATTCAGGATGTATCGGCCGTGATCCCTGACTGCCAATATCATCAAGCGGTTGTGCTAGGCCATTGCCAAAAAGTATTTTCCAGAGTCGGTTTACAAAAACGCGCGCGGTCAGTGGGTTATTTGGATCTATCATCCAATCGGCCAAATCCAGTCGATTGGCACGACGACCCTCCACATCTAAAGGCTGCATGAATTCGGGCACCGCAGGTTGAACTTCTTCGCCGGAATCATCTTGCCAATTCCCGCGAGGTAAAATTCGTGTCATCCGCGGCGCGGCAACCTTTGTCATGAGCGTTTTGGGAGCCGAATCGGTAAGTTGCTTTAGTATTTTTTCGCTATCGGTAATCACTTCTCGCAATCCCGCTAATTCCGGGTGAGTGTCGCGAAAATGACTCGTTAACGTCGTTTGATCTTTTTCACTGCGTTCATTTTCGGCGATTAAAATGATGCGGTGAATATCTGCCGGAAGATTTGACGAATCATAATCAAAATAAAAACCACAACCTCCACCGCCTTGTGAAATTTTGATCAACAGTTGATTCGCACCCTTTTTTAAATCTACGGTGACCCGATCTTGGTTAACCTCGACTCCGCGAGTAATCTTCTTGTTTAGTTTTTCTTTTCCGTTGACCCACACTCGAATTCCATCGTCGCTACCAAGTCGTAAAACCAATTTCATGTCCTGTGGTGCTGTTAATGTGCGAAATAAATAGTGGGCAATGTTCTCCTGCGCGGGTAACGCATGGATTTTACCATCCACGAATTCATCACGCTGTTTCCATGCAACATCAGTAACCGGAATTGCCAAATCAACTGGAACCGTTTCATCAAAAAACGATCTATCGTGAGCAAGGTCAAAACTCTCGGCAGGTAGCGATGCCAAAAATTGCCATGGGGTTAAACGAATATTTGATCGTGCTTTCTCGATGAGGCTTGCCTCCCAAGTTACCCGTTGTTGAACCATTTTCTCTGCTGCTAATGCCAATGCAACTTGGGCATCAGTTACTGTAGTTTCCGCTTGAGCTATCGCCGCTTGGCGTTTGGCATCGATGACCGTAAAAGCTGGCGCGTTACCAACTCCGACTTCCGAGATATCAGCAAAGAAAGAAGCGAATTGGTAGAAATCCTTCGTCGTAAATGGATCGTATTTGTGATCATGACATTGTGCACAACCAAAGGTAACTCCCATAAAAGCCGACGCCGTATTACGTACTCGATCTGCTGCATATTTGGCCAAATACTCTTTCGCTTGAGCCCCACCTTCATCGGTCGTTTGCAGCAACATATTAAAGGCAGAGGCCACTTGCTGTTCTATGGTGGCATTGGGGATTAGATCGCCCGCGATTTGTTCACGCACAAACTCGTCATAAGATTTGTTAGAGTTAAACGCCTCGATTACATAGTCTCGATAGGGTGAGACTTGGCGCGTTTTGTCTGCGTGATAGCCATTGCTATCCGCATAACGCACCACATCTAACCAATACATTGCCATCCGCTCGCCGAACTGTGGTTGTGCCAGCAATTCAGTAACAAGTTCTTGATACGCCGAGGAACTCGCATCCTCGACAAATGCTTGGACTTGAGCAGTTGTCGGTGGTAGACCGGTCAAATCGAAGTAGAGGCGACGAACCAACGTTACGGGATCCGCGCGTTTACTCGGCTTGACCATTTTCTCCTTCAGTTTTGCTAACACAAATCTATCAATATCATTCTTAATAAATGAATGTTTCAACACTGGAATACTGGGGCGTTGTGGCGAGGTCCACGCCCAATGATCTTTCCACTCAGCGCCTTGCTTAACCCAACGCTGTATTAGCAAAATTTGTTCCGTTGACAAGGGTTTAATAAAGTCCGCCGGTGGCATTTGTTCCGCATCATCTTTGCTAGTGATACGATGGATTAATTGACTGTTCTTGACGTCACCAGGTGTAATCAGAGGCTCATCACGCACAGCAAATAGGTTTGCTTGGACGTCCAAGCGCAAGTCCGCCTCGCGGGTCTCCGCATCCGGTCCATGGCAAGCGTAGCAATGGTTCGAAAAAATTGGCCGGATGTCGCGATCGAAATCAACGGTCTGCGCAACTATGGATTCGTTATACGCCGTACCTAACATTAATAAAAACAGTAATGGTATGCTTAGTAATCGAATCAACTTGTCGCTCCTTCTAAACGGATGGTCTATCGTTCTTGATTTATTATAAAGGAATTCTCACCCGCTAGCCGTTCCCATTATTTGCCGGACGCAGGAAAATCAAGAAACACTTTCAGTGCACTGTCTTGCCGCGTGCTAAACAAATCGAAGGCTTCTTGTATTTGGGCTAATTGCATATGGTGCGTAATAATAGGTGCAACGTTGATTCGCCCTTCGGCTATCCATCGCATCGCCAACGGAAAATCTTTGGTAAAATCTGGTCCGACGCTAGTAACAAGCGTTAGGTTTTTGAAAAACATCTTGTGTAAATCAAAGTTCTTGACATGTTTAGGCGGGACACCAAAAAAGAACACCGTGCCCGCTTTGCGACAAATTTCAAAACACAGATTTACCATCTGCTCACGGTGACCAACACATTCGATAACGAGATCGGGAGACTCGCCTCCGAGAATCGACCGCACGCCGGCAGCGATATCCTCCGCATTTTGATCGGGTGACACCTGTAAGGTATCAGTCGCTCCCATCTCCGGACTTACCTGCAAGCGATCGGCGTTGAGGTCTAGCCCAATGACTCGCCTCGCTCCAAGTTGACTTAGGGCACAATTCCAAAGTTGCCCCATCGGACCTTGACCTACGACCACAACATTTTGATCCACGATATTTGGAAGCCGCCTGAGGGCAAACAACACGGTGCCAAGGGGTTGAGCAAGTAGTGCTTCGCGTTCATCAGGTCGTGGATCTACATAAATCGCTTGATTTTCGGTTACCACAAACCGTTCCTGTAGCCCTACTTGATTTACAGGGACACATAATACTCGATCACCTATTTTGAATTTCTCACCGTTCGTATCGACCACGGTACCGATCAATTCATGTAGCGAATGTCCGACAACGGGTTCGTAGCTTTCGTTGTCCGCTTCAAAATAAAGTAAGTCCGATCCGCATAAACACGCCAATTCTGGTTGAAAGATAATATCACCTGCTGCACTGTCGGCAAGTGTAGGTTCTTCAATATCGATCATGCGAATTTGACGAGGAGCGTATATTTCAGCAGCGAGCACGTTTGGGTTCCCTATGGGTTACACTACAATGGACTTACTTCTTATAGCCCATCGATTATGTGCTAACAAGAACCAGCATAAATCGACGTGCTCTTTTCACACACTTGACTCTTACGGAATTCAATAACGATGGCTCAACAATCTTACAACCCAATCATGGCTGTGACCTTGCTAATCTCGCTAACTTGGTCCGTCGGCATTACTGTACTCGCTGCACAAGACGTGCAAAAAAATGAGATGTTTGAGACTATTAACGCTCGGCAACAAACAAGTTGGGAAACTGCTAAACAGATTTGGAACTGGGCAGAACCCGGCTATCAAGAAACCAAGAGCAGTGCATTACTGATAGAAATACTGCGGTCACAAGGGTTTGCCGTCGAATCCGGCGTCGCAGGAATACCGACAGCTTTTACCGCAACTTTTGGCAAAGGTAAACCCGTCATAGGGATGCTTGGCGAATACGATGCCTTGCCAGGGTTGTCTCAACAAGCAACACCTCAGCGCGCTCAAACCGAAGACAAAGGCAATGGTTATGGTCATGGCTGCGGGCACCATTTATTGGGAGTCGCATCTATGGAAGGCGCTATTGCAATTGCACAACAAATCAAAGCTGGTAATTTACAAGGCACAATCCGGTATTACGGTTGTCCGGCCGAAGAAGGAGGCAGTGCAAAAGTGTTCATGGTTAATGCAGGGCTATTTAAGGATTGTGATGCAGTGCTGCATTGGCACCCAAGTAGTCGTAACTCAGCAGGTGACCGCAGTACATTAGCACGCAATGCCGTCAAGTTTCGATTTCATGGCAAAGCGGCACATGCAGCGGGAGCACCGGAACAGGGACGTAGTGCATTGGATGCCGTGGAACTTACAAACTTTGCATCACAACTACTACGAGAACATACACCGGATGGAACTCGAATCCATCATGTGATTACAGCCGGTGGAGGTGCGCCTAATGTAGTTCCAGAATTTGCGGAAGTTTATTATTATATTCGACACCCAAAATCCAATGTTGTTCGCGAGTTGTATAAGCGACTTGTTAAATGTGCGGAAGCTGGCGCACTTGCCACGGAAACAAAACTAGAAATTAATTTCCAAGGCGGGATTCTGGAAATCCTTCCTAACAATATACTCGCGCAAGTAACCATGAAGAATCTTCGTCAACTCAATGATCTTGAATATGATGATGACAATGTAAAATTTGCCATTCGTATTCAACAGTCTATCGATAACCAAGTTCCACTTTCTTCGATTAAAGAGGTTATTGATACCAGTGGAACTGTGGGAATGGGATCCACGGATGTTGGTGATGTTTCATGGGTCGTGCCCACCACCGGATTTAATACGGCTTGCTTTACTCCTGGAGTGCCTGGGCATAGCTGGCAAGCAGTCGCATCGGGCGGTACAGATGCTGCTGGGAAGGGGTTGAACTTAGCATCTCGTGTCATTGCAGCTACCGCTTGGGATCTCTACCGTAGCCCCGAAATACTTGCTGCCGCCAAATCCGAATTACAACAACGACTCGGCAGCCAACCCTACAAATCATTGATGATGCCTGGGCAAAAACCACCGCTGGACTATCGAAAACCACCGGTCAAATAGCTCAATAAGATTACGCTAGAACCCCTGTTTGATGACAGAACAGCACTACTATTATTATTTCTAATAATGTGGTCGCGTAATGATTATTCCACCCCGTTGACATGCTTCAAATAACTAGTATTATAGTGTTTTGGGATTTTTCCATTCGGTGTGTATTAATCATCGTAATCTAAATAGGTTTTAGTATTACTAATACTTCTTTATGGCCCATTTAGGGTTCCACAATCCCAACGAAGCGTCATTTTTTAGTTTAATTATCGTGAATACGAGCTTACTCGTTCCTCCAGCGTAAGCGGGCCAGTTTGTGCTCTATCAACGTGTAGGTCGCAACCGTCCAATTTTGACTAATGGCTTAACAAGACATCCCAAGTGCATATGCAGTGGCTGCCGTTGAGAATAAACCGCCTGTGCTGTGTGACTCACGCTATCAACAAAACTACCAGCAATTTATGACCTGGTAGCTTTAATGCAATCAACTTTATTAAGTTAAAAGAAATTAATATGAAATTGCGATCGATGAAAGTATTTTGTGATGTTGTCACACGACGCAGTTTCTCACGCGCTGCAAAAGACAACCAAATCACTCAATCCGCCACGAGTCAGATCATCAATCAACTCGAAAAACGTCTCGGCGTCAAACTACTCGACCGATCCAAACGTCCGTTTATCGTAACTGCCGAAGGGCGCCAGTACTTTGAAGGGTGCCATCGCTTAGTACGACAAATTGAAGAACTAGAATCAAATATTCGCCACCTATCGAATGCCACAGAAAATACGATTCGTGTTGCATCAATATACTCGGTTGGGCTCAGTACCATGCGACAATTTGTCCATAGATTTCACAAGCACAATCCAAACATCCATGTCCAGCTTGAGTATCATCACCCGCAAAAAGTATATGAATTAGTCACAACCGGTCACGCTCACCTAGGACTGCTGAGCTATGCAGAATCCACTAAGTCGATTGCCGCGATTGCTTGGCGAGCGGAACCAATGGTGATCGTGTTTTCTAACGAACACCCACTTGCCCATCATCAGCAACTTTCACTGCAGGCATTAAATGGATTAGAAATGGTTGCTTTTAATCGCGACTTGCGGATTAGCCAAAAAATCCACAGCGTACTCACCGACCACCGAGTCTATCCAAACGTCGTGATGGAATTTGACAATATTGAAACACTCAAGCGAGCCATTGAAATTAACACTGGTTTCAGTATTCTCCCCAAAGCACACGTCCAACGCGAACTAACCTCTAGCTCATTGTGCACCGCAGACATCATTGGCCCCACGCTTATTCGCCCCGTCAGTATTATCCATCCTAACAACGTCCCGCTCGGAGCCGATATCGAAAACTTCATCGAGATGTTGATGGATGAAGAAAATATCCTCCCCGAACAACATTCCACCAACCACTTGGCTTCTGCTTCCAATTTGGAAGCAACTTCGCCAGCCTTATCAAATTTATCAAACAACAACAGTCCTTTATTGGCAGACAGACAAGAATGACGCAACAATTCGGATACCCAGAGAAACAAGGCTTATACGACCCAGCATTTGAGAAAGATGCATGTGGTGTGGGATTTGTTGCGCATATCAAAGGCGAACGAAGTCATCAAATCGTCCTTGATGCCAACGAAATTATGGTGGCCATGGAGCATCGGGGGGCCTGTGGATGCGAAGCCAATACGGGCGACGGTGCGGGTATGCTTACTGGGTTTCCACACGAATTTTTATGCCAAGTGATCAAAGAAGAACAAGGGATTGAGTTGCCCGCAGAAGGTAAATACGGCGCTGGACTCGTATTCCTTCCAATAGACGAAGAACAAAGAAATCAATGTAAAGCAGCCGTCGAACAAATTATCAGCGACCATGGTCAGAAATTTATCACCTGGCGCCCAGTTCCCACCAACCCCACCGGCGCCGGCGTTGGCCCCACTGCATTGTCCGCAATGCCTCATTTTGAACAACTGATCGTCGCAGCCGCGGACGATCTTTCCGGCGATGACTTCGAACGACAACTTTACATCATCCGTAAACGATCTAGCCACCAATTACGCTCGTCTAAATCACTGTCCCAAGCCAAACTCTTTTACATCTGCTCGCTGTCTTGGAAGGTCTTGATTTACAAAGGGATGCTGACGACCTATCAAGTCGTTCCTTTCTTTCCCGACCTTTCTAATCCAGCCTACATCACACACCTAGCGATGGTTCACTCACGCTTCTCAACCAACACTTTTCCGAGTTGGGACCGCGCACAACCAAATCGCTTCATGGCGCACAACGGTGAGATCAACACCCTCCGCGGTAATATGAATTCCATGTCCGCTCGCGAAGGCGTTATGGCAAGCACCAAGTTCGGTGATGATTTGAACCACTTGTTCCCAATCAGCGAACCCGACTGCTCGGACTCGGGAACTTTTGATAATGTACTTGAATTTCTCTACATGACTGGCCGCACATTGCAAGAATCGGTCATGATGATGGTGCCCGAAGCATGGCAAAAGCATGACACCATGCCTGAAAACAAACGAGCTTTCTATGAATACCACAGCACGCTTATGGAACCGTGGGATGGCCCAGCCTCAATCGTCTACACCGACGGTAAATACATCGGCGCAGTTCTCGACCGTAACGGACTAAGACCTAGCCGTTATTACCTAACCCACGACGACAAGGTCGTCATGGCGAGCGAAGTCGGCGTACTCCAAGTTGACCCGGCCAACGTCAAATATAAAGGTCGCCTACAACCCGGTCGGATGTTCCTCGTCGATTTCCAACAAGGCCGGTTAATACCCGATGACGAACTCAAGAATGAATTTGCAGATCGCAATCCCTACGCCCAGTGGTTGCTCGATAATCGCATCGAGCTCGCAGAACTTCCAACCTCAAGCACTGTACCAAGCTTTGAATCAGCTGAATTGCTACAGCAATTACAGGCCTTTGGTTATACCAGCGAAACGCTACAGTTCATGTTGTTGCCATTGTTGCATCAACAACGCGATCCCGTCGGTTCTATGGGCAACGATGCCGCTTTGGCATGCTTAAGTGACAAGCCGCGAATGCTCTACGATTACTTCAAGCAACTTTTTGCACAAGTGACTAATCCTGCGATCGACTCCATTCGCGAAGGCGTTATCATGTCGCTCGAGTGTTACATCGGCCCCGAAGGGAATTTGCTGGACACGACGCCGGCTCAAGCCAATCGACTCTTGATTCCCCATCCAATTCTCACCAACAGCGAACTCGCTGCTATAAAAGGGATGAACCAAGGCGGTTGGAAAACAAAGACCGTCGACATTACCTATAACGCATCTGAAGGTACAGACGGGCTATCAACCGCACTTTCACGCATTTGCGATGACACCCTACAGGCGATTGACGACGGTTATAGCCTCGTCGTTTTATCAGACCGAGCGACTTCGGCCGAGCGGGTACCCATTAGCTCGTTGCTCGCGACAGGTGCGGTCCACCACCATCTGATCAAACATGCCAAACGAACTCAAATCGGACTTGTGCTAGAATCCGGCGAAGCGCGGGAAGTCCATCACCATTGCCTCTTAGCCGGTTTTGGAATCGATGCAATCAATCCTTACCTCGCATTTGAATCGCTATGGCAAGCACGTCTGGATGGACTGTGCCCAGACGACATCACCGACAATGACAAGGTTGTTAAGATCTATAAAAAAGCGGTCGCCAAGGGCATGCTCAAAGTCATGGGTAAAATGGGGATCTCGACTCTGCAATCCTACAAGGGTGCCCAAATATTTGAAGCGATCGGATTACAAGATGCCGTCATTGATCGTTGTTTTGTCGGTACCGCCAGTCGCGTCCAAGGTGTTGATTTTGATGTCCTAGCAACCGAATCACTCCGACGACACACACTAGGATTCCCACCTCAACAAGACGACGCCGCACAAGCGCTTCCAAACCCCGGTCAATATCATTGGCGTTCCGCTGGTGAACGCCATGGTTGGGATCCCGCAGCGATTTCAGATATCCAACACGCCGCTCGCAACAACGATGCAGATACCTACCAACAATTTGCCGACCACATCAACCACGACGAACGAGTACGGTGTTCCTTACGAGGTCTATTATCCTTTAAGTCAGGTTCAAACGGTGGTCCAATCGATATCAGTGAAGTCGAACCGGCGGCTGATATCGTAAAACGATTTGTGACGGGAGCCATGAGTTTTGGATCGATTTCCGCCGAATCTCATGAAACATTAGCCATCGCAATGAATCGCCTAGGGGGCAAAAGCAACACAGGTGAGGGTGGAGAGGATCCCGAAAGATTCTCACCGCTGGAAAACGGGGATTCAAAACGATCCGCTATTAAACAGGTCGCCTCGGGACGCTTCGGCGTCACCATCTGGTATTTAGCCAACGCTGATGAAATTCAAATTAAAATTTCACAGGGCGCTAAACCAGGTGAAGGCGGAGAATTACCTGGTCGCAAAGTTAATGACACCATCGCACGGATTCGTTATTCAACTCCAGGTGTCGGACTAATTAGCCCGCCTCCACACCACGATATCTATTCCATTGAAGATCTCGCGCAGCTCATCCACGATCTAAAAAATGCCAATCCAAGTGCTCGTATCAGCGTGAAGCTGGTATCCGAAGTAGGCGTAGGCACTGTCGCTGCTGGCGTCTCTAAAGCACATGCCGACCATATCCTGATCTCCGGCCACAACGGCGGGACGGGAGCTTCACCACTTACCAGTATCAAACATGCTGGCTTGCCGTGGGAATTAGGGATTGCCGAAACACATCAAACTTTAGTCATGAACGACCTACGCAGTCGAACCGTCTTACAAACAGATGGGGGACTTAAAACGGGACGAGATGTCGCCATCGCAGCCTTACTAGGAGCCGAAGAATTCGGTTTCTCAACGGCACCCCTGATCACCTTGGGCTGTATCATGATGCGAAAGTGTCACCTCAACACCTGCCCCGTTGGAATTGCAACTCAGGACCCAGAACTGCGTGCACGATTTGCAGGCAAACC
>JABHUV010000337.1 GCA_018658605.1 Planctomycetaceae bacterium | reverse complement strand
GTACTTCTGTTATCGGCGCGTACAAAGGGCTACGGCGAGAGAGGTTGAGAAAGCTACGAACCTGTCAATTAAGCAGATAAACCAGTTGTAGCGATTGTGAGCAGCTGCTGGTAAATCGTTATTTGTGCGGGAATTCGCACACAAATAAAAGCAGTTCTATTGAATTTCGCGGGAGGTAGGACCCGTGTAGACTTGTCGCGGACGGCAAATACGTTTGCCAGGTGACGCGTGCATTTCTTGCCAGTGTGCGAGCCACCCTGGTAGGCGTCCCATCGAGAACAAGACGGTAAACATTCCAACAGGAATACCAATCGCTCGATAAATCACACCCGAATAAAAATCGACGTTCGGGTATAGCTTGCGATCTACGAAATAAGCGTCTTCCAACGCGACCTTTTCAAGTGACTGTGCAATCTCGAAGAGTGGATCATCAAGGTCTAGTTTTTCCAACAGCACATCACATGCTTTTTTGATGATCTTGGCACGCGGGTCGTAGTTTTTGTAAACACGATGTCCAAAGCCCATTAAGCGGTAGTTGTCATCTTTGTTTTGTGCTTTCGCTACGTATTTGGCGACGTCATTATTGTCGTCGCCAATCATTTGCAACATTTTGACGCAGGCTTCATTAGCACCGCCGTGCAGTGGTCCCCACAAGGCACAGATGCCACCGACTATTGATGCATAGAGATTTGAATTTGCAGAACCGACCATGCGGACGGTCGAGGTGCTACAGTTTTGTTCGTGATCAGCATGCACTATCAACAGTAGATTCATTGCGTCGACGAAATCTTGATCGATTTCATATTCACCATTTTCGTCGGCAAACATCATTGTTAGGAAGTTTTCCACGTATCCCAATTCTGGGTTAGGAGCGATGAAGGATTGCCCGACAGTATGGCGATGGCTGTAGGCGGCGATCGTTGGCAAGGCCGCGAGAAGGCCTTGAGTGGCGTTGGCGACCTGTTCGGCATCGAGGGGATCCATTTGATCGGCACGATGCGTGGAAAGTGCTTGAATTGCGGCTGAAACCATTGCCATGGGATGGGCAGACGTGGGGAAGCTGCGGATTAAATCCTGCACGCCACTGGGGATTGCCATTTCGGCGATGATTCCGCTGCGGAAGGATTCGCGTTGTTGTTCGTCCGGCAATTCGCCATTTAACAGCAGATAGCAGGTATCGATGAAGTCGCATTTTTCAGCGATGTCTTCGATGGCATATCCACAGTAACGTAAGATTCCCTGCTCGCCGTTGAGGAATGTGATTCCACTTTGAGTTGAGCCTGTATTTACAAAGCCTTCGTCCAGTGTGATTGCACCTGTAGACCCACGTAGTTTACTGATATCGAGTCCACGTTCCTGTTCGGAACCGACAATAATGGGTAGTTCAAGTTCATGTTCACCTAACGTCAATTTCGCTGTGTCCGACATTCATTTCGCCTGTAAAATAATACTTTGTTTACCGCTCACCATGAAGTAGTTCTTTATGGTGTCTAGTATACCAGCATATGGGCGATATTAAAGTAGGGGTGGAGTAAGCTCGCTATCGAAAAACGACCTAAAGAGAATCGTTGCTCGGCGCCGGGATATGGCGAATCGCATTGCTCGTCCCGACCGTTGTTTTTAGTATCAACATCGCAACTAGATCATGTAACGCGCCGCAGAAAACAAACGTCCCGATAAGTGCTAAGGAAGAAGCTAGAAATATTCTTAATGACGCATAGATATACATCGCTAAATAGTAACCCCATATGGGATTCCAGTGCCGGCAGAAACCTACAAACGAGTGCGATCCTAAAGATCGCTGTAGCATGTTCCACAGGCTAGTTGGTGCTCCAAGCGGCACACCATTACGCCGACGTACATATTTAGCGAGAGGCATGATAGATGCGCCTTGTCAATTTTACGACCCGACATAATAACCGTGTTTGTGTAAATAACTAGGCGCGATGGTTATTTTCACTCGGCGAGGCTGTTCCAGACGGGGACTTGCAGTTTGACTTTTGCAATGTATTTTTGCGCAGCTTCGTTACGGCGGATAATCCGCAGTTGGTCCTTAATGTCGTTTTGCACTTCGACAAATGCTTGCTTGCCGGCGAGTGTTCGCTCAACGACCCGAATGATATGCACACCTTTGTCGTCGGTGATGACTGGACTCATGCGATTCACCGGCAAGTTAAATATTGCTTGGTCTAATGGTTTGCTAACAAGGTTACCTGGTTCGACCCAATCATAGCTACCACCATTCTTTGCTTTTAGATCTTCTGACAATTGTTTGGAGACTTCATCAAACGGAGCTCCATTTAAAACTCGGTTTCCCATTTCACAAACAAGTTGGTAGGCTTCTTGTTGTGAGTGGTTTTTGTATAGAGCTGAAAGTTGTTGCCAACGTGCTTTGGTGTTGAATTGATAATCGGCGATGTTTTTGTTGTAATAGTCCAGCATTTGTCGATGTGTGATTTCTTCGTTCAAGTTCACGTTTTGTACGATCAATTGGCGGCCAAAATTAACTTCGGCGAACCTTATCTTCTCCATTTCGTAGGAAGATCCGAAGCGGCGGAGAATCTGATCGAGCTCATGCATCGTCTCAGCCTCGTCGGCGACCATTAAAACGCTCAATTGAGCTAAGTGCATATCTTCTTGACGAAGTTGTTTAAGTTTCTTTTTGTCGGCGGCTTTGATTCGTGGCAACATTTCTTCAAGGGCACCGTCGAAAGCGTCGGCGGAGACGGAGTCGATTCGTTCGTCTAATGTCTTCAATTCATCTGGTTTCAATGATTTACGAAATGCTACGTATAAGACCTTGGCGTCAATTGCTTGTTGTAGCATCGTCGTCAAAAGAATTTCTTTTTGCCGCGCAATGTCGTCACGGTACTTGATTAACTCGGCGGGAGGAATATCTTGGATGAAATTCCACATCACCATTTCGACTCGCGGCAATAAATCACCAGCCATGATGTACTCGGACCCAACGGTCGCTAGTACGGTTGTTGGTTCAAATAACTTAGGCGTTTGCGGTGGTTGCTGTCGGCGGCGTTGAGGGTACTGAGCAGCTTGGGGATTACGGCTGCGCGGAAGATTTGCCACACGCGGGTTCTGTTGATTTTGCAGCGGGCTTGCTGTGGGATAACCCTCAGGATAAATAGGGGTCTGTCGGGAAACCGTTTGAGCAAGTAACTCAGAGGCAAAAAGCCCCAGTATCCCAGCGATGGTACAGATTAATCCTTGTCGTAGTTTAACTCCGTCAATCATTCGTAACCTAAATCCCTCAAGGGTCAAAACACAATAAATTCTCGGGGATTGTAGGGTTTTAGGGGCTATGGCTGCAACAGCGATTTAACGAACTCGATCATTAAAGCACCTCCGGAAACGGTTTTTGGGACCGTTACGTAAGCAGTGCGATCATCGGCAATTCGCAGGTTGATTGCTGAATTGCGAGCAAGTTGTTTGATACGCGCGGCATCGGTGTATCGTATGCGTAGAAAACCATCGTCATTGATGATGGCGGCAATCTGCCAAAGCGCAGCTTCTAAGCGAATCTCGGACAATTCGAGTAGTTGGGTTACACAAGTTGGCAAGTGGCCAAAGCGGTCTTTTAATTCGTTTTTAAGTTCGCTGATTTCACCAAATTCACATATTTTTGAAAGTCGACGGTAAAAATCTATACGTGATCTGATATCGATTACGTAGTCATGAGGCAGATAAGCGTCAACAGGCAGGTCTAATTCAACATCGACTGCTAGCTTGGGCGGTAATTTTTTGAGTTGTCGCACGGCTTTTTCTAGCAGTCCGCAATAAAATTCATAACCGACCGTGGCAATGTGGCCGCTTTGTTGAGGCCCTAATAAATTGCCCGCTCCACGAATTTCCAAATCTCTCATTGAGATCGCAAACCCCGCACCCATTTCGCTATATTCCTCGATAGCGCGTAAACGACGTGCCGCATCAGGAGTAATGTGTTTGTGTTTGTCGACAAGCATGTAACAATAGGCGCGGTGTTTATAGCGACCTACGCGACCACGCAATTGATGTAAATCTGACAGTCCATACCGATTGGCGTCATCCACAAAGATTGTGTTTGCATTAGGAATATCCAAACCGCTTTCGACGATGGTTGTCGCCAGCAGTATGTCATAGTCATGGTTTACAAAGCCGACCATGACTTGTTCTAAGTCTGACTCCTTCATTTGGCCGTGACCGATTTCGATACGTGCTTGCGGTACAATCCTCTGCAATCGCCGTTTAACGGATTCAATATCGTGAACACGGTTGTGTACGTAGAACACTTGACCATTGCGGTCTAATTCACGTTGAATCGCTGTGCGGACTAATTCTTCTTGAAAGCGGACAACACGTGTTTCAATCGACACTCGCTCTTCTGGTGCGACCAGTAAATTTGAAATGTCACGTACGCCAACCATTGCCATATGTAAAGTTCTTGGGATAGGTGTTGCCGACAGTGTCAGTACATCCACATTATTGACAACGTTCTTCAACCGCTCTTTAATTTCAACGCCAAAACGTTGTTCTTCATCAATAATGACGAGTCCCAAATTTGCAAATTGTACGTCTTTAGATGCCACTCGGTGCGTGCCAATGACGATATCAATGCTGCCTTGTCGTAGGCCCCGCACGACCTCGTGTTGTTCTGCGGTTGAAGCAAAGCGACTTAAGCGGGCAACTTTGATCGGGAATTGTACCATGCGGTCTTTGAACGAGTGGTAATGTTGTTCGGCCAAGATTGTCGTTGGTACTAACATGGCAACTTGGTAACCACTGTCGATAGCTTTGAAAACAGCTCGCATTGCTACTTCTGTTTTACCGAATCCCACGTCACCACACAGCAATCGGTCCATGCTTCGCCGACTCTGCATATCTTCTTTGATATCTTCAATGGCAGCTAACTGATCCCCGGTTTCTTCATACGGAAACGACGCATCAAATTCTTGTTGCCAATTTGAATCTGCTTGGAATTCGATACCTGGCCGCGCTTGGCGATTGGCTTGCAATTCCAACAATTCAGCTGCCATATCTTGCACAGCATTTTGGGCGGCTTGTTTCTGATTTTTCCAAGCAGCACCTCCGATACGAGCGAGAGTTGGGCGTGTTTTGCGGCCACCGATGTATTTTTGTACTAAATCGATCCGCGCCGCAGGTACATAGACTCGAGTTCCACCATGAAATTCGATGACCAAGTGCTCAGCTTGACAGCCATCTTTTTCCAACAGTTCTAGGCCTCGATAGCGACCGATACCATGGGCCAAATGAACGATCAATTCACCGTCACGCAGGTCGTTGAAGCTATCAATTGGCCGACCAGTTTGTCGGATGTTGTGGCGCCGTAGTTGAGTTCTCCGAAATAGTTGACCAACACTGAGCACCACCGTTTTTTCGGAGACCCAGTGAAACCCTTGTTTCAGATAGCCGACGTGGTACTCAATACGACCACGATCTGCTGCTCGAGTCTCCAATAATATCTCCTGCATTCGCTGGATTTCAGCTTCCGTGGGACAAACAATCACGAGCTCATGGTCATTACCAATTTGCTCGACTTGTAGGCTGATACTGTCGACGTCTCCTTGGAATCGTTCTACGGATTCAATAGCAAGGGTAACGTCATGTTCAAGCGTTCCTGCGGCTAGCTCGCTGACGACAAGATGTCCGAACTTTGTCAGAGTTGCGAGGACTTCATGAACACCATGGCATTGTTGATAATCGGCCGCTCGACCAATGTACTCTCTAGCTTGACGATCAAGCTCGCCTAATTCGACCAGCGTCGTGCAACTGCCGCTGGGCAAGTACGACGCCAGGTGATCTTGACCTTGATAAAACACCTTGATTGACGTCAGTTCAAGTTGCGTTCGTGGTTCAATGCTGCGTTGTGTGCGAACATCAAACAATCTCATGGATTCAATTTCGTCGTCCCAAAATTCGACACGTATTGGTTGATCCCATTCGGGGGCAAAGATATCGAGGATACCGCCATGTCGTGAAAACTCACCGGGCAATTCGATGGCACTTGCAGCGTGATATCCATTTTCAACAAACCAGCGTTGCAGGTCGTCGATGTCGACACGTTGCCCAGTTTTGAGAGTGCGAGTTGCTTGCCGCAAAGATTCTTTTTCGGGAACGGGTTGTAATAACGCTTGAATACTGGTCACCACCAACAGCGGTTCCGGCAACGGCATATCATCAAATGCCATTAAGTTTTTGAGAACTCGAATGCGGTCACCGTGGACATCACCGTTGTGATAGGAATCTCGTGTGTTTCCGCTGTTGACAACCGGGAAATGAATTGATCGCCGATTGCTAAATAACAGCAGGTCGTCACGGAAATCATCAACCATTTTGTCGTGAGCTAATACAATTAGATTGACGGGCGTTTGCTGTTGGACGCCGGCACAGATGCCAGCGGCGACTAGCGCGCAGGAAGAACCCCAAACTCCGTCGACGCTTACGCCTTGCTGATTGGATACAGCTTGGATTGCTTCGGCGAAGTCCTTGCGATTAGTCAGACGCTGCGTCAGAGTTTGCATGCTGCGCGTTACATCGATACGTCGTTACAGTAGTTGTCCCTAGATAAATTTAAACAACGGAGTCTAATTTCAAGAGGAACAATTAACTTGCGTAACCGTGGTCACTTCTTTTTCCGTTCCTTGAGCGTACCAGCTTCGGCGGATTGTTTGTAGTACGGGTCGAGTGGATAACAGCCTGACGCTAAGGCGTTGCGTGGAGCTGTGGTGCAATCACTGAATGTGCGACAAATCGATTTTCGCTGCATGGATCCTGTCTGGAGTGTATCCGCCGGTAGATTCCAATAGGAAAGAACCATTCTGCCGAGACCAACTATATCGACCCAGCCAGCGCGAATAACTGCTTGAGCAACGTGTGGTAGGTAATCCTGTAAATAGGAATAGCCGGTGCCCACGAGCGGGAGGTCCGGTACGGCCGCCTTACATTCTCGAACTGCCTGAATCTGTTTAACGACGTCGCATAAGGGGTCATGTGGAGGTTGGTATCCGTCGCTAGGTGGAAATGCAGCCGGACGTTGTAAGTGTGGATTATAATAGGGGCTGCCGCAGGAGAGATTAAGAGCGGTTACTCCGAGTTCTTTTAGATCGGCTGCTAATTGAATTGGTTCAGTTAGATTGATTTGCGTTGGGTCTTGATGGTCGCACCCAAATCCACATTGGTAGGGCAGCGATGATTGGAAATCGACTGGTTCACCAAATTGTTTTCCTTGGTGAAATGGGATAGTGTCAAAGAAGCTCAAGCGAACGAGAATTTGCAGATTTGGACAGGCATCGTGAATGCGGCGGATGATCGTTTTCAGTAATCGAGTGCGGCCAGCAAAATCGCCGCCGTAGTTGCCATCACGATTCGTGGCACTTAGAAATTCGTGCAAGAGATATCCATGGCAACTTTTGATGTCGACGAATCGAAATCCTGCTTGCTCGGCAGTATGGGCTGCTTGAACATACGAATCGATCAGAGTTTCTAGTTCGTCGTCGGTCCACAGTACGGAGTTATCTTGAGGGTCGATACCATATTTATCGTCAAGCAACGGATGATGGTATGCTATGCGTGGCTCGAGATTTTGGTTGTTAGGGCGGCAGAAGCGTCCGGAATGTGTGAGTTGTAGTCCGACGAGTAAGTCGTCAGCGGCACCAAATTTTTCTACATGAACCGTCGTTAATTCCCGCAATAATTGGTGTAATCCAGTAACGTGATCTGGAGTTGCTAATAATTGATTGGGGTTTGCTCTGCCGGAAGGTTGCACCGCAGCAGCTTCGCCCCCCCAGATTAACTTGGCACCACTCTCTCCAAAGTGTCTCCAGCGGCGGAACGTCTTGTCGCTGGGTGTGCCGTCCGTGTTACCGTCCCAGCCTTCCATGGGATGGATACACCAGCGATTGCCAACTTGGAAGTCACCAATTTGGATTGGTGCAGCTAGTGGTGAACCGCCAGCGGTTGTTTGAATTTCGTCATCACAGGGTAAGTCGATGTTTAGCTCCAGCAGGCGAGCGCGAAATTCCGCTGGACTACGATAAGTGGCGATTTTATTGAATTGGTGTGCGGTCATTAGTGGCTGTTGTTAATGGTGGTGTTAAGTTAATTATCCATGTACATCAGTGGCGCGAACGCTAGCCGGAATTTGCGCTGTTGCTGGTCAAGAAACTTTATCGTGGCGGTTTGCTTGTCACCCGAGCCAGAAATCGACACGATCACACCGGAACCGTAACGCTGATGGGCGACGAGCATACCTTGCTTGAAATCTGCAAGTGCAATTTGTTTGGATATGTTGTCCTGGCTGTCCGCCTTGTCTGTTGATGCTAATAAATCTGAGGCTGTTGTGATGTTGGTCATGGACGCTAGTTCATCTGTTTTGGATATATGCTGTTGTGATTTGGTATCACCAACCTGCTCCAGAATTGATTGAGCTTGTTGGAGCTTGGCCTCAATTTCTTCAGCCGCTAATACGTCATGATTTGACTGTTCCGGATGCTCAAAATAATCAGCGGTAGGTTCAAAATCACTATTGGAGTGGTTGCCGATCGATGCGAGTCCACCGGCAGGGAGAGTGCATTGCATATCATCACGAGGAAGTTCATAAAGAAACTGGCTTGGTGATGCGATTCGCGTTTGTCCACGAAAGGTGCGACGCTGACAATAACTGATTTGTAATTGCTGCTCAGCTCGAGTGATTCCAACAAACAGCAGGCGTCGTTCTTCTTCGAGTGATGTGTCGTCGTCCATGCTGCGTTCGTGGGGTAGTATGCCGTGTTCTACGCCGACGATAAAAACCGAGGGGAATTCTAACCCTTTGGCTGCATGTAGACTCATCATTAGGACTTTATTGGTGTCTTGGTCGAATCCATCGACTTCACTAACGAGCGCTACTTGTTCGAGGAATGCTTCAAGGTCGGTTTGATTTTCCGTAATTGCTGCGTTGTCTTGATCTGCGTTTTCGGATTTATCTTCGTCAAAATGTTGTTGGAATTCACGGGCTTCATTGATTAATTCATCCACATTGGCACTACGATCTTCTCCTGTTTTCTCGTCGATTTTCTCGAGGTACTTAGTGAACCCACAGTTATCGACAATTTCGATAATCAAGTCACCCAGTGGTAGGTGGACCGAGGTGGTGAAGACATCGATTAGAGTAACGAAGCGGCTAATCGCAGCGGCTGCGCGTTTCGAGAGTGTTTCGATCATACCCGCTTCGCGGCACGCTTGGAGCATTGTTAATTGATATCGCTCGGCGTGGTTGCGCAGGTGCCCTAGAGTGGTTTTACCGATGCCACGTGGCGGCATATTTACAATGCGTTCAAAAGCGACGTTGTTCGCTGGATTGTTGACTAGGTGGAGGTAGGCAATGATATCCTTAACTTCTTTACGTTTGAGGAATTCCAAGCCACGGACAATCTGGAAGGGTATTTTTGGAATTTGGTTGCGCAGTGCTCGCTCTAATGGTCGCGAGAAGGCGTTCACTCGAAAAAAAATAGCGAAGTCCTTGTAGTCTCGCTCACCGCGTTTGACTTCGGCTGCGATTCGTTGAGCAATAGCTGCAGCTTCGTCATTGGGGTGCCCAAAACATACAAGTCTTACAGGTTCCCCGGCGGCATTATGGGTGAATAACTTTTTGGGTTTGCGGTGGCGGTTGTGGGCGATGAGTTCATCAGCGGTACTGAGTATTTTCCCAGTGCTGCGATAGTTTTGTTCTAGATGAACAACCTTGGCCTGGGGGTAGTCTTTTTCAAATTCGCGAATATTGGATATATTTGCGCCGCGCCAAGCATAGATTGATTGGTCGGGGTCACCGGTGACGGATAGGTTTTGATTGTTAAGGCACAGTGCGCGGACGATGGCGTATTGAGCTAAATTGGTATCTTGATATTCGTCGACCATGATATAGCGATAGCGATCGTCAAGTTGAGCGCGTAGTTCGGGGTTGTCGCGTAGCATCACGGCAACGTGTAATAAGAGATCGTCAAAGTCGACGGAGTTGCTTTGAAGCAGATATTTTTTATAGGCGGGG
>JABHUV010000336.1 GCA_018658605.1 Planctomycetaceae bacterium | reverse complement strand
GTAAACCTGATGCCTTGTTTCCTGTAGTTTCCTGTAGTTTCCTAAGGCTTAGTTATTGTTCGCTAATCGTGCCTGTTAATTCTCAATGTATCCTAACGACAGCTGATTAAACTCGGATAGGTGCTACGATGCGACGTCGTAGAATTATCAAACAAATGACGCAAACCAAACTAACCAACGCAAAGGCTAAACCGATACTGCCTGTTTCCTGATCCATTCCAAACACCCACGACTGTAGATTTTCAAGTGTTTGCAACGGGGACAACCATGACCAATTTCCAGCTAACCCCGATTCAACGAACCCAACAAAGTTAGGTTGATCTGGATCCACATTATTATTCATACGCACAACGCCTTCCACAACGGTCATGATGCCATAAGCAATCGATCCCATTATCCAAACTGCAAACCAACCAAAACTCGCATAAAGACTTTCACGCGTCAGCGACGACAAAGTCAATGCAAATAAAGTCGTCGGAACACACAAGACTACACTGGCAAGAATAATTCGAAGCGGCAAATCCCACGTGACCAACAAAACGGACATACTCGGTGACAACGCAACTCCCATGCAATACAGCATCAAGGCTGGCAGCGTTGTTAAACCCGCTAGGAAAACCCATACAATGGCACATTTTCCTAGTAGATACTGCCACGGCTTAATGGGTCGCGAATAATACAACAAAAATGCGCGATTCTTCATGTCGCGGCTAATCAGTTTGGGGGCCACCATCCCAATGACAACAACAACTGAAAAGGCTTGTGGAATAATGAAAAAAGTGAATAGTATCTGAGCCCATAATGTCGGTCGTAAATAATCAACAAGTTCACGAAACTCTAGTACTCCACTACCGTCTATATCATATTCCAACAAATCTCTGGCCACCTCTTGAGACCGTTGCAGCTTATGTTTGGATTGTTTAAACAAAGCTGACGGCCCTTGCCCTCGGCGACCACCTCTAATTCTTCCCATCATACGATCCGTCGTCTGACCAAACATCATGTTGAGCATTTCCGGCGACATATCAGCAACAAATTTCAAGTCCTCAATATCAAAACTTATCTCCCCACCAAAAATACCACCTTGCTGACGCAGATCGTCACCCTCAGGTGTATCAGCATCTTCACCCACGTCCATTCCCAGCGAACCTAGGACGCCTTGAGTCAACTGAGTGGCTACGTTATCAAATTGTTTCTTTATCGACGTGATCATCACAATGTTAGAAATTTCCGGACGTTGCATGATAATAACACTGACAACCGGACGCCCCAAGTTCATGGGAAATTCATTGGAATCAACATCTTGAATCGACTGCTCCAATATAAATAAACCCGCCCCCATCACTAAGATAGGAAGCCATGCTAGGAGGAAAATACGACGGAGCCAATTACTACGCCAAGCGACACGAACACCAAAACTTGTTATCGTTGTCCACTGGTGACTGCCAATTTTCGGAATCAATTCCCATTTGCGATATCCAAGATTATTAATGCCCATTGGTTGCCTCCTGGACCACCTGCATAAAAACTTGCTCCATACTAACCTTGGCAGGCACCACACTTTGCACACTAACTTGCACAGATTTTGCACATTCCCAAATCAGTCGATCGCCGCGGGAATCGATGTTGGATACCGTAATCACGTTATTATTCCCCAATACCGCCGTGGCCCCACGCTGAACAACTTCCGCCATGAACGGATTGGGATCTCCCAGAACACGTATTTGAAAGGATGGCGTTGCCGGTTTCCGCAGCTTTTCTACTGTCTGCAACAGCGGCACTCGACCAGCAACCATCACGGCTGCGTATTCGCAAATGTCTTGTACATCTTTTAATATGTGAGTGCAGATCATCACCGACATAGAAGATTCAACACCTAACAGTTTAATTCGGTTAAGCATCGCCGTCCGTTCTTCTGGATCAAGTCCGCTGGTCGGTTCGTCCAAAACTAGCAATTTCGGCGAGTGCACGATCGCTTGAGCAAACTTCAACTTCTGCCGCATGCCGGTCGAATACGTTTCGACTTGTCGGTAACGTTCTTGGCCGGTACCACAAAAATCCAAAACCTCGTGGGCACGCTGTAACGAACGCAATTTTGGATAGCCGGTAAGCTGGGCGGCGAATTGAACCATTTCGACACCCGCGATCCCCTCGATAAAGCAATCATCCTCAGGCATATAACCTACTTGCGAACGAATCTTTTGGAAATTCACTGGAGCCACTTGGTGTCCTAGAATCGCACCATCGCCAGCTGTCAGTTTTACCAATCCCAATAGGGCTTTGATCAATGTACTTTTCCCGGCACCATTTGGACCTAATAAACCAATAATGCCCGGAGGAATCTCAACAGACACATCATCTAACGCAAGAAAACCGCCGTAGCGTTTCGTGACATTTTGTAGGGATATGATCGATTCCATGCAGCGGACGCTCACTAGTTGCTCTTAACCACAAACAAATCAATGGACAACGATTTTGATTTGTAATTGTTTCATCTCTATATACGGGGTAGTGGACACATTATTGCATATATTAAATAGAAATATTACACAAATGTTTGTCACAACAACCTTCAAGTTAAACGGATTCTGGTGGTTTTCGTTTACCGCGGATAAACGACCACGCCGAAGATATTAACAACACCAAAACAATCGCTGCGGAAAGTATCGAAGACATTTTCGAACCGCTCTGAAGATCCACGAATAACCCTGCAATCGCTGGAAACAGCAACGCAG
>JABHUV010000335.1 GCA_018658605.1 Planctomycetaceae bacterium | reverse complement strand
TGGAAGGAAACTCCTGTAAAGTACTTTGTAATGCTAACGTGTAACCGCTCGTAACAGAGCCAGCGACGGGAATCGAACCCGTAACCCCCGCATTACGAATGCGGTGCTCTGCCAATTGAAGCTACGCTGGCAACATCCCATTTATGCAGGGGAAACCACCACTTTAGAATACCGGTTTAAACTCGTCAACGGTGTTAAAACGCGTACAATAAAATAAACATCTAAAGAATTATACCTTTGGTGAGTTCCGCAGTGAAAATTGATCAATCACACCAATTCGCAGACAAAGATCTGTATCGCAATTGAGCTACCGAGGAGAGTGGGTTTCACCTGTTGTGCTCAAATCAACGCCGCGCATAAAAAGAACGAGGTTTGGGCACCGACTAACGACGATGTCAGTCAACTGGATGAGCCAGGGGCAACTAAAACTCAAACCAGTAAATTAAGTGCCCAAACCTCGCGGGTTTGAACGATCTCACGGTTAACCCGATTCAAAACAATCAAATCGAGTCAATGTGAGATCTCTTGTCAGCAACAAGCTAACGAAAGATATCTAAATGCACGTCCTATGCCAAAAAAACGACGCAAGATAAAAACTA
This sequence comes from Planctomycetaceae bacterium, assembly GCA_018658605.1. The sequence goes on along the minus strand of JABHUV010000335.1, from coordinate 7,127 downwards.
GGAATTTTTTGCAAACATCAGCGATCAAGAAACGCCCAATATCACGAAAACAGCAGTGTTTTAGTATATTTATTCGTTCCAATAAATCTCGGTGACTATTTCCGGCTACCCCGCTACTACCGCAGCACACCAAACAGTTTCCTTCAGATGTGTGGTATAAACAGACAGGTGTTCATAATAAACACATCCACTTTCATACACTTCGACTCGTTCGCGTTTGCCTGTATTAGTAGTGTTAAAACAAATTAAATAGCTTCAAATGATGACTCGTACCGCGCAATCAATTGACCCTGCAGCTCGCTTTGTATTGATTTCACTCAACCCCAAAGCAGGACGCGGTTCCAGCGGTGAATTGGCAAACAAACTCGCTGCCATACTAGACGATCGTGGCTTCCAAACTGCCATTGAGACCAATATCGATAAGATCCAGTGTATCGCCTCAGAAAAACAGGCTAGGGGCGAACTGCGAACCGTTGTAAGCGTTGGAGGTGATGGCACATTATCACTATTACTAAATACCCTGAATAAAGACACTAACATCTGCATCTTTCCGCAAGGCACTGAAAATGTGCTTGCTAAATATCTCGGGATAAAAGCTGATCCTGAATTCGTCGCAGATCTGATTGACCAAGGTCAAGTTCTTTCGATGGATGCGGGACAAGTCAGAAATGAAGCGGGCGAGAAGTTTTTGTTTGCACTGATGCTCGGATGTGGCTTTGATGGTGATATAGCCGAGCGAGTAGCGAATCGACGAAAAGGCCACATCACCAAATTTTCATATTTCATTCCAGTCTTGACCGCCATCTGGAAGTACCGGTATCCCAAAATGTTTGTTCAAGACCTTGCTGACGAACATAATTCGTTTGACGCTCGTTTTCTATTCGTCATGAACATTCGCCAATACGCACTAAAGCTGCTGATTGCACCTAAGGCCGACCCCACCGACGGCAAACTTGACGCCTGTGGATTCGTCAAACCAGGATTACTGCACGGAATAAAGTATTTCTGGCAGCTATGGTGGTCTACTCATTCACGCAGCAAAGAGTACATTGCGCTGCAGGCAAAATCATTCAGAATTCATGCGAACACGCAAAATCGAGTGGTTGTTCAAATTGACGGTGACCCCTGTACAACATTACCCATCACCGTAACAACACTGCTTGGTCGCATGCGACTGCTCGTTCCGCAAACATTCCTAGAAGACCAATAAACGCAATCTGCTGATTTATTCTTGTAACAACTTTGATAACTGTTGGTCACCAGTTTGTTGTTCTGACTCAGAATCTTGTAATAATTCAGCAGCCGCTCCTTGCTGGCCCAAAGCCGCATAACATCGAGCGAGATTATATACTGCTAAATCCTGAAAGGCAGACCGAGTCAACGATATATCCACAGCGACTCCGTTTGAAAGAGAATTACCGGAGAGAATATCTTGGATATCGACTGTTGGCTGGCCAGCGGGAGCATTGTTATTTGTAGTAGCGGCGACTGCCGGAATATCTTCTTTGGCCACCGCATTCGCAGTATCCTCATTATCATTTATTATCGTCCTGTTTTCAAACCAATCGATAGCATCCTGATAGTGTCCTTGTTCCATATGGATCATAGCAATATAAAAACTCGCGCAATCCTTAGCTCGCACAAACGTGAGTTGTTTGTTCACTAATGCTTGACGCCACAATAAAGCGGGTGTGTCATTGGGTTTTAACAATCCGAGTGATTGTTGGATATCTTCATTTTCCAGCAATTCTTCAATTAGCTTCGTCGGGATACGTGACGCCATCATCAACGTCTTGGCACCGTTTTCACCTTTGACTCCTAAATTAGTTTCATCATCATCAAAAACGCCACGTAATAATTTAAAACGACCTTCTCGCAATTGGGGAACTTCGCGATACAACGAATGATTTCGCGTTGAAGTAATGAATTCCAGTGCGGCTGCATCTTGAGCAACAATTTTTTCATGCAACGCCGCTTCAAATAAATATCCTTCATAAACGGGTAGCCAAATTTTTGATCGATTGATTTGATGCTCAGTTCGCAACCGCAATGAAATAATGCTCGGCGCCACAGTCAAAACCATTTGACGCTCACCGGTGAGATATTTTTCCAAAATCGCCATTCGATGCGAAACGGCAACAACGTCCGCTTCAATCAACCCCACCAATCCGTCTAGACTTTCCTGTGGTTGCTGTTGAAGGGCAGCTGGAAATAGTGTTTGTGCGAAGTCAACATTCTCTTTGAGTTGCTTAAGCGTCACGATTTCAGTCTTGGCTGCATTCAACACTGGCAACCCTTTGTTAAAATCAAACAAGTAAAGTTCCTTGCCAATGATTGCTGCGGTTAACCATGGTTGATTTCTCTTGCCAAATTCAGCTGGCAGTCCTAGCAACACAACATCGATACCTTGCTGTCGCGCGAGTAGCACAAAAATCCGTGCACGCTGCCACCAATCGCCAACGCCCAGCGTAAGGACATCACGGTTGGTGCGGCTATAGCCAGGTCCCGGTAAGCCAAGTTGGGGCGCTATCTTATTTGGTTGCTCTGTGTTGGCAGGCATCGTGGGATCGTCCAGTAAAGGTGCGAGCTGTATGTTTCGCACTGTCCAATCAAACAACTTGAGTGCCTTGGACAATTCTGCACTAGCAATTTCATCAGCAATAGTTGGCTTATAGGATTCCCAAAACATCCGGTGCGGTAAATCATCAGCGACAACCCACTGGGCAATAGCATGCAACCAACTCGTTTCATGCAAATAATTAATGTCTAGTGGGATGAAACGCTTACCACCAATCGCTTGTACCAATCCAGTACTAGCCAGTTCAGTTGGAACCGTGTTGATTAACGAGGGAGTAACCCATTGAGGATCATCGTCATGCAGCTTAGACCACAGATTGAAGTTGAAGATACTTCTGGTAGTCGCTTGATTAAAATCAGCAGCATCCAGATCATCAATTATCTGTAACGCTTGTTGCAAGTGATCAGAATTAGTTTCTCGTGGTCGAATGTCCGAGACGGTCACTTGAGTGCGATCACGACAACCGGAGATTATCACGAAGACGGCAAATAGTAACAGATAATTTTTTTTAACGATCATAGAATTTCAATCTCGGAAGTATTGGCATCAGCACCTTTATAAAGTATCGACACATGCGCGAATCTTGGTGAGTCGTTGCATCAGAGTTTTCATGCCATGTAACGGGAGCATATTAGCGCCATCGCTCGGTGATTGGTCTGGGTCTGGGTGTGTTTCAATAAACAGACCGTCTACACCCATTGCTACGGCAGCACGGGCAAGTGGTTCAACCATTTCTCGCTGCCCCCCAGTGGTTTCGCCTTGCCCGCCAGGTTGCTGTACACTGTGCGTTGCGTCAAAAATAACAGGTACTCCAAATTGTTGCATCTGTGGCAAACTTCGCATATCGTTGACTAATTGCCCATAGCCAAAGAATGTGCCGCGTTCACACAACAACACGTCATTACAGCCACTTTGCTCCAGTTTGATGATCACATTTGACATATCGCTAGGTGATAAAAACTGTCCTTTTTTAACATTTACTGGTTTTCCGGTTTGCGCCGCAGCAATCAGCAGGTCAGTTTGTCGAGCGAGAAAAGCAGGGATCTGCAGCATTGCACAAACATCGGCTACCGCGGCTGCTTGACTTGCTTCGTGAATATCCGTTGTCACAGGCAAACCGGTTTCTTGAACAATACGATCTAAAATTTCCAAGCCCTCATCTAAACCAGGACCGCGAAAAGAATGAATACTCGTTCGATTCGCTTTATCAAAAGATGCCTTAAACACTAACTGCACAGGCAGATCAGCCATGGCATCTTGCAATACATCGGCGATCCGTCGAGTAGCCTCTGCCGTTTCCATCACACAGGGCCCCGCAATTAGCAGCAACGGCTGATCCGTACCACATTGCAAATCAGCTATCGCAACTGGGTTGTTCGTGATATTTTTCATAAGACCTTTTGGGAAGGCAAAATTTGTTTCGATTCGAGCAGATTATGCCAGTACCTATCAAATAACTCCAGTGCTATTCACAAAATAAACTGCCCATGGCCACAAGATTTACAGTTTCCACAAATTTACTCGGTTGCAACACTTGCCAGCTATTCCCGCAACCTAAATCCCCAATTGTTCTTTGCACAATCGTTGGATGGTGTTAATCAGCGATTTGGTTTGTCCGTCACCGGTATAAAGCCCTCCTCGGCGATCAGGTGTATCACTTAGTTGATTCCAGAGGATTGCTTGAGTCACACCTTGACTGGCAAGTACCATCAATAAATTGGCGACTTCGTTCGAGCCTATACCGCCGCCGAGGCGATCAGCAGTATTATCCGAATCATCGCTTTCACCTAGATCATCTTCGACTGTGCCCGGCAATATGTGTTTATGTGCCATCGAAACACTTAAGACCAATGGGAGTTGCAATTGGGACCACCGATTTATCAAGGCGTTGATGGCTAAACAATCATACAACCCACATTCATTGAGTCCGTCACCAAAATTCAACTCCAACCCTATTCCATTTAATCCGATATCTCCTCGCACTAGAGCCTCCGCAAATTGCAGCGGCGATAGATCGGTTCGACGATCTGCGGTATATCCGCCCCAAGGCATGTCAAAACTCATCACAATTGGTGTTTTGGCATCAATACGTCGAATGACCTCGACAACATCCACTGCAATTCGTACGACTTGTTCCTCAGAGAATCTCAGACCCGTGGTCGAATTTAATCCAGCTGCACAATGCCACACATGAACCCGACCTTTATAGCGTTGAATAACTTCACGCACGTAATTCATCAGGTAGTTTTGAAATGCCGTAAAATCACTTTCCCATAGATACATCCATTCTGGGATAGACTCGTCCGTCAATCGCACCAGTGGTCCAGCGATAATTTTCTTATCGTGTTGCAAAGCCCAGTGCAGTGGACCATCGATTTCATCAAAGTTGAATTTGTCCGTGTCCGGCGACAACGCTCGCCAATTAAACGGAATTGTTACTGTATTAAAGGTTTCGTCAATTTCCTGCTGCGACTGTTCCGACTCTGGCACAACCGGCATTTCAATACCTATTAGAGGTTTTATTCCACCCGCTTGATAACGAACTTCAACAGCATGCCCTGCATCCTCCAATAGTACAAGTTCAATCAACTCCAATGCTGTTTCTATAGAATCGGCGGCATTACGCTGACTATTTTCCGGATCGTCGGTCGATAACACAGCGTTCAAAAACAACTGCTGTGCTTGATCCAGCAAAGATTGGTAAGCAGGGGAAAGCTTGAAAGTCTGATCACGATTAGCCAAGTAATTTCTCAAGCGATTTAGTGTCCCGCGAGCCAATTCGACTTCGAGATGATATTCCGTTTCTTGTTCCCGCAGATTACTCGTCGAAAGAATGACCTCCACACCGTCCGCCCGCAACCACGGGACAAATAGCTTACCTGATTCATGAGTGGACCGATCAATCACCAGCATCTTTTCAGAAATTCGTAGTTCGCGTTCCCAAGCAATGCCCTCCATGCCCACCATATAGCAACGCCGCAAGCGATGTTGCTCGGCGTCGGTCACGTAAGATGTATGAAAACGAATCTGGCCCATTTGACCACTACCACGTATGAGGAAAAAACATCCTCTCTCTCTGACACTATTTTACCTCCAGCAATCGTCATTGGCGCGATCAATGACCTGGGTGATCTTTAATGATGTCGAAACGAGGACTAAAAATAGCGATTTTAGCATTGAAAAGCCGAACCCGCAATTCATACAGTTACCCTATAGGTGTAAAGCGGAAATCAACATTTTTCTTTCGGCACGATCGCGACTATTGCGTAGGTAAGTGATACAACCAGAAGTTTCGAAATCTCACAGGATCTCTGTGATTCTGTAACAGAATCGGCATCGCTTGTGGACCTTCCGGTTTTCCCGCTCCGGTTTTAGATGTCAATTCATAGTTACTGTGAATCGCGACGCCATTATGGTAAATCGTAATTCGAGCATTTTCCGTTTTTTTATCCGCATCTGAAAATCGGGCAGCTCGAAAGTAAATATCATAGGTTTGCCAAACTAATGGGGGCAATGCCATGTTCAACTGGGGAGGACGCTGACGGTAAATGCCACCGCATTCGTTGTGAACTCCTGCTAAGCCAAACGAATCCAGTACTTGAACTTCATACCGCTGTTGGATATAAACTCCCGAATTACCTCTGGCTTGCCCAACCGAATTCGGCATAAACGGTGTGCGAAATTCCAAATGCAAACGAAAATCAGTGACGACGGGTCGAGTCAACACGCCTTCCATGAGCAAACCTTCGTCCGTAATACGGGCGTCAATCAATTGCTCCGTCGCTTCTCCAGCAAACAAAACAATGGCCTCTTCCGGAGCCGGCATTCCCATCGTCACGCTCTGCCGAACAACGCGTTTGAGTCGCCCCCATGATTTACCGCGGGAAAGTGTCGACGTAACACTGGCGACACCCGCCTCGATCATAACCGTGAATAAATCACCACTTAGTGTAAGTTGTTTCTCAGACCGCACCCCACTTAGCTCAAATTGTGTATCTCCGTCCCATCCAGCGCCAGCTAATCCGCCAGCTAACAGACTCCCACTAAACTTACCATTGCCTAAAGCAATGACTTGTAAGCCAGCCTTGGATTTCACTTTACCGGCAAATCGCACGACACCCTGATACTCACCCTGAAATAAATAATCGTCGCCTGCCTGTTCAATGTCCGTAAAAGCAACTCGCTCCTGGCCCCCAGCAATGGCAGCCAACAGATAAACAACTAGAGAACAAGTAACAACAATAGCACGCATCGTTTTCTCGCTTGAATTACATGTGAGGTATTAAACCGTTCAGCTTAATTACCAAGCGGGCCGTAAGCAACAATTAAAACTTGCTACTTACACTATTATAGTTCAAGTTTACTACACTATCGACTTCGGAAGATGGCGACTATTTCCAAGGAAATTCTCGCCCCGAAATAACTTCGTATGCCTCGATATATTTTGCCCGAGTGTTCATGATGATGTCATCTGGCAACGACGGAGCAGGGCTGTTTTTATCCCAATCCGTTGTTTCCAGCCAATCGCGAACAAACTGCTTATCAAAGG
>JABHUV010000334.1 GCA_018658605.1 Planctomycetaceae bacterium | reverse complement strand
TATATATCGCCATCGTGTAGTTCTGATTGCATGGTTGTCGTGATTGTGAGTGGTGATAGCAGGATGTATGCGTTTTGCTGCCACATCTCTTAATTGGGGTAGTAGGCTGTGCCCCTCAAGTCGTTTATTGACTTTGGTATCTATCAGCTCAGATAGGGTTGGATAGATGTCCAATAGCTCGGCTGGTTGTACGGAAACCTGTCCAGAGGTGATACCTGGACCCGCGAATATCAGTGGTACACGAGTGCCGTCGGCCCACAAGGTGTTTTTTCCAGTGATCGCTTTTTCACCTATATGCCATCCGTGGTCTGACCATAAAACAATGATTGTATTATCCTGATAACCGCTATTTTCAAGTTGGTCTATCACACGTCCCACTTGGCTATCGATGAATGCCGTACAAGCGAGGTAGCTGCGGGCGAGGTTATGCCATTGATCCTCCTCTTGGAGAAATCGTAACCGGCATTCGGGTAACTTCCAGTGTAAATACCAAGAAAAACGCGGTGTGTCATCGCGATCATTGGGATATACCTTCGGCAAGACGCTATCATCATCAGGGAAAAGGTCGTACCATTTCTGAGTTGTGTAGCAGGGGACATGCGGTAGAAAGAAACCAACCGAGAGAAAAAAAGGTTCCGCGGGCCCAGCCTTTAAAGTATCGATTGCATACTGAGCTACTTTATAGTCCTGTTTCTGCTCGTCCTCGTGTGGGAAGACTCCCCAGTCAACGAGTGGGTGGCCACTAGGGGTATTCACGAGTGGTTTATCCGGCCTAATTCCAACCCCACCTGGTGGGCCCAAATGATGGAATTCTTTAGAATTAGACTGTCGACCGTAGCGACCGTGATAGATTTTACCGGTGGAGTATGTCGTGTACCCGTGATTGGCTAAGTGATCAGGTAGCGTAACTGATTCGGCTAGCGTTGGGACATTGCGAAACCATGGTGCAAGACCGTAAATACCGGTGCTACTAGGCCTCATTCCAATCATCAAACTAGTTCGAGAGGGATTACAAAGCGGACTCTGGCAATGCGCATTTTTAAACAATGTGCCGCGTGATGCCAGCTTATCGATGTTTGGCGTGTGGGCTAATGGATGACCGTCGAGGCAACCAATCCAGTCATTTTGATCATCAATGGCGATAAACAAAATATTTGGTTTGTCGGCAGCACGGATTATGGAACTCGTCGACACTAAATAAAATGTGGTAAGAAATAGTAGGCTGACCGTTCGCATTAGTTGTTCCACTCAATGGTTAGAGGCTATAAAGGGATATACCGTATCCATAGTATAACGGATTGCGATACTCACCGCCCCCTTTGGAGATGATTACTATGCCTAAGTTCGCCTGTGCCGCCATTCTTTTTGCCCTTACGAGTGTACATGCAGTCGCGAATGCCGAACCGCTTATCGGACCGGGGGACCGCGTGTTGTGCATTGGTGATTCAATTACAGCGGCCGGGCACTACGTTAGTCTTTTAGATATTCAGCTGCGTATTCAATATCCTAATGACGCACCTACGGTGGTCAACTTAGGCCTTCCCAGTGAAGGCGTGACCGGTTTATCAGAACCTGATCACCCATTTCCGCGACCAAATGTGCACGAGCGATTGACACGAGCGTTGGATCAATTCAAACCCGATGTAGTTATCGCCTGTTATGGAGTCAATGATGGAATTTACCATCCATTTAGTGAGCAACGGTTTACAGCGTATAAGACAGGGATCGCAAAGCTGATAACGGAAGTTAAACGACGAGATGTTTCGCTAGTTTTGTGTACACCTATCCCGTTTGACCCAGCGCCCCTTCAGGTAAGTGGCAAGTTGTTACCGCTTAATACCGAAAAGAATTTTGCTTGGTTCGCTATATACGAAGAGTATGACAAAGTTATTGGACAGTATGCTGAATACGTTCGCACAAAACTAAAAGAAGTTGATCGTATTGCGGACGTTTTTCAAGACATTACCGATACACTTGAGAAGAAACGTAAATCAGAAGCCAATTACACAATGTCCGCAGACGGCGTTCATATCGATGTGGCCGGTCACCTTGTTATGGCAGAGTGTGTAGCAAAGGCTTGCGGGATTACGTGGTCAACAAATGATAAATTGTTGTTTGAGTTGACAGAGAAAAACACGAAGTGGCTCCACGACGCGTGGCTATCGAAGGTTGGACATTTGCGACCAGGAATGGCCAAGGGTAAACCGTTGGCAGAGGCGGAGAATCTGGCGAAGGAAAACGATATTGCGATCTCCGCGCGGATTCGTTCGTTGGTGTCAAAACCAAATGCACCAGCGCCTGGCCCACTAACGCCAATCGACGACGTCGCCGGATTACCGCGGGTTCTACTTATCGGAGATTCCATCTCTATTGGTTACACGCTCGATGTTCGGCGTGCTTTGAAAGATGTTGCCAACGTTCATCGCCCACGCACCAATTGTGGGCCAACCACCAAAGGAGTTAAAGAACTTTCCGCTTGGCTCGGTAAAGATAAGTGGGATGTTATTCATTTCAACTTCGGACTACACGACCTTAAATGGATGGGCCCCAACGGTGAAAATCTGGCGGAACCCAACAAAGCTGGTAATCAACCACAAGTCTCGATAGGGGACTACAAAAAAAATCTTGAAATTATCGTTCGCGCGTTGAAGAAGACCGGAGCCGTGCTGATTTGGCGCAATACGACACCGGTCCCCAAGGGAGCGAGAGGTCGAGTGGTTGGAGATTCGATAAAATACAATGCTGTTGCGTTGGAAGTGATGAAACGGCATGAGATCCACGTCGATGACATGTATCGTTATAGCTTAGCCAAACAAATACAGATTCAAAGACCAAAGGACGTGCATTTTACTCGCGAAGGTTCAGCCTTTTTGGGTGAGAAGGTTGCCGAGGCAATTCGGCAACATTTGAAAAAGTAGAGAGTCCCGTGATATAGCAACGTCACTCGTATTCCCATTTCATAATCCAGGGGTCGTTCATCAATTGTTGATGGGCCTTAAGTTTGGCTTTGTAGGTATCGAGCACCTTCGCGAATTTTGGATCTCCCGAAAGATTGTGTTGTTCGAAGGGGTCTTTTGAAATATTAAACAACTCAAATTTCGGTCGATTAATATATTCACCGACTGTTCGTTGGCCATACGGTGCGTCCAGACCTTTTCTGAATTGTGCCTGCCAACTTGATGCTGCCCAAAGATCTGAAGCAAAAGGATAAGGGAGACCTGCAGCGATGTTCCAAATCAATTTATATTCAGTATCACGAACGACGCGCATCGGATAGTACATCTGGATTTCATGGAATGTGTGTGATGCAAATATTGTGTCCCAGTGGGTTGTGTTTGCGCCAGAAACAACGGGAAGCCAACTCTTGCCATGATATCGATTAAACTTATGGCCCCCGTTGAGGTTGTCTAACCGACTAATACCCTTTTCCTTGTAATGGGCGCGCCAGTCCATAGTTCGCTTAGGTGCATTCGTTTCAGTGTCGAGTCCGCCGGCGAAATCTAAAATGGAAGGTGTGATATCAATGTGACTGATCATTGCGGCCGTCGTCCCACCTCTATGTGGCGTATAAGGATTCCTCACGACGAAAGGGACTTGCAAACCTCCTTCGTAGGTTGTCGTCTTACCGCCAGAGAAGGCCATTCCATGGTCAGACGTAAAAATAATCATGGTCTTATCATATAGATTTGCTGTTTTGAGAATTTCAATTAGTCGACCTAAGCCTTGATCGATTCTAGATACACTCTGATAGTATTGAGCCAACTCCTCGCGAGATTCAGTTGTATCGCTAAGAAAATGGGGGATTGGAACCTTTGCCGGATTATAGAATACTTCATCGATGCCCTCCCACCGTTCGCGGTTGGGTTTATTTCCGAACAGGTTTGGCTTTAATTCCATTTTGGAACTTTCGTCGACACCGCCACCTCGATGGGGATCTGTCGTAGCAAAATATAAGAAAAAGGGCCGCTCGTCGGTTGTTTCAGTGATAAATTTCTTAGCATTATTGGCCATGGATACGGCATTGCGTCCATTTCCGGCAAGATAATTGTCGAAGTGGAAAACCTCCTCGGGCGCGACGTGGTATTTACCAATCTGCGCGGTGCGATAGCCCGCGCGGGACATAGCTCGTGGTAACGCTAAACCGATAACTGCGGGAAAGGAGGTGAACTTGTGGAAATGATGTTGGTGTCCGTACTGGCCGTTGTAGTGGTTGTGTAACCCGCTAAGCACGACGCTACGACTTGCACTGCAGCTGGCGGTCGTCGCAAACGCGTGTGTGAAGCGGAGTCCATCGGAGGCTAGGGCATCAACGTTAGGCGTTTGTGCGACATCATCGCCATAGCAGCCCAGAGTAGGGCTCTCATCATCAGTGATGAAGAATATAACATTTTTTTCCGCAGCTTGAACAACTAGGGCGGTGGCGGTTAAGACAAGTACCGTTGCTGTGAAGAGGGAAAACGCAAGGCGTGTTTTCATCGGTCGTGCTTTCTAGCTAGCAGTTAAGGGAAACGGCTCGGAAAGACAACATTGTAGCGATAGCAGTGCGAAGAAGGGAAGACCTCACGGATACGTAATTTTATTGACATAAAATACCGGTTGGTCCATAACAAACTTCGGAGCTATTGGTAGACGACGTAGGTAACTTACTTGCGGGTAAGCAATCGGTGTGTAACACTGAGCGTAATTGATGAGGTTGGGAACTGAGCGATAAGTGGAAGGCTTTTCTAGCGTGTTACATTGGGAGATAGTCATGAAATGTTATTTTAATGCCAATTTGCTTATTTAAAGGGAATCGGGGTTGAATATTATCTTTAACAAATCACATACGACTACACTAATGTTAGCTGTCCTATGCGTGGCAACTGCATGTTCCGTATTTGGCGCTGATCGCCCCAATATAATCGTTATTCTCGCTGACGACATGGGATATTCAGATATTGGATGTTATGGCAGCGAAATTGATACGCCGAATTTAGATGGCTTGGCGGCCGATGGCTTGCGTTTTACCCAGTTTTATAACACCGCTCGTTGTTGCCCAACACGTGCGTCGTTACTTACTGGTTTGTATCCTCATCAGGCGGGCGTAGGTCATATGACCAATGATTATGGATTTGAGGGTTATCGGGGGAATTTGAATCGTAAATGTCTGACCTTTGGCGAAGTGTTACGTCCAGTGGGATACCGCACTTATATGTCGGGAAAATGGCACGTAACACTTGACGACACGGCGACTAGTTCAAAACACAATTGGCCGATGCAACGCGGTTTCGATAAGTTTTACGGTACAATTTCCGGCGCGGGTAGTTTTTGGGATCCCTGGTCGCTGGTTCGCCAGAACACTCCAATTTCAGCGTTTGCAGATGAACAATATCGTCCCAAGAAATACTATTACACTGACGCGATAAGTGATCACGCCGTTAGGTTTATTGATAGTCACTACGCGGATACAGCCGATCAACCATTCTTTATGTATGTGGCTTATACTGCCGCCCATTGGCCCATGCACGCCCCGGAAAAAGAAATCGCAAAATATAACGGTATTTATAGCAGGGGTTATCAGTCATTGCGCGAACAACGGTTCGCCAAGATGAAGTCACTAGGAGTGCTCAGTTCTGAGTCAAAACTTGGCATGCCAGCGGTTGAATGGAGCGAACAAAACAACAAAGAATGGGACGAGCGAAATATGGAGGTCTATGCTGCAATGGTCGACTGCATGGACCAGGGCATCGGTCGTATTGTGGATACACTGAATAAACATCGACAGTTGGATAACACCCTTATTCTTTACATGCAAGATAATGGTGGATGCGCTGAAGCATTGGGACGCCAGCCACGAAAAAATATCTCGAAGCGTCCTGCTGTCGCCACATTACAGCCTATGCATCCGAATGATCTGCAACAGAAGATGATTCCCGACCAAACTCGCGACGGATTTCCTACGGTAATGGGTCCCGGAGTTATGGCTGGTCCAGATGGAACTTATATTGCCTATGGTAAAGGCTGGGCGAACGCATCGAACACGCCATTTCGCGAATATAAGCACTGGGTGCACGAAGGCGGTATTTCGACGCCCCTCATTGCTCATTGGCCACAGGGCATAAAAGGCCAATCCCGGCTGGAACGGGAACCAGGTCATTTAGTTGACATTATGGCTACGATCGTTGAGGTCACCGGTGCGCCCTATCCGCAGTCTTACAATAATGTGGCAATCAGGCCTTTGGAGGGGGAGAGTTTAACCGCGGCATTTGCCGGCGGTGCGCACAATAGAGGGCCAATATTTTGGGAGCATGAGGGCAATCGGGCTATTCGCGTAAATGATTGGAAACTGGTTGCCAAGGGCACAAAGAGTCGTTGGGAGCTGTACAATATTGCTAATGACAGAGAAGAAACCAATGATTTGTCAGCGGTTCATCCCAACGTGGCGATGGATTTGCAACAACAATGGACAGCGTACGCAACTCGCGCAAACGTTTTCCCGTTGAATCCACGACAGGCAAGAGCAAACATCGATAAAAAGAAGACAGGTAAATAATATGCCGAATAGAAGGAATGTAGGATTACCCTCACGTTTTGTGGCGATGTCGTTCATCGCCGTTGTGCTTGGACTTTGTGGTAAGACGCAGGCTGCTGGGGGAGCACAACCCAATATAGTCGTATTTGTGGCGGACGACTTAGGTTGGAGTGACTTGGGATATTCGGGTTCAAGTTTTTATGAATCGCCAAATATCGACGCGTTATCAAAACGGAGCATGGTTTTTACCAACGCGTATGCTAATGGCCCAAATTGTGCACCTTCCCGTGCTAGTTTGATGTCGGGAATGTATACGCCTCGACATGGAATATATACTGTGGCGTCGTCTGCTAGAGGTAAATCTAAGGATCGGCGGTTGGTCCCCACGGAAAATACTACGGTCCTGCGTGACGAAATTACTACCATTCCGGAAGAACTGCGGGCACTGGGGTATCGGACCGGGCATTTTGGTAAATGGCACTTAGGCCCGGATCCGAAGACCCAAGGTATGGACGTTAACATCGCGGGTCGGGAATGGGGCAGCCCTAGTGGTGGGGGTTATCGTAGTCCGTTCGCGTTCCCCAACCTTAAGTCGGATGAACCGGGCGAGTACCTCACTGACCGGATTAGTGAGGCGGCCTGCGACTTCATTAGGAGTTCTAAGGGCAAACCGTTTTTCGTTTATTTGTCACATTACAGTGTTCACACGCCCATTCAGCCCAAAAACGAGTATGTCGAACACTTTAAAAATAAGCCAGGCGACCGTGGGCACAATAACTCCGGATATGCGTCCATGATTCGGAGTCTGGACGAGTCGATGGGGCGTATAATTCAAACTTTAGATGACCTATCACTCAGCGATAATACTATTGTGATTTTTGTTTCAGACAACGGCGGCCATGGGGGAGTAACAAGTAATCGACCTTTAAGGGGCGCCAAGGGAATGTTGTACGAAGGTGGTATTCGCGTGCCTATGATTGTACATTGGCCTGGGAAAACTAGTGCGGGTACAAAATTTACCCAGCCAGTAATTGGTGTCGACTTAATGCCAACGATATTGGAAATGGCAGCTATTAAGTCAGCGGTCGGTTTGAAGAACCAACCACGCGACGGAATATCGCTAGTTAACGTACTTGACGGATCGGCGGAGCGGATTGTTAATCGCCCTGTGTTTTGGCATTTCCCCGCATATCTTCAGGGAACCGGTGGCGGGACGTCGGCGGATCCATTTCGGACACGGCCAGCAGGCGCCGTTCGCTTAGGCGATTGGAAGTTGATCGAGTTTTTTGAAACTGGACAGATCGAGTTATATAATCTCGCTGATGACATTTCAGAGTCCAAGAATCTTGCGGCGTCGAACTCGGATCGCGCGGCATTGTTACTGGGAAAACTGCGAAGTTGGCGATCGACGATCGGGGCGCCGGTTCCTACGGAGGCAAATCCGGACTATGAGGATTAGACAATATTTTTCCGTTAGCCTTTTACTAGTAATAACATCGATCACAATCTCTTTTACTGAATCCGCCTGCGCGACGAACCCAAATGTGGTCTTGATAATGGCCGATGATTTGGGTTACGGCGATCTAAGCTGTTATAATGGTTGGATTAAGACACCACATATTGATTCTATAGCGAAGCGAGGTATTCGCTTTACTGACTATCATTCTAATGGTACTATTTGCAGCCCGACGCGGGCGGCTCTGATGACAGGTCGCTATCAGCAGCGTGCTGGAATTCCATCGGTCATCGCTGCGGATCAAAAAAATCCAGCACATTTTCGCGGCTTGCAAAATCAAGAAAATACGATTGCGGAATATTTCAAACAGCAGGGTTATACGACGGCTATTTTTGGCAAATGGCACTTGGGGTATTTTCGTAAGTACAATCCAACACACCAGGGTTTCGATAAGTTCATTGGTTACGTTAGTGGTAATATTGATTTTCAATCACATGTGGATCAGGCTGGCGTATTCGACTGGTGGCATGACCTTGAATTGTCCACTGAAAAGGGCTACTCAACTCACTTAATTACATCGCATGCTGTGGAGTTTATCCAAGCGAACAAACATCTCCCCTTCTTCTTATATGTTCCGCATGAAGCACCACATTACCCCTATCAAGGCCCATTGGATCCTCCGCATCGTACTGTAAATGGTGAATTTAACAATCGCGGCACTCGTGCTGATACGAAAGAGGCGTATCGGGAAATGGTTCAGGAAATGGACCTGGGAGTGGGGGCCATTATTGAAGCGTTAACTAAGGCGTCCATTGTTGACAATACGATTGTGATTGTTTGTTCGGACAACGGCGCGGTGGCATTAGGAAATAACGGTCCGCTGCGGGGATACAAGGCCACGAATTTCGAAGGCGGCCATCGTGTTCCATGTTTGGTTCAGTGGCCCGGCCACATTGACGCCGGTAAACTATCCTCGCAATTAATAGCGTCGATGGATTGGTTGCCAACACTTTTTGGAATGATTGGCTTGCATTTACCAAAGCGTGTCAAACTTGATGGATTGGACTTGTCTAGTCAGATCGTAAATTCCGAACAGCCAATTCAACGGTCACTGGTTTGGAATGGCGTAGCCATTCGACGTGGTGCTTGGAAGTTTATGACTAAACAAAAAGGGTTGCCTGTGGATTCTCTTTTTGATTTGACCGTTGACGCTGCTGAATCTACTAATCTGATTGAACAATACCCACGAATTGTGAAGTCACTTCGCCATGATCTCGATTTGTGGAATGTCGATGTGAAGAAGTCGGAAACACCGCAACCAACGTTTTCGAGATAGAATATCAGTTCAAATCCTGCTTGGCTAATTTTATAAAAGTAGTTATCTTACAAGAAAACAATAAACAGGCGGTTTGATTAAGAGTTAGGTGATACAGCTACCATGAAAATAGGACTTTTTGTGCCATGCTATATCGATCAGTTTTTTCCCGAGGTTGCCATTGCGACGCTTGAGATACTAGAGTCGCTAGACTGCGTCGACGCGGTGTTTTATCCAAAAGAACAAACATGTTGTGGGCAGCCTATGGCCAATTCAGGTTGCAACGCGGATTTACCTATCCTAGCGGATAGATTTGTTGAACAGTTCAGCGGGGCGGATTTTGTCGTGTGCCCATCAGGTAGTTGCGCAGCTATGGTGCGAATGCAATATGGCAAGTATCTTGATTCTGCGGCGTTACCAACCATTAACGCGACGCTGGAACTTTGTGAATTTCTCGTCGACGTTGCTGGGTTTAGTTGCGAGCATATTGAGTTTCCTTTTCGAGTAGGCCTGCATCAAAGTTGCCACGGATTAAGGGAGTTGCGATTGGGTCGGTCCAGCGAGAGGAGTGTCCCAGAGTTTAATAAGCCGCGTTCACTTCTGCAACAAATGCAGGGGATTGAATTAGTAGAATTACAGCGTGCCGACGAGTGTTGTGGTTTTGGTGGCACTTTCGCGATCGATGAGGAGGCCGTTTCCTGTATGATGGGTGAGGATCGAATCGCCGACCATCGACAGGCCCACGCACAGGTGATAACCGCTGTCGATATGTCGTGTTTGATGCACCTAGACGGAATTATCCGTAGACAACCGGTGCAATTACCAGTGATGCACATAGCCGAGATTATCGCGAATCGATCTTTAAGCAATGTTCTCGGGGATCAGGAGTCTTGCGATGGGTAGTGGTCATGAACAACATCCGACGCTCGCCAAACAATTTGTTGCGGATCGAGAGCGGGCACAATGGCACGACGAATCATTGTGGATGATACGAAAGAAAAGAGACGCGCAGGCGCATGGGTTGCCGGAGTGGGAAGAGTTGCGCGAACGAGCATCCCGAATAAAGAAACATTCCGTGGCAGACCTAGCAAAATATTTGGCAGAGTTTGAAAAACAAGCGACGGCATTAGGCGTTAATGTGCATTGGGCGAGTGACGCAGCGCAGCATAACGAAATAGTTTTGAATATCTTGCAGTCGCACGGCGCAAAACGAGTCGTCAAGAGTAAATCAATGTTAACGGAGGAATGCCATTTAAATCCATTCTTGGAACAAAACGGGGTGGAGGTGATCGATACGGATTTGGGCGAGCGCATCGTGCAACTGCGTGATGAGTCGCCAAGTCACATTGTGATGCCAGCGATCCATATTCGTAAAGAAGAGGTTGGCGATTTATTCTCCGAAAAGTTGGGTACGGAGCCAGGTGCGACAGATCCAAATTATCTCACCGCCGCCGCCCGTCAACATTTACGGGAAAAGTTTCTGCAGGCTGACGCCGGGATTACCGGCGTCAATTTCGCAATTGCCGAAACGGGCGGATTTGTAGTGTGCACCAACGAAGGTAATGCGGATCTTGGGGTGTCCTTACCGAAGTTGCATATTGCATGTATGGGCCTCGAAAAAATCATCCCGCGAATTGGGGATTTGGGAGTGTTTTTGCGTCTGTTGGCTCGCAGCGCGACAGGCCAACCCATTACTACCTATACCTCACATTTTCACGGTCCCATTGATGGTGGGGAATTACATATCGTTTTACTTGACAACGGCCGCGCTGATATATCACAAGATGAAGATTTTCGAGTGGCTTTAAACTGTATTCGCTGTGGGGCTTGTTTGAATACCTGTCCGGTTTATCGTCGGACAGGCGGGCATAGTTATTCGGCTACCGTTCCCGGGCCAATCGGCTCCGTTCTTAATCCGCTTAAAGCGCCTGCTCAACACGGGAGCTTGCCTTTCGCCTGTTCATTGTGCGGTTCCTGTACCGACGTTTGTCCTGTGCAAATACCGTTGCACCATCAACTTTATCAGCTTCGGAGTCAACTTAAACTTCAAGGAAACATTAAGGCTTCAAAGGCATTGCAAATGTGGTTTGCCGGAATGTTGTTCCGTCGACCAATGTTTTATCGTTTGGCGGGCTGGATTGGTCGCTGGGCGATTCGTTTGCTGGGTAAATTTTCTGTGTTCAGGTGGCTAACAATCTGGGGTCGTCAACGGGATTTACCAGTAGTTCCCCCGCAAACTTTCAGGCGATGGCATGATGCAAATCGTGCTGATGACGGAGGTGGATATGAGTGATAGTAAAACGGAAATATTATCGCGGTTAAACCGACAAAACGCACTTCCGGTGGAGTTGCCGTCACTATCCGGCGAATGGATTCAATACGACGACCCAGTTGCACAGTTTCGAGACACGTCAATTCAAATTAGCGCTCAAATTCATGGTGCGGATGGACCTGCGGAGTGCGCGGAGTTGATTAAACAATTGGACTGCATGGACACGGCCGACGTTGTGTGTTGCTGCGTTCCTGATATCGAAATGGGGTCTCTTGTCCTCGACTCCGTGGGCGACCCGCACGAGCTGGAAACACTTGATGTATTCATTGCCAAGGGTAAAATCGGCGTGGCGGAAAATGGTGCCATCTGGGTGGACGATGAGAATATTGCCCATCGGGCAGCGTTGTTCCTCACACAACACCTCGTATTGGTCATCGAAAGTGGTAAAATATTAAACAACCTAGCGGAGGCATATTCCTCTGGGCTTATGGATTTTTCGCGATTCGGGTGCTGGATCTCCGGTCCATCGAAAACGGCTGATATTGAACAGTCGTTAGTTATCGGTGCACACGGTGCTCGTACGCTAGATATCATTGTTACTCAAGAAAATTAGAAAGTGAATGATGCAAAAAATATTTGATAACACTCAGAGTTTGGCGCCAAAACTATTGTTCGTTGGTGCTTTGTTACTCACGAGCACCTTCACAGTGTTCGCGCCGCGCGTGGGCGCGGAAGAATTTCGCAGTATTTTTAACGGCAAAGATCTGTCGGGGTGGAAAGGCGATATGACGCGGTGGTCGGTGAAAGATGGTGCTATTACTGGCACGACAACCAATGAACGCGCCCTACCATATAATCAGTTTCTTATCTGGGATGGAACCGTAGACGATTTTGTATTCAAGGCCGAATTTCGCTTAGTTGGAGAGAATAATTCCGGGGTTCAATACCGAAGCCAGGCAATAGTGGGTTCGGGCGATTTTAGAATAAAAGGATACCAAGCAGATATTCATGCGAAACCTGAGTACACCGGAATGCTGTATGACGAAGGAGGGCGAGGAATCGTCGCACAACGGGGACAACGAGTTGTTGTTAATGACAAAGGTGAAAAGAATGTCATAGCTACCCTAGGACCGGTGGTTCAAGAGGATCTCACGAAGTGGACAACTCTCGAAATTCGAGCAGTAGGAAACCGACTAGTGCACTCAATTAATGGAAAGGTTACAGTTGACATAACGGATGATGACAGTAAAAATCGCGAATTCAAGGGACTCTTAGCTCTCCAAATTCATCGAGGCAAACCAATGGTTATTCAATTCCGTAACCTGAAGCTACTAAAAGTTCTCTCTAAGAAGTAAGCGGAGGGTGTATTTAGCGACTGTAACGGACCGTTGACGGGAAATTAGGTGTACCGTCACCGTTAATCGTTCGTGGTACTCCAAAAGCGCTAATTCTTGTTTGCGTTTGGTTGAGATGCTAATAACCGCTTCGCTTCGGCAGAGGTTACGCCCAAACCCGTGTCCGTTGACCGGACGGACAACATGAGCTGAAAGCGTTCTAGAGTCGATGTTATGCTTGGTTTGAGAAGTGGATTGTTGTTGTCCATCCCAATTGTATTATCAGCCGGTATTTTCCACGTTCGGAGGGATGCATCGGAGTGTATTGTAAATAGAGATTGGTTGCGGATATCCAGTTCCATTGCGATTACCCGATAGTCCGATTTCATCGGTAGGTTGCGAGGCTGCAGCGACTCGCAATCCCAAATAGTAGTAATTCGACGATCTGTCGTCGTTAAAGCAAATTGACCGTCGGATGTAAATGCCATTGAGCTTACCGAGATGGTTAGTGGCGATTGCACAGTTGTGGGAGTTAACTTGTGGTCAAGTAATGTCAAGTGGTTACTTGAATGGGCTAACAGCATGGCGCCACTAGGATGCACGCAAATGTTACGCAGTCTACTGGTACTCGTCGGCGGGCGATATCTAGTTCGTTTTGGGGCGCTGGGTAATTGGAAATACTCTAAAACGTATCCCCGGGACGTAACTGCAATCAATGACTGGGCGGAATTGAATTGCATTGCCGCAACGGAGTCAGGGAGTTGAAGGGATTTTGTCCTTGTAGGTGTGTCCAGCGGATCGGTGACAATATGTATGGTTGACTTGGAGGCGAATGCAGCTATCGACGAGTTTGCATGCAAAGATAGGTCGGTGATCGGTGACCCCGTGTCGGGTAAAATTACAGTCAGTGCGCCAGTTTGCACGTCGACTGAATAACCACCGCCTTTGTTGGTTCCAACGATAATTTGGTTTTGAGAATTTGAAAGAATTGCCGAAGTTGCTTGAATGCCTAGGTTAAATGATAGGGGGGGCGTTGAAGTGCCCATTGGGTACACCTCGATAGACGTGGCGTTGCGGTCGGACATGACTAGCACCAGCGTATCATTGTTGTCATTATGAAGTACCGCTACAGGAATGGTTGAAACGTCCCGCACGGTTGGCGTGAAATTCCGGTTATCCGTGAACGGAGGAAGCCATAATATTTGGTAAGTCTTATCATCTTGGGATGAACTTACACATGACAAAGCGGTCGCGCGAATAGCTTGCGCGCGTGGTAATAAATTTACTGAAAAGTTATTAGTCAATTCGATGTTTAATAAAGCAACACCTTGACTCATGAGAGAGTTAGTCAAGGTGAGCAACTGATCGAGACGATCACCGCCCATGTCGGGAGTAGTGATCGCGGTTATAAGTGGTAGTATTGCTTCATGCTGCCGATTTAGATCAATTAAATGGTGTGCGTTACTGGTAAGTTGGCGCACGTGTTCACCACGAATGATAGCCGCTAGTTGTTGGGATTTGTTCTTTAGTGTTTTCGTTTTTTCAAGCGCGGCGTAAGCTTCAAGTTTTGCCGTTGCCGCGTGTGTGGACGCCCGCCGAGCGTCCATAGATAATTTCGTAGCTAGTTCGAATTGGTGGGACGCATCCGAGCGAGCGGAATTGGCCAGAGCGGCTTGCTCCGATGCTACACGCCGCTGTTGAATTGCAATTGTTTGACTTGTTAGCGCAGATTCTTTTGCAGCGGCTTGTTTGTCGTGTTCAGTTAGGAGTTCATTTCGGAGTATCATTCCCTCGCGAGTTAAAACCTGTGAGTTCTTTAGTAGCACGCGTGTTTGCTCGTTGGACTTCTCAATGACGAAATTGAAAATGCTCAAGGAAAAAAAACCCAGTGTCAAAACTGTAAACCCAATAGACACCAATGTCGGATGTTTTCGGATCCAGCGTGCCACCGCCCTGGGTATTGTATCTGGACAAACCGCTATGGCCTCGTCGGCCATAACGGCTTGCAGATCGGTGAGCAACGATGTCACGTTTTGATATCGCCGTTCTGGATCACGTTGCATTGCCTTGTTGACGATCGCACCTAGTTCTATGGGGATAGTAGGTTCGACACTATTCGGCGTCGGTATATATCCACTCACAATGTCGTCAAGCAATTCAGATAAGGGTGGTGATTGGGAGGTTGCATTACGTGGTGGCTGAGCCGTTAATATCGAAAATAACACGCCGCCAAGGGAATAGATGTCGGTACAACAGGTCAGAGTACCGCCAGTGACCTGTTCTGGTGACATGTAATTCGGTGTGCCTTGGTATTTACCGTGCATCGTTTGACCGGCGTCTTGATGTAATGAGTTTGGAGCGATTGCATTTTCGGTTGCCGTTTCCGATAACGATGAGTCGGTCGTTCCGAGTCCCCAGTCTATGACCATCACTTCACCGTAACTGCCGATCGCGATGTTGGACGGCTTAATATCGCGATGGATCACTCCGCGATTGTGTGCATACGCAATTGCTCGACAGACATTCGAAAAAATATCGAGAAGAGGACGTAACGAACGGATAGAGTGTCGAGTGTTATGGTTATGGTATATGTGAATACTCTCAGCAAGTGTATCCCCGTCGAGATGCTTCATGGTGTAATAGGGCCTGCCGTCTTGGTTCCAAGAAACAGCATAAACGGGGATAATGTTGGGGTGTTCAAGTTGTCCGGTAATTTGAGCTTCCTGCAGAAATTGATTTTCGTTGTGCTTGTGGGTACCAGAGTTGTAGTCCGCAGGGGAGTATTCTTTTAGCACGACAGGGCGATGGAGTACAGGATCGTTCGCGACCCAAACACTAGCGCTTTGCGAGTTGTTAATAATATGGCTAAGACTCGGCGTTTCTGAAAGCGACGGTTGTTGTGCGATTGGTTTTGTTGGTTGCGACGGATTGGGGAGATCAAATGTTGAGTCATTGTCAGCGGGCGATCGCCAGACGTTAGTTGCTGATGGATCCAACGGCAACTTAAGGCCATATTGCTTTAATAAGGCGCCAGTTAAGTGTTCGTTGACATCAGGATCAAGTGCTGCAAGCTGGAGAACCACCTGAAGTGTTTCATCAATGTCGATGGTCGCCTGCATATCAACGCTGTGGCTGGGGAGCAGGGCAAGTAGTGACTGTAACAACGCCGATCTGTTAGGATGGTCAGCACGTGCGTGTAACAACGCTTCCATTAGAGGAGAATCAACATTAGTCATTGTCATCTCCTTTAAGGTTCGCACTGTTTGTTTGTTGAAGTCGCCTCATTAATATGTCCAGCAAGCAGCGTTCTTCCCAATTTCTGCCGGGGTTTCCGCCTTGTAATGATGGAAGAACGCTGATTTGATGCCGGAGTTGTCCCAAGCTTTCGACTGCTAGTGACTGTGGATTGATCCAGTGTCCAGCCATTTTCGAATAAAGTCGCAGGGGCAAAGACAATTCGGAATTTGTCATTTTTGCAAGAACGTCCGCGGCCAGTAGTCTATCATCCCGAAAGATGGCGAGCCCTAATTGCCCTCTTTGTACTAAAACGTTGCCGGCAAGTCGATCGGGAAGTCGATCTAACGCGTTTAGTAGGGATTCAGTTGGAAGATTGTGCGCGGCCAAGGAGATTCCATTCAATAAATATACGAAATGTTGCGGAATGCGAGGGTCGGCCGTTCTTAGCAGACGTCTTAACGCACGGTTGTAAAGAGCTTCGTCATCGAGCCACGCTGACAATACAACGGCTTGGTAGGACGGTTTAACGTCGTTATCGTCGGCCGAAAGAAAAAGGTTAATTGCTTCCAGATAACTTCCCGACGAAAGCAACGCGTAATTTAGGTCCTCAACCAAAGCTTTACGGCTGCTTGGGTGCTGATTGGCGGACATTTTGGATAATTTGGTGCGTAGTCCGGCAATGTGGCTCCGCCATTGGTCCGCCGATATGTTAGTCGAGTACCGACGTAGCCATGGCAGGATTCCCGTTTTATCCGTGAGTGGGAATTTAACCCTAAGCAATAATTTGGTGACGTCGTTATTGGATAATGGAACAATCTTTTGCTCGGAATCGAGGCGTGAACCGCTCAGTAGTGTATGGTTTACCGAGAAGACGTGATTAGGATCGCCAGTTGTTTCGATCGAGTAGTCGTATACACCATCAGTGGTGGCTATTAGGACACGTGGTCGACGTCGGTCGCCCAGCAAAAGGGCATCTAGAATCGGCGCGGGTACAGAGACCGGTGGGCAAATGTGATTACCAGTTTGAGCGGATTGTATGGAGAATTGACTATCATTAGCGCGCAGTATCCAATTAAGACGCGCACTGTGCGACGTATGATTTGTTTGAAAATTAGAGTGGTAGGTCGGGAGTGGTTCGGGACAGGACAGGCCTACTATCGTGTCATCACGTGCTAATAAAAAATCCAACTTACCGTGGCGGGTAATTCTACGGGCATCCAGCACGAGATCGTGAAATGGTGTTAAGCGTAGGGAATCTGTGTCGAGTCGCCACACCTTACCTTCGGTCGACGTGACCACGAGATCGTTTGAATTGGGAAGCAAAGCAGTTCCTACCGAATTGATATCGAAGGGCGCAATGACGCGTTTTGAAACTGAATCGTCTGTGATAGATACGGTTTGTATTACGCGACTAGATGTAGCGTCCCCGATCGCGCCAACGACAACGAGGGCTGAGATATCACTATTAAAGCGAATGAATTTAGCGGCCAATTTATGGGAGGTGATTCGCGTTTGCGATCCTTGCTCATCAAAATGTCCGACCACGATCGAGCGATCCGCACTGCTCAGAGCGTAGCGGCCTGCGACGGATATTGTGACATCTAATATATTGCCGGCAAATTCAATTCGTGGCCCAACGGGATTTAGGGGTGAGGTGGTGATTAGTTGTGCGAACCGTTGTGATATAACGAATCCTTTTGTGGAGTACGGGGATAATGCAATCTGGTCAATGGGCATTCCCATTTCAATGGGAACGCCAAGCTGCGAGAAATGAGAATCTGACGTAACTTCATTTAACGTCGATTTATTAGTCACAAAAAGAACCGCGGATTGGGATGCGGTTGGACACAGAATTGATACATCTTCTCCCGCGGCATATTGTACTGGTGCCAGATTCGCTTGGGCGAGATCCCATAATATAATATGCCCGTTGCCAGTGGTCACTGTTGCAAAACGATTATTTGAAGATAAGTTGACGGAAGATATGGAGCCGAGGTGCGAAACTTTCTCGTAAATCATTTGCCGTTGTGAAAAATCATAGATTGATAGCTGGCCCGACGTCGTTCCAATTGTCAATAGGCGTGCGTCTTCGGAAAACGCTAGAGTGGTAATGGCTGAAATAAATGATAAAGGGGCGATGAAGTCGCTTCCCGGGGAATTGAAAACTCGAACGCTACCGTCATCTGTTCCTATTGCAAACAACAATTCTGTCGGATGATGCGCTGTAGCGGTAACGGATTGAGGAGCAGCTGGAGTGGGGCCACGTGCCAATCGAGGTTTGGTCAGAAATTGCGTCGAATCCCAAGAGAGGGAAAAACCGTTAGCTGAGGTTGTTATTACGGCATTCGCAACGTTGGAGAATCGCACGTTAACCACGGCGGATTTATGCTGCATTTCGATAGATAAGGGGGTGAGTGTATCGAGTTCCCAAAGTCTTGCTGTGGAATCGGTACTACCGGTTGCCACCATCGAACCGTCAGGAGATAACAACATTGTGGTGATGACGCCGCGGTGGGCCGTGACACTGTGCCGCAATGCAATATTGGGAATGTTATATGTGTTGAGTAAACCCTTATCGGTGCCCAAAACAACTCTGTCGGTCGTAGCAGCCAACGTTGTTATATGACCTGGAACGGATGGCGTGTATCGTTGCAATGATAGATCAGTTAACGATATCAGCACGATTTCGTTGACCCTTGGCGTTTGATTTGACTTGCCTGCGACAATTAAATACAGTCCATCAGTCGAAAAAGTTATTACGGATGCAGAAAGCTCGATGGGAAAAGGTGGGTGCAATTGTTGCAGCGTGTTACCGTGAAATAATTGTACTGTCGCAGGGCGGGATTCATCGTTAACAGTCACAACTGCTAACGCATTGGCGGTGGGGGAGTACCGTGTGAGTAAAGGTGTATCGGAAAGTTGGCGATATCCAATCAACCCTGGTAGGCGATTGCGGATAGCCATAATACGGGTCTGATGTTCCGCGAGTATAATTTGATTCCGGTCGATAGATTCAGCGTGGTCGTGGGAAACGCTGGCCCAGGCAAGCGCCGTTTGAAAGTCGCCAGAGTCTGCCAGTTGCATCGCGGTCTTAGTATATCCTGCTTCAATATCAAGTTGTCGTTTGTAGGACAGGTGTTCGGTCTGAAGTCGAACCCGATCGAGTTCGGCACGGTTCGTATTGGCGCGTTTTGATTGAATATCGGCTTCTTTCGTCGCGTTATCCGCTTTGCGCTGTTCAATGTTGGCGCGCTCGGTGGCGTCGACGGAAAGCTGCCTTGCAAGTTGATGCTCTAAGGTCGCGTTGGTGGAAGCCCTAGTTTGCAGTTCAGCTGCCTGTTTGCCAGATTCTGCGTTAAGGCGGGCGTCAATTGCATCAGAGATTGCACTTGTAAGTAGAATTTGTTGTCGATCGATGTCTGTTTGTTGTTTGCGTTCGCTGTCTCTGGCTCGGCGCAAAGTACTTTGCGATGAAGTTACGGCTGAATAGAACCCGCAAGTAACGATCGTGGCGAGCAACAACAGAAATAAAGTTGTGAGTGTGGTGCGCTGGTGGCGTCTAACAGTTCGCGATATTCGCTGGGTGATAATGTTCGGAGCTGCGAACACTTGCTCGTCGTCGCGCCATCGGTATAGGTCATCGATTAGATTCTGTACTGAAGTGTATCGGTCGTTTGGAGACGTCGCGAGGCACTTGTCACAGATGCTTGCAATTATTCGTTTGTTTCTGGTGGCGATGTCCATCGCTCGTGGGATATTACCCTTGATGACCGAGTTCAATAAGGACTGTAGCGATGACGGTTGACTTTGCATCGATCTGGGAGGGCGATTAAAAAGAATTTCAAAGAGAATTGCGCCGAGGCTGTAAATATCAGTAGCGATGGACATCG
>JABHUV010000333.1 GCA_018658605.1 Planctomycetaceae bacterium | reverse complement strand
TATTTTATTTATAACGAGAAAATTCAACAGGTGTGGCGAATTGATTCGATTGCGGATTCTTGTGTGCTGTTGCCTGATGATCACGGGGTTATCTTTTCCAACGGCTATGCCTTGGCCACTGGTGAATTTAAGGTCTTTGATACTAATTTGCAACATATGAAATATGACCGCCGCTTGGATGCACCCAATGGCGAAGATTACTTGTATGTTTTCTACAATCCGGATTCTGGAACATATGTACTACTACGTTACAATCTGATTGAACAAAAGGTGGATACCCCCACCATTTGTAACGGAACATCCTTTTTTCACGCTGGTGAAATGGTTTGTTTTCGTAATCAAGAGGAGGCGCAAAAGCACCACGTCTTGCAAATATGGCAAACGCCCTATGTTTCCGATGATTATCAGCCAGAAACCAACACTGATTCTTTTTTGTACAAAATTGGTAACAAGGAAATTGTCCGTGGTATGGCAGAGTGCCATGAGGTTCTAGGACTAATCGAAAAAGAGGATACCTACTCGGGTTTGTATCATGACTTGGTACGGGCTGCGGCGGGCATTGTCGATTCCTACTTTTGGATCTCATCGGAAAATTGTTTTGAAGTCGCAAAACCGTTAATACAAATACGCCAATCAGCGGAATCGGCGATTGATGAATTTGAAAAGGTTGTGCGTGTCAAGAAAAACAGTGCCGATCAAACTCGCCGGGTACAGCAAAACGTTGAAGAAGTATTACGGGTTGCTATTAACAGTAGATTCGAAAATGTAGACGATTTCGTCAAGTCACTAGCTGGGTTGCGATCCGTCCGTGGTGAGATCGTATCACTGAGAGAATTACGTTATGCGGATATACCGCTGATCGAAAAGTTAGAGACGGAAGTAGCTGAATCGAGCGAGCGTATTTCACAGCGGTGTGTCGAGTTTTTGTTGCGCGACGATGCATTGGCTCCTTATGCCGTGCGGATTGATGAGCAAACAGTATCGATTGCCGCCCTTAAGAAAGTTACTGATGCTAATGCGTTAGCTGATGCGATTTCTGCGAGTGCTCAAGAACTTGAAATGTTGATTGATATCGTCAGTAATCTTGACATTGATGATGCTACGCACCGCACTCGCATTATCGACAATATTTCCATAATCTTCGGGAAAGTAAACACAGCTCGTGCGTCACTCAAAGGTCGTATTAAAGACTTGATGAGCGTGGAAGGCGTGGCTGAGTTCAATTCGCAAATGAAGCTGTTGAATCAAGCGGTCGTAAATTATCTTGATATCTGTGACAGCCCCGAAAAGTGCGAAGAGTTCTTAACAAAAGTTATGATCCAACTTGAAGAACTCGAAGGCCAATTTGCCGAGTTCGATGAATTCGTCGTGCAGTTGACTGAAAAACGTGAGGAAATTTACAATGCATTTGAAACTCGTAAAGTGTCGCTCGTTGAGGCTCGCAATAAACGCGCCAATGCACTGATGAAGGCGGCCGAGCGAATACTCAAAGGCGTGAAAGCTCGTATCGACAGCTTGGAATCGGTAAATGAAATCAACGCATATTTTGCCTCAGATCTCATGATCGAAAAGATTCGAGACTTGGTGGACCAGCTCAAGGAGCTAGAAGATAGCGTAAAAGTTGACGACGTTCAGAGTCAACTGAAAACGATTCGAGAAGATGCAGTTCGTCAGTTAAAGGATCGCCAAGATCTTTTTGTCGGTGGTGAAAATGTTATCAAGTTTGGCACCCATCATTTTTCAGTTAATGTTCAAGCGTTAGATTTGACAACTGTTTTACGTGATGATGAAATGTATCTGCACCTAACGGGTACGGACTTCTTCGAATTAATTACTGACGAACAACTGCTGGCCACCCGCGAAGTTTGGCAGCAAGAGGTTATCTCGGAGAACGTAGAGGTTTATCGAGGTGAATATCTGGCATGGAGAATGTTGGAGTTTATTAACAGTGACGGTGAATTGTCGTTGGAAAAATATGGGCATTTAGACGAGGAGCAACGGCTAAGTGAAATCCAAAAATTCATGGCACCGCGATATACGGAAGCTTATGCTAAAGGCGTACACGACCTCGACGCAGATAAAATCCTAAAAGGCCTAGTCGATATGGAATTAGCGATTGGGCTGTTGCGGTATCACACCAAAGCTCGAGCGTTAGGGCGATTGTATTGGGAGTATTTTGGAGATCTACAGAATAAGCAGTTGATGCAGTTACGATTGCAAGGCGTGGGGACTATTTCAGAGTTGTTCCCAGCGAGTGCCGAGCAAGAACAATATGTAGCGGTACTGGAACCGCTGCTGGCAGAGTTTGTGGAAACAACCGGTTTGTTTTCGGAGGACTATGTACATCAAGCAGCGAATTATTTGTTCGAAGAGCGTACGGTAAGTACTTCGTTTGCAATCAGTCGTCGGGCAGCCGAATTGAATGATGCCTTTGAACGACATTTGAAGCAGAATAGCTTTCTGAAGAAGTTCCAGGAGTCAGCAACTCGTTTAGCGAGCAGTCCGAAAGATAGATTTATTCTATTGCGAGATTGGATTGAGGCATTTCTCGAATCCGCCGACCATGGTGAAACCGCGATGGACTATGTGGATGAGTTGGCGGTCTTGTTGATGAGTGGCCCAGTAGACCATAAACACATTGTTGACGGTACGGTGGATCTGGACGTTCAGGGAATGATTGGTAATCACGCCACAATCCAAAAGAATGCCTATCAATTAAACTACAACGCGTTTGTTACGAAGTTAGAACGTTTTGATCGTGTGATCGTTCCGGCCTATCGCGATTATATCGATGTCAAAAAAGAAGTTGTCGATGTTGCTCGCAAAACTATGCGGTTGGATGAATTCAAGCCACGTGTTTTGACGTCGTTTGTTCGTAATAAGTTAATCGACAAGGTTTACTTGCCCTTGATTGGTGACAACCTTGCTAAACAAATTGGCGTCGTCGGCGAGGACAAGCGAACTGACTTGATGGGCTTGTTGTTGCTCGTTTCGCCGCCAGGTTACGGTAAGACGACGTTGATGGAATACATTGCAAATCGTCTTGGCGTGATTTTTATGAAGATCAATGGCCCAGCGATTGGTCATGCAGTGACTTCGCTTGACCCAGAAGAAGCCCCCAACGCAGGCGCACGGGAAGAAGTGCAAAAGCTGAACTTGGCGCTTGAGATGGGTGACAATGTAATGATCTATCTGGATGATATCCAACATTGTAATCCAGAGTTTTTGCAGAAATTCATTTCCTTGTGTGATGCTCAACGAAAAATCGAAGGTGTCTACAAAGGCCAAACTCGTACGTACGATCTGCGGGGTCGCAAAGTCTGTGTAGTTATGGCAGGCAACCCATATACGGAAAGTGGCGAGAAGTTCCAGATTCCAGATATGCTTGCCAATCGCGCTGATATCTATAACCTTGGTGAAATCATTGGTGACACTGCCGATGCCTTTGAGATGAGTTATATCGAAAACTGTCTGACCTCGAATCCGGTATTGAGCAAGTTGGCTAGTCGTAGTCAGAAAGACGTTTACGAGATCATTAAAATTGCCCAGACAGATTCTCGTGAGGGAATTGAATTCGAATCTAGTTACTCTATGGAAGAAGTCAACGAGATGGTTGGCACGATGAAGAAGTTGCTGCGGGTTCGGGATGTTGTGCTTGATGTCAACCGAGAATATATTCGCAGTGCCGCTCAGGATGATGACTATCGAACAGAGCCGATCTTTAAATTGCAAGGCTCGTATCGAAATATGAATCGCATTGCCGAGAAGGTATTGGCGATTATGAACGATGAAGAATTGGAAACATTGATTCTGAGTAACTATGAGAATGATTCCCAAACCCTGACCTCGGATGCTGAAGCCAATATGTTAAAGTTGCGCGTCATGTGTGGCTGGGCTACGGAACAAGATGATCAACGCTGGGCCGATATTTGCAAGGCATTTCTACAAAACGTGAAGATGCGCGGCGTCGGCGCTGATGATCAGGCGGGACAGATTATTCTGCAGTTGCAAGGTTTCACAGACGGATTAGATGGTATTCGTCAGACGATTGATCATGGTGTTGCTGGACTTGTCGAAAAGGCTGCGTCGTCGACGATCACACAAGCAGAAGATTCCAGTAGCGATCAAACTAATGATGCCCTGTTGACTTTAGCCGAAGAACTTCGGAACTATACAACGGGAGCGATTACGGTCGATCCATCTGATGGAGTACAACGTGTGGCGGTAATGCACAAGGTTCCTAAGTCGATTCTGGCGGTATTAGAAAACCAATTCCACCTGATGAACGATTGGATGAAACCGATCATGGAAAATCAGCAGGACAATGCGGAAGGCATGGAACGCTTACGGCAGACCGTGGAAAAATGTATGAGTTCGTATGACGGGTTGCTCAATGACCTAAATAGCGATCGACCAGATATCAATGCCGACGACGATATTGAATAGAACCGGGAATTACCCCAAATGTTCACGAATTAGTCGCACTATCTAAATCGTGAGCCAACGGTCACGTGAGGCAATATTCCATGTGCCGACGACTTCTTGATCTTCCACGATAAAGGCGGCTCGATGCAAAGCGCTCGTGGGACAGATATGCCCTGGAATGGCTAGTAGTTCATCGCCAGGAGAGAATTGCTCCGCTGCTGAAGTTTGCAACACTAAGTGTTCTTCGTTTTGTAGAGTAGGTATTGCATCAGGCAGCGTTGGAAAGAGGAGTCGTTTTTCTAGTGGTGGATCTGACGCACATGCTTTGTAACCTAAATCGACCGTAATCGAATCGGCGGTCGGCAGGCTGATGACGCGAGTCAAAATTCGAGCTGCTGGGGTATAGTTTAAATCAGGGAACATGTTGCCATAGTTGTTGTCAAAGAAAGTGTTTGTACCAGGGCTCAGTTCCAGTCCCGGATCATCAATGGCGGCATAGGCTGGAAAGCTGCCAGTACCACCAGCGACAATGCGAGGCACTGATAAGCCTTTAGTGGACAGGTGGTCACGCAAGTCCGTCGCGATCTGCCAACACTGTTGGACTGCGGTTGTGCGTAGAGCAAGGTCGGTTTGGTGGTTTTGTCCATCGTATAAATGAAAACCTGCAGCGTTGAGTCCGCTGCTGTCAGCAATCTGTTGATATAGATCAATGGCCGCGTCTCCAGTGGCAATACCTGTTCGATGTTGCCCTGAATCAATATCGAGTAAAACGTCAATAGTGCAATTTGCCGCGGTCATTGCTGCAGATAGCTGTTGTACGGGTGAAGAATGATCTGCAGTTACGATAAATGTTACGTCGGGATAGGTTGAGCGAAACTGAACGGCTCGTTGGATGTTGGGTCCGACGAGGTTATAAGCCAACAGAATATCTGTAACGCCTGCTGTGGCGAGCATTTCGGCTTCGGCAAACGTCGCACATTTGTGCCGAGTGATTCCAAGCTGCATCTGGATTTGGGTTACTTCGGTCATCTTGTGTGTTTTACAATGAGGCCGTAATCGGATTGCGTCACCAGCAGTTCGAATCATCTCAGCGAGATTTGATTTGACAACTTCAGGAAAAACAACGAGACCCGGTGAAATAATACGGCTAGTATCACGAATTGTAAAATCAAAGGCAGGCATAGTGAATGTAGTTAAAAAAGAAATCAAGAATAGTACTAAACGACGTGATCTATTGTAACGGTTTGTTACTTGGATTGCCGGTAGGGAGATGAGATGTTGATTTTTGGGAAAGGCAATTCACCCCCGAAATAATACGCTTGTAGAGATTGGTAAATCATTGATTCATCTGGGGGCGATTTACCAGATAAATTCCGGCAGCGACGAGTGCTAATGAAAGGAATATCCAAGATGACAAGGGGTCATTGCGTAGAGTGGCGGCGGCGGCGATA
>JABHUV010000052.1 GCA_018658605.1 Planctomycetaceae bacterium | reverse complement strand
ATGATTTAACAACACTGCAACAAACGAACCACACCTCAACACAAGATCAAACACGTACACAAGCTGCCAATCTTATGCTTCGTAGAAACCAACTTGATCACAACATCAATTTCAACCCCACAACTGGTCAAATCACGCGAACGAATCGAGCTACAAAGTTTATTGCAGCCGACGTCAGTCTAGACAGCCTTGTATCACCAATCGACGCGTTGCTGGTCGTAAATTACCTCAATCAAACGGGCAGTGGCGACCTAACGCTTCTTAACGGACACTTAAATACGAATCTCGATGATGCCATCACCCCAATTGATGCTTTGGTTATCATCAATATCCTTAATCTCCAATAAACCGATCGTTTCCGAATTCACGCTCAGATTACCGTGATCCACACCGCCATACCTGTTACGTCTTGACGACTAACAGGTGGTGGTTACAATAAATAGTACTCGAGTTGGTTCTGGTAAACCCGTCTAGTTGGGTGCTTACCCGCTTTCGCCTCTTGGGATTTACGTTGATGCTGTTTCAACAGCTTACACACCATTAACATGCGCGAGGGCGAATTATGAATATGCTATTAGCATTTGGGATGCCTGGCCTCCCAGAGATGCTCATCATCGGTGGAATTTTTATCCTATTCTTTGGGTCGACCAAACTTCCTGGATTAGCCAGAAGCATTGGCAAAAGCGCCAACGAATTCAAAAAAGGGATCCGCGACGATTCACCTATCGATGACGATGATGATGAGGGCGATGATGAGGATGAAGGCGATAGTGGTGACGATGGTGACGACGTCGATGACGAATAGGTCCACACAAGCTCGTTGGACAAGTTGACCAATCAAACCTAGCTAAACTCCCCACAACCGGATAACATCCATTGGAATCCACCATCATGAACCAACTAACAATAGATAATGCGCTGACCCATCTCGCTCCACTCGGTTTCATTTTTGGTGGCATGGGCATGATGGAAGTTATGGTTATCGGTGGAATCGCTGTGATGCTCTTTGGAAAAAACTTACCAAGCGTAGCCCGCAAGTTTGGAAAAACTTATCGCGAATTTCGCAAAGGGTTGTCTGATTTCCAAAGTCAAGTTCGCGTCGACGATTATGTCAACGACGTTTACAGCGATATCGATGACGACCCGAACAACACTTCATCTTCCGCCTCGGGCGCTGACGACTGGTCCGCCGAAGATTTCGATGATTACTCGCCGCCGTCCGCGCCAATGTTCGAACCGCCACCGTCAGAGCCTTCTGCAACTACCGAATCCGCTGAAGAAGCAGATTGACCTTCTGGTTGGATCTTGTCTATACGCGACCTTCCAATGTAGGCCCCGTATAACCCTGCCGGCACAATCAAGACGGATCCTACATTCATCCACAACGGATGCGGCAGCCTTAACAGCTCTAGCCCTACACATAGAACCATCACGGAGATCGTTGGCGCTGCATGCGCATAAGGCAAATCATCGGTAAATCGCGCGGCAAACCACGCGCCAAAATAGGTACCGCATATCCAACTCAGCAAGACCATCGCAATGGCGCCAAAAGGTGCTGTTCGCATCCGATCCTCGATAATCTCGATTGCCGCTTCAAGCGTTGCGCCTTCAATCCCTGACGGGACTTCATATAACGCATGCCCTAACTGCTGTACCAACATTACCACTATGATGGCAAACACGACTCCACCTAAGGCAACCGCCGAACTCTTAAACATCTTCATTGCACAGCCCTGTTAATAAACCGAGGAAATTCTTTACAGCGCTTTTTAACAATTTTTTATTGGTAACGATAGAAACTCTCTAAACACAGCGCCCCCATCGCGGTGCTATAGACTGTCCCACCATAACCGGCCCACTTAGATACCGCCGACCAACTTCCGTCACTCAGTTGCATCGGCGGCAAGGTTTGTTTCAACGCAACTGCCCAACGCTCCCAAGGCTCTCCACCAATGAATCGTAGTGACAAACTTCCATAATACCAATAGTAGAAATCTGGTTGTTCCGTCGAGGGCAACCGCTTCAATAAATACTGGGTACCCTCGGCCAGTTGTTCCGGATTATTCTGAGCATCTAGCCACCCGCGACACGCCATGGATTCCGCCGTCATTGCCGCGGTTGCTCCAAAACCGGGTCGGTAAGAGGCTAAACCCCGTTTTAAACCTGTGTTGCAAGACTGCAAGAACTTCAACATCAGTCTTTGCGTCTCCGGCGGCGTTGAAATTCCAGCCTGCTGAGCGCTCTGTAGTGCTAACACCTGCCATCCGAACTGACTCATGTCACCCGGGTCGCTGCGTT
>JABHUV010000332.1 GCA_018658605.1 Planctomycetaceae bacterium | reverse complement strand
CGATCCATCCAGTGCCCTTTTCCCTCATACAATTTCGTGAAATGTTCATACCCATCAGGTGAGGCTGACCTCAAGTCGTCCAGCAGTTTTCCCCACAGTAAAGCCACCTCGTTTCTTTTATACGCCGAATCCTGAGCGCCAACCTGTATGGAAAAAGGAGTATTCAATAAACTATCTGGTTTAGCGTCATTGGGGTGTCCCGCCATCATCGAGGCCGCCGCCCAAGTATCCGCCATCCGTGGTCCAATTTGATAGACACCGTCACCACCGGCCGAATACCCGAGAACATACACACGATTTGGGTTCACATTTTCAAACGCGACCAAGTTTTCAATCAAGCGGTTGAAAAAAAGGTCTATGTGAGATTGATGCCAAAGGTTCCAAGTGTTCGTGGGCGCGCGGGGAACAAGATATATACCTTCCGGGATCGTATAAAGACGCTTTTGATTTTCCCACTGCTGATCATTCACCGCGGCCGGTGCTCCCCCTCCACCGTGAAGTGAAATGTAAAGACTACGTCCCATGGGCGGGGATTGCCCGAACGTTTTATACCAAAATGGCATCTTTAAATCCTTAATTTTCAAGACCCGTGACTCCATCTCCGCTTTTCGTTCAACCAACAATCGACTCGTGTGCTCGGCTATAATTCGCCGTGAAACTCTTGCCGCGTCACCTTTGGTTAGACCCTCTGCCTTCACGCCAACGTGGCAAGCGAGAGTGAATATCACGACCCAAATTATTCTGTGTATCTGGAGTTTTCTTGAAGTCATCTATTTGCCTTAAATTCAAACAAAGTCAAAACACCCGCTTTTTCAAATTTCACCGAGCGGCGTGTACTTTGTGCCGCATGCCGTATCACTAACTCATACGGTTCGTTCAGCTTCACCTTTACATTTAAATGATCATTCGTATCAAATCGCATGTCATTCGTTGTACCCTGGTACACTAACGCGCCGCCGGCATCTCGTATTTCGACAGCGGCAGCCAACCGTAGTCCGTCACTGTCAACGGCGCCAATCAACACTCGACCAATCCCCGGCGGTAATTCTTCTTTCATCTGAGTATATCGATCCGTCACGTTCACTGCCCACACCCAGTCTTTCTCGGGCGCCCAACCGACAGGAAACAGTTGTTTCGTGGGGCGATAACTAACGGCATAAATCGCATGCATTTGGCTGTTCCGGTCCGCCTGAGCGGCCCGTCCTAAAAACCAACCTCGATCCAAAGCATCACCGGCGGGCTCACACGCACCAGTAAAATGCCAACCATCATTCCAGACTTCTACCCATGAATGATTGCCGCTCTTATTGCTCCACATCGGAGTGCCAACGAATCGAGCAGGTATGCCGACACTTCGACAGGCGTCAATCAACATGACAGAAAGGCCACTGCACGAAGCAAGACCACTGTTGATGGTTTCACTCGGTGATTGATCCGGGCGTTTGCGGCCCGTGGAATATTTCACATTAGTCAACTTAAAGATTTCCTGATTAAGCTTTACCGCAGCTTCCCCAGGTGTTTTAGAATCCTTAACGATCGCATGAAACCGATCGTAAAAATCTTTGCGCCAAGATTCTCGCGTTTCAGTAATATTTGAATAAGGGAGGATGTTATTAAGAAAAATATCTTTCGAGATAGATCCACTCCATGCCGCCTCTTGCCACGCCCTATAAGCATAATCGACATGTTGCAGTAAAAACTCCGCCGATAACGATTGTAGATCGGGAACCGGCATAAAGGCTACAAGAAATTCCATGCCCTCTTGTTGCCGCCGCGGTACAAGCCGCAACGCTTTACTTATCTCTATATGGTTACTGCCAGCACGTTTCAGCGACGCCTTGACTTGCAACTTAAAATCACTACCACAAATGTCTCCTACCCCAATGGTACTAAGACAAAGCAACAAGGCTATCGATATGAAAGTTCGAACCATTATTTGGGCTCCCCGTATGTTGGTTAACAACGAGCTGTTATTGTTCCACGATTTGCGTCATTTTGCAATCTAACAAATGTATTGCGAACTGGTGGGCGGGCTAAATCGCAGATTCGTTTGCGTTCCAACCCTCAAGGCGTGATAATGTATTAACCCAAACATACTAACCCGAGCGAACCTAATCATGACCCGACCCCTCCCGCGACGCGAGTTCCTATCATTACTATCCACGGCAACTATTTTGTCTTTGCCCCACGATTGCTTACGGTCTGAAGAGGATGGCCGCCCCCCTGTCCAACGCCCACGCGCTACGGACGGCGATCAACGTTTTGAGCCTCAATGGGATAAACAATTTACGCTCACCGTTGGAAACCAGGGTGCAGACATTAATGGTAATTCGGATCGAGCATTGCAGGCAGCCGTCGACTACGTTAAACGCATGGGTGGGGGGACAGTGCAAATATTGGCGGG
>JABHUV010000231.1 GCA_018658605.1 Planctomycetaceae bacterium | reverse complement strand
ATCCAACACCTCCAGCGGGTAACAACCCCTTTGCACCAGATAACACTCCTGCGCCAGCCAATCCAACACCTCCAGCGGGCAATAACCCCTTTGCACCAGGTAACACTCCTGCACCAGCTAATCCCATGCCAGCTGCCAATCCAGCAGTACCTCAAGCCGACGGTGGCGGTGGAACTCTTGGCTCGATCTTTCGCTCGCTCAATCCGTTCGGCGGAAACAGTGGTAACGCGGAACCTAACGCAGAAAGCACTGTAGACAAACTCAAGAACCTAATCCCCGGTCTCAGTCCCCCAGCACCTAATGCACCTGCCGCACCAGCTCCTGGTGGCAATCCTTTCAAATAGACGCGTCCGATTTGCGGCTTAGGTAAACATTTTTGCGCGGCATGCACGATCTATCTATGCACCAAGATACGTAGCGAGTCTGAGACAACATCGTTGTAATAAGTTAGTATAGATTTATAGATATTAACTTATTACAAACTTGTTGCCCTGATAGGTGCCATCAAATGCGCTGCAATTTTATCATCGCCAGTGTTACCACATTGCTTTTTGTGAGCCCTTTATGGTTAATCGCTGAACCAAACTTAAGCTCAACAAACCTGCCGGGCGCCCAAAGTGGTACGACTGCTCAGATTACATTCACCGGAACGGATCTAGGCCCCAATCCAACTTTGGTTGCCTCTTTTGCCATTGCCACGCAACAAGCACTTGCCGGTTCAAACAACACACAAGCGATTATCGAGTTCACAACGGCTAACGAATCTCCCGGGATTCATTGGGTACGCATCCTAAGCGACAAAGGAATCACCAACCCTATCGCCTTCGCCCTTGATGACCTGTCACAATCCGCATTTGGTGACTCTATCAAAACCATACCCGCTGCCGTTTACGGAAACCTAGCAGGCGGTGCCATTCTGAAGACATCATTCAGCGGCAAACAGGGAATGGCACTGGTCGTCGACATCGAAGGACAACGACTCGGGTCGGATATCCGTCCTGTGCTCCGTTTGCATAACAGCCAGGGAATTCAAATCGCTTGGTCACCGCCCCAACCTACACTCCGCGGTGATGCACGGATCCAAACAACCTTACCCACCGACGGCACCTACACCATTGAGCTGCATGACATCCTTTTTAAGGGCCCAGCCAAAGGGACATTTCGCTTAAAAATTGGTGAGCTGCGGTTTGCCGACATGGTTTTTCCCATGGGCACATCCGCCGATGCTGATGCCAACCTACAGTTTATCTGTGGCAATCTTACAGACACCGCAACCAATATCAATCAATCCACCGGTACACATCCACTCAAACTTCCCGCATCTCCCAACGTAACCGGTACTCGGCCTTACGTGTTGTTCAGTGCTCACCCAGAATTTGTGGAAAACCATAATACCAAAGAAGCCACTGCGGTTGGCACCGTACCGGTCGGTATCAACGGCCGTCTGAGTGCTAAAGGTGAACAAGACGAATTTATTGTCACTACCACCCCCGGAAGCAAACTGCGAATCAACGTTCTCGCACGACAAGCCGGATCGCCACTTGACGCGGTGCTCACCGTCAAAGATGCCCAAGGCAAGCAACTCGGCCGCAACGACGACCGTCCGGGTAATTCTGACCCTGGCCTCGACATCACCGTTCCCAAAGGCAACGAATCCATTGCTGTGATTTTAAGCGACTTACAAAACCGCGGCGGCGAGGATTATATCTACCATATTGATATTCAGAACTTGAGTACCCCACGTTTTTCAATTTCGACCACCATCAATCGAATTCAAGTGCCTGGTGGGTCAACTCAAACCTTGTTCGCAAATATTACACGGCAAGGATATAACGGCCCAATCAATTTAAGTCTGCCAAATCTACCCGACGGCATCTCACTTTCGGGCACCCATATCCCTGCGGGCTCTACACGTGCGCTACTCTCGATCTCTGCCGCAACTGGTGACGCACTACCGGTACTCACATATCTTTTAGGCACAGGTACCGGCGAAAACTCCAATATTCAAGCCATCGCATCCGTTGGCGCCGATAG
The DNA here is from genome assembly GCA_018658605.1 of Planctomycetaceae bacterium. The sequence goes on along the minus strand of JABHUV010000231.1, from coordinate 1,613 downwards.
TAAGCACTATCGCGTACAACCTTATTTAAAATCAAAGCTAGCTATCGCTCGCATTTCAGCCAGCCCCATTACAGCGGCCTTAAGAATCCCCACCGGTGAATTAGAAGTCGCACAAGGAAAGTTTTTACCCCTAGAGGTCCACCTCACTCGTACAGAAAACACTAGCGGTAACATCCAACTGCGTCTCATCTCCACACAAATACAACCACGCAAGAAAATCAAAAAAGGTGGTAAAGACGTTGAGGTTGACGACTTAGATCGCACGTTACGACTCGTCGAGGAGCCGCTTGTTGGGGCAGATAAGAATGACCATACGGTCAATGTTTGGGTACCCCACGATTTAGGAACAACGCCTTGGAACGTTGCGATCATCGCGGAGCTGCTTTCGGAAGATAATAAAAACGTTTTAGCAACAACAACAACACGACAACTGACTATCACACCACTACAGGCTCTTGTTTTGAAGCTCACATCTCCTGCAAACGTTACAGCGATTGCTGGTGAAGGCGAATCGGGGTCTGTCAGCGGAACAATAACGCGCGCAGATATGTTTGATAAGGCTGTGACCATCACGCTGCGTGGATTGCCTAAAGGTTACACTGCTCCGAGTCTTGAAATTGCTGCGGATGTAAATGAATTCACCTTACCCATTCAATTCTCCAAAGAGGCAAAACCGGGCGACCTCAAGAACATCAAGCTCGTGGCAACGGCTGCATCCGACCTCAAAACGGAAGTACAAGTTGTCAGTAATTCAGAAACTATTCAAATAAAGGTTGCTCCTCCGGCTGAGTAATCGTGGTTTAACCTCTCTTCACAGTTTTGTTTAATTCTCATTAGGACCACACCAACATGAATTTAAGTTTTCGTTGTATCGCCAAGTTGCTCATTGTCGGCACTATTCTCAACACGGTTTATACAACTGCTGTTACTGCCGCACCCAAACGTCCGAATATTCTATTCATCATGTCTGACGACCATGCGTATCAAGCGATTGGTGCCTACGGCAGTAAAGTCAACAAAACTCCGAACATCGATCGCATCGCTCGCGAAGGGATGCGTTTTGACCGAGCTTTTGTGACAAACTCCATTTGCGGCCCCGCTCGAGCTGTCATTATGACCGGAAAATATAGTCACCTCAATGGTTTCGTACGCAATGGCAATACGTTTAACGGTGAACAACAAACTGTCTCCAAGTTGCTGCAGCAATCTGGATATCAGACGGCCGTCGTTGGCAAGTGGCACCTGAAAAGCACACCTATTGGTTTTGATCATTTCCATATTTTGATTGGTCAAGGTCCGTACTATAACCCAACCATGAAAACTCCCGCCGGTAATGTAAAGCACGTTGGCTACACCACAGAAATTATCACTGACGAAGCACTCAAATATCTCAAGGACGTTCGCAACCCTAATCAACCGTTCTTTTTGATGTATCAGCATAAGGCCCCCCATCGAAATTGGCAGCCCAGCGAAACGCACATCTCCAAATACGACGGAGAAACTATTCCAGAACCAACGACACTCTATGACGACTACAAAGGACGGAGTTCGGCAGCAAGCAATCAAGCAATGACCGTCGCCAAACATTTGTCACCCAATGATCTCAAATTGGT
>JABHUV010000207.1 GCA_018658605.1 Planctomycetaceae bacterium | reverse complement strand
TCCCGATCAATACGCAGGCAAGCAAGTACCATGTCCTTCCTGCCAAAATCCGCTGCAAGTTCCCCTGCCCCAGCAAGCTCCAGTCGACGCCATGCTTGATGAAATGCTGAGCGATGCTGGCATTACTGCCGTAACCCCTGGAGGCTATCGCTGCCCAAATTGCACAGCAAGTATCTCTGGCGGTGCAATCATCTGTCTCGCATGTGGCTACAATGTCGAATCTGGCCAAATGATGGGCGAAGCTGACGAGGGTGACAAAAAACATTTTGGAGCGGCCGTATATACCAATCGATCATACGGGCACGAACAACTCGATACCGCTGCGGAACAGATGGAAGTAGAAATTCTAGAAAAAGACGCTGAAGGGCCGACTCCCTATTGGGTCTGGCTGTTCATTTTCTTTAACGTCATCTCCTTTGGCATCGGCTTAGCCATCTTTTCGCTGACCTATTTTTCGCTCAAGGGCGACACCATCCAACTGGCGCTCTACCAAGGTACGGAATTTAGTAAGCTTGACGAGGGTGCACCGCTTGACAATTATTTTCTAGTCCTGACGGAAGCTGAACAGTCTAGCGAAGGGGAACAGAATGATAACGAAATGGAAATGGGCGCTGCTCAAAAGGTGGGTGCCGGCACGTATTGCCGAGTAATTGCCACCAAAAAAGATCTCTCATATATTGAACCGTTGAACGGACAAAATACTGAAAATAGTTGCTGGATCCCGACAATGGCAGTGACTCCAGTCACATCAATTCAAATCAAATTGCTTACGCAAGTTGGCGATTCGAATACACCGGCAGCGGAGAGGCCAATTACCACCTACGCTGCCTATGGCTTCTACAAAGGACTAGCAGCTTTTTGTAACCTGCAAATTTGGCTGGGAATCATCTTCTATGGTATCGCCCATGTTTCAATCGCTTTGCAAGCTATCAAAGACGAAATGGTGCACGCCATACTCGCATCCACTCTACCGATTTACAACGTCGTCTGGTGTTTTATGCGTCGGAAATATGTGGGTGGCTACGGCATCATGGCGCTGCTCGGATTTGTTATGATCTTCGGTAGTATCATCACCCAACTATTCGTGCCCGATCTGCTACCAACGGTCGCCGGCATCGCCGAAGCGAAAGCATCAGACGTGGGAGTCGGATTTTAGTACAATGGCGCCAATTGTTGTCGTCAAATCAACCGTTTTTCGTCAACGGACATCCACCGGGACTGACCCTAGGGAAAAATCCCTTGGCCAAAGCCATCATCGCTTTGCCGTGGTGGCTCAACTGCTTCTTGCGGGCAACTCTGGTGTGGCCCCTGCACTGGCGACGGTTCTTCAGCCGTGATCGCATCTTGCCGCTGAAAAGAATCGCTCGATTTCTGATCCCGATACTCCAATTCTGCGCGATACTGCTGAATCACTTTTTCTTGGATAATCTCACGACATTCAGCATTAATTGGATGTGCTATGTCAGCGTATAGTTTCCCCCGCGAATCATCATTGCGTTCGCCAGTGCCCTGTTGTTGCTGCTCTCCGCATTGATTGCAGTAGGCCGCACGAGAATGGTTTTTGCAATGACACCGAGGACAATGCACAGTCATTTTACGACTTGGCATAGCCACAAAAGGTCCACTGGAACCCTCGATTATTTTCAAATCACGAACCACAAAACAATCGTCAAACGTAACGCTACAAAACGCTTGTAGACGGTCATCTGAATTTTCCATCAACTTAACTCTGACTTCAGTAATTTCCACGATATTGAAACTCCTGCTGCCTTTGCTGGCCAGCAATATTTGGGTTCGATACGCATTCTCACAACATAAAACTAGCGGACAATAAATTATTTTCAGTGACGTTGTTTTTCATTAAGGGCTCAATCCGACACAAGGTTGCTCAAGAGGGAATAAAGCTTGTGCGGAATCGATATTCAAGGATCGCTGTGATAGCGTCCGAGTATGAAATACTGCTGCGTGCCCACGGTGGGATAACTTCTCAGCGATATTTCTTGCTTGTCGAGCGTGGCTACAAATCAAATAAAACGTACTGCCACTACCTGTCATCTGGACACCCGGAAGTCCCAGTGCAAGC
>JABHUV010000330.1 GCA_018658605.1 Planctomycetaceae bacterium | reverse complement strand
TGATCTTGAGTTCTTCATGGCCGATGAGCCCGGTGGTTTCTGGGGTCAATGGAGTATGGACCGTTAAGTAGTCAACACGTGGCAACATGTCATGCACTGTATCGCAAAGCTTGACACCAATTTTGGCGGCTTGTTCGTTCGTTAGAAATGGATCATACCCAATCAATTCCATCTGGAATGCTTTGGCACGTTTGGCTACTTCGATGCCGATACGACCGAGGCCAACAATACCGAGGACCTTATCAGCGAGTTGCGTACCCATGTACTTTTTACGATCCCATTTCCCCGCTTGGAGGCTGTGAAAGGCAGGCGCTACGTTTCTCGAAAGGGCCAGCAACAACGTCAATGTGTGTTCGGCCGTGCTAAATGTGTTCCCAGTCGGAGTGTTCATGACAATGATACCCTGTCGAGTGGCAGCAGCCTTGTCGATATTGTCCGTTCCGACACCGGCCCGTACGATAACTTTGAGGCGTAAATTGCCGATCAGCGATTTTTCGGTCAATGTTACTCCACTGCGGCAAATCGCTCCATCAGCCTCGAGCAAGGCAGTGCGTAAATCGTCACCTGCGAGATCTGTGCAGACTTCATATTCGATGTCGGCATGTTGCTCTAGAATGGCAAGCCCTTGTTGGGCGATATTGTCGAGTATAATGATTTTTGGCATGGTGTGAGTCTTGTGGACGATGTGCGTTTAACCCGAGGTGGTTTTACATTTTGCGCGACAAGTGTAGTGTTACACGGGGGTGTTGCTAACGCGAACAGCTGTGTTGAGTATAAAACGAATTCATGAAATCACGAAGGGCTAATACTCCCTCATGTGGCATGGAATTATAGATCGAGGCACGAATGCCGCCGACGCTGCGGTGGCCCTGTAAGCTGGTTAAGCCCTGATCATTGGCTTGTTTTAGAAATAAATCGGTAAGTTCCTGACTAGGCAAGCGAAATGTTACGTTCATGAGTGAGCGGTTTGCGGGTGCTGCGTGCCCAGAGTACATGTCCGGTCGCTCATCAATGGCTGCATAGAGTAGTTCCGCTTTTTTACGATTGATTTGGTTCATTTTTTCAAGGCCACCGATATCGTTGAGCAGCCACTGGCATACTAAGTCGACCATATAAATCGCAAATGTAGGTGGAGTGTTGTACATTGAATTAGCGTCGGCATGATTGCGGTAATTCAGATAGCTGGGGCATTCGTTGATGGTGGGATTCAGTAGATCCTTGCGTATCACGACAATCGTTACTCCGGCTGGCCCAGCATTTTTTTGGGCACAGGCGTAAATCATTCCATATTTATTTATGTCGATGGGGCGACTGAGCAAGTCTGACGAAGCGTCACAGATCGTGGGCACCGAAGCGAAACTCAAATCGTCTTGGAATTGAATGCCTTGAATAGTTTCGTTGGAGGTGTAGTAGACGTAAGCGGCGTCGTTCGTGACGAGTGACTGTAGGTCTGTTTGGTCTGGTAAATCGCTGTAGCCGTTTTTTTGTCCGGACCAAATTATGTCGGTCGCATGGCAGTTAGCGGCTTCTTGGAGCGCTTTGTCACTCCAAGTTCCAGTGACAACATAGTTTCCTCGGTCTGTTTCAGATTGGAGAAGGTTGATCGGGACCATCGAAAACTGTAGTCGTGAGCCGCCCTGCAAAAATAGCACTTCGAAATCATCATTGGCTCCAAGTAGTTGCCGGATGCCATTTCGAGCGGAGTCTAGCACATCGCTAAAGGTGGCACTGCGATGGCTGATTTCAAGGATGCTTGCTCCACAACTGCGAAAGTTAAGCATTTCCAGTTGAGCTTGCTCAAGGACGGGCAATGGCAACCCGGCAGGGCCAGCACTAAAATTAAAGGTGCGATCGTAGTTGGGCATTAGTAGGGCAGCATGCGTGAAAAAAAGAAGGTTCTAAGTTGCGATTTTAGAGTCAGATTGCGATTCTGTACACACCTGACGTAGAGGTGCGCGGGTGCTGACGGTTTATCGGTGAAAAATGACAGCCACAGGGCCCTACCCCCCCTTTTTTTCTTGGCTTGTAGGTAGTATTTGAATGCGTCTATTAATAGCGTCCGCGGGAGACGTTTTCGTTCGCCATACGAGTGTTGGCGGCTTCGGTGGAGCTATTTCTGAGTTGTTGGTTCAGTGATGCGATTCGTGTTGCGAGTTCCGTTTGGTGGTTGTCTAAGATATAAGACCTTTGATACTGAGCTAAGGCTAGTTCGGTGTTACCTTGGGAGTCGTTAAGAGCTGCCAGTGCTTTCCATGCGCGCGGGTGATTGCGGTCGATGGAACATGCTTGTTCAAGATGTTTTCTGGCAGCCGGTTCGTCGCCGGACTCTTGGTATAGACGCGCTAGTTCAACTTCTGGATCTGCGAGGTGTGGTCGATCTTTGCCCCAATTTGCCAGCAAGTCAAATGCTTCTTGTTTACGATTGGTTTGAGTTAATAAGACGGCGAGTCCACGGTGACAATCGCTATGGTCCGTGTCGAGGTCCAAGCAGCGATTGTAGAGGGCTTCGGATTCTTGGAGGAATCCACTATCACGACTTTTTGTACCCATGCGATGGTAGACGGAAGCGAGATTGTAATACGCATCCGCATTGGTTTCGTCAGTGCCCAGTGCATATTGGAATCGTTCAATTGCAGCGGGGTAGTTTCCCGTCTGGAATAATCCGACTCCCTGTTCATTCCAGCCATTTGCTGTTAAGCCGCAACCTATATGAAGACTGATGCTTGATAGAAATAGAATGGTTGCGACGAATTGGATATATCGACCGTATTGATGACGGCGTTGGTTGGATAACTGATACATAATCTTCCCGCTTGAAAAACGATTTGCGTTAAGAAGATTAGCGATTAGACGTATTGCGGGCAAGATTAATTATCTTGAGCAGTAGCTTAAATGGCAGTTTTAGAGTATCCCAGGTTGCGAACGACTTCTAGAATTTCGCTGCATGTTGGAAAATTACGCCCACTACTGCGTTTATAGGCTTCATAGGCCATCATGAATTCACGTTCTTCGCTGGAGTAGTCTCGCTCGCATGTTGTTGGATCGATGTTACGACGGCGCGCTGTTTTTTTCATTGTGTCTGCTGAGTTATTCATCTTCTTCTCTCCCTAAACTTTGATGGTGTTCTTGGTGTTAGATTGGATTCGCGTTTTGATTCGAGCGGGACAACGTTGAAGTTGTGGCACACTTGAGACACTGTAAAGATTCCACATCTTTGCCGGTCAGGCAGGAGAGATAAGAGAGAAAAGATGTAACGGTTAGGAAAACTGGTGGGTTTTGCGAAAGTTTACGGATTACGGGATATTTACGGTTATAGGGAGTAGCGGCTCAGGACGTCGAATGAAATTCTATCCCCAAATACTATAATATGCCTGCGTAGAGGCAGTCCTCGTGCTTTTCTGCAGCGGACCAGCATTAGGAGCGGTTGAAGTATTTTCGCAGCATATCTTCGGCAGCCTGCTTGGAGTCTTCCGAGCTTTCGGCTTCCGGCGGGCGTTCGGGGAGTTTAATCGCTTTGCGTTTTTTCCCTGATGTTACCTCACTGTCGTCTACTGTGGAATCTTCTTCTTCGGCGTCGTCAGTCGATCCTTCAACTTCTACAAGTGACTCGAGTTTGTTTGTGTCTTCGAGTTTGAATTGACGCGTGACGGTATCCGAATCGTCGATGTTCATATCTTCGAGAATCGAAGTTTCTAGCCAGCTTGCAATACTGTCATCATCAGAACTACCGGCTTCCAAGTTGCGCGAAGCACTTCGCTGGGCAACGTCTTCCACACCCTGAACCTTCGGTTGTTTTGTACCACCAAGACTATGATCGAGAACGAGTTTAAATGAGAGAGGGCCAACGATTAATTTGTCACCATTGTTAAGAATAGCAACATTTTCCACTCGTTGGTCATTAACAAACGTACCGTTTTTACTACCAAAATCACGGATTACAATCTGAGAATCAGTAATAATGATTGCGCAGTGGTGGCGGCTGATAGCATCACTTTTGGGCCGCAAATGACAATCCTCGCCGCGTCCAATGAAAAACTTGGAAACGGAAATTGTAATCTCTTTGCCTTCATTTGGCCCTTTTAAGACGCAAAGTTTAGCTTTCATACATTGATCACTTTAGGTTTGACGACAAAAGGATAAAATAAGAACAAGGCGACGTCAATCAAACCATAAGTCACACCTGTGAAGTCATTAGTATTATCCCAAAATTAAACCCAAAAGGAAATACTCGTATTATTTTACCACGGGAAAAATAAAATGTGGCAAGTTGGTTGTGGACTAGTATTTTGGAAAAATACAAGACAAGTGTTGTTACTTATTACAAGATATTAGCAATAAGGCGGGTCAATGTCAATTGTAACACCCCCCCCAATAGAGGGTTTGTGTTATCGTTTCATATTCCAAGTGTCGGCTTCAAATTTAGATGCTTGGATCGAAGTGGCAACGGATGTTTCATCATCTAATAACGGTTTTTCGATGAAAACAGTGTCAAATAATTTCTGCAGATTTGGCACCCACGCTGCCTGCAATATATCCGCGTTCATATCTGAATTGCTCAATTCGTGGATACCTGGCAATTCAGGTGCAAATACCGATTGTCCTATCAGTACACTGCCGTGTTGCAGTACATAATGGCGACACCTCCGTTGTGCGCTACCGGCTATCTTAAAATCGTTTAGCAATACGTCACATGTGCAACGTCTTTGAAAACATAGGAAGGAATCTTGTTGTTCGTCTTTCGTCTGTGTTGCATTTGCGGTTGTTGCTTGAATGTCGAACTGTTGCAACGTGTCAATTAATGATTTGTGCACAAGATCATAGGCGTGCGCGATTTGTTGTGATGAAAGATATTGACTGGGAAAAATGAAGCTGTAGGTTAGTTCTTGATCGTGCAGTAAGGCTCCTCCACCGGTTGAGCGTCTAAGCCATGGAACATGTTGGGCACCTTCATGCTTTTGTGTTTCCTCATAGGATTGAAAATAGCCTAACGATAGCGTGGCGGGATTCCATTGATAGAGCCGCAGGATGGCTTGTTTGTTTACTTGAGCCGTGAGCAATAGCATTTCATCGACAGCCATATTCCAGCTACCGGATTGAGGTGGATCTAGAATCAACCGCATCTCGGGGAATGTTAATCCTGTTTGGGAGTCCATTTCATTATGGGCTTTCGTGCGGCTTGCACTTCATCAGGGCGACTGATGATGGTTGAGTGAGGAGCCGTGGCTAGCAATTCGGGGGATTCTTGTGCAATGGACTCAAGCGTCTTGGCAAAGGCGTCGAGCGTTTGTTTGCTTTCCGTTTCGGTCGGTTCCATCATCATCGCTTCATGCACGGTCAACGGAAAATAGACAGTCGGCGGATGATATCCATAATCGAGTAATCGTTTAGCGATATCCATAGCGGGTTGATTGAGACCATTCTGTTTGCCAACCGATTCGGCACTAGCGACAAACTCGTGCATGCAGCGATTTCCCAAGGGGACATCAAGAAATCCTTTGACTTGACTCAGCAAGTAATTTGCATTGAGCACAGCATTTTCAGCAATCCGTTTTAGTCCGACTGGACCATGTGACAAGATATAGCTATACGCTCTCACTAATACCCCAACGTTGCCGAAAAAACTACGAACTCGGCCAATAGACTGCGGGCGATTGTTATCAAGGAAATAGGTTTGTGAACCATCATCGAATCCAACGATTGGTTTGGGTAAGTAAGCTCCTAGTTCATCGGTTACACAAATCGGACCAGCCCCCGGACCTCCCCCGCCATGTGGTCCACTAAATGTTTTATGTGGATTGAAGTGCATCAGATCAGCTCCGAAATCACCAGGTCGAGTGATTCCCAAGATGGCATTCATGTTCGCCCCGTCGAGGTAAATGAGCCCTCCGACTTTGTGCACCAAATCAGAAATTTCTTGGACTTGATCGTCAAACAACCCCAACGTACTTGGGTTGGTGATCATAAATACTGCGGTTTGGTCATTCAGATGTTCTTTGAGTTTCTCGATATCGACTCGACCATCGCTGCAACTCGGAATGGTTACAAAATCAAATCCTGCCATGCGAGCACTCGCTGGGTTTGTACCGTGAGCACTATCTGGGGCCAGTACTGTTGTGCGTTTTTCACCACGCTCACGATAATATGCCGCCGCCACCATCAGTGCAGTCAACTCGCCATGGGCTCCAGCAGCAGGCTGCAGCGACACAACGGGTAAGCCGGAAATTTCGGCGAGCATATCTTGTAGACCATAGAGTAGTTGTAGCATTCCTTGCACAGTTTCATCAGGTTGATAGGGGTGGATTTGTGCCAGTCCATCAAACGCTGCGATTCGCTCGTTGCGTTTGGGGTTGTATTTCATGGTGCAGGAGCCGAGTGGGTAATAATGTGTGTCGACACTCATGTTGAGGGTAGAGAGGTTTGTAAAGTGTCGCACAACATCTGGCTCGGTAAGTTCAGGCAGTGGTGGTGCAGATGCTGCGAGCGCACCTGCTGGGAACCATTTTGCAGAATCCTGTTCCGGTACATCACTTGCCGCGATACAAACCCCGCCACGGCCGGGCTGAGAAAGTTCAAAAATCAGATTGGTGGCTTGAGTGTTACGCATGATTGTATTTGTTTTTGGCTATCGGTTTGTCGGTGTCTTCAATGATTCATGTTCGCTAACAATTGTTTGGGCTCTGTGTTTACTGAGTAAGGACATTGACGAGATCATCTATTTCCTGTTTTGTTCGTTTTTCAGTGAGGGTAATCAACATACAATCTTCCAATTCGTCGTACCATTGTCCTAATGGCAGACCGGCAAGGATGTTGTTCTTGCAAGCTTGCTGCAGCAGTTGTTGCACATCGTTTTGAGTATCTCGTACAACGAACTCCTTAAAAAACCCGTCACAGAACGCTAGTTCAAATCGGTCATGTTGTATTAACTCTTGGGCGGCATAGTGTGCTTTTTGAGTGCAGAGGTTTGCTACGTCTTGCATGCCTTGTGGTCCCATTACAGACAGATAAATAGCTGCTCGCAGTGCAAACAACCCTTGGTTTGTACAGATATTGCTGGTCGCATTTTCTCGACGAATGTGTTGCTCTCGAGTTTGCAATGTTAACACCCAGCATTGCTTACCATTGCGGTCAACGGTTTCTCCGGCGATTCGCCCTGGTAGTCGTCGTACGAAAGATTCACGACAGGCCATGATACCTAAATAGGGGCCGCCATAGAGTAGGGGAGTTCCAAGTGATTGACCTTCGGCCACAACGATATCCACTCCAGCATCTCCGGGACGCTGTAAAATACCCAAGCTGATGGGGTCAACACTGCATACGAGCAGTGCACCCTGGGCATGTGCTATTTCCGAAATCGTCGCCATATCCTCGACGTTACCAAAAAAATTCGGATTTTGAATCAGAACCGCAGCGGTTTCTTCATCGACCACTTGGGCAACTGCCGCCGCTGGTGTTGTTCCGGCACTGCATTCGACGACGACCATCTCTGTGCCAATACAAGCGAAATAAGTTTCTAGTATTTGTCGGTACTCTGGATGGACGCTGCTGGCGACGACAACCTTTTTGTTGCGGCGAGTGATCCTCATCGCCATCAACATCGCTTCAGTGGCGGCTGTCCCGCCGTCATACAAGCTGGCATTGGAGACGTCCATTCCGGTAAGTTGGCAGATCAATGTTTGATATTCAAACATGACTTGTAGGTTGCCTTGACTTACTTCTGGTTGGTAAGGAGTGTAGGACGTATAGAATTCCCCGCGTGAAGCCAAAGCATCAACAACAGCGGGTACAAAATGATCGTAACTACCACCACCCAAAAAGCAGGTTTGCTCATTAATGCTTTTGTTTTGTACCGACAGTGCCTGTAAATGAGCAGTCAGTTCCATTTCTCCAAGACCAGCGGGAATATTCAACGCTCGCTTTAATTGCATATCTTGTGGGATGCAGTCGAACAGTTCGTCGATGGATGCAGCACCGATTGCTGCGAGCATTTCGGCTTGTTCATCATCAGTATTAAAAACGTACGGCATATCTGTGTTTTGTTTCGAGGTATATCTTGTGGTCGTATTGTTAGGAGAGGGTTTTAAGAAGACTCGGCACACTGTTTTTGATAAGCAGCAAAATCGAGTAGGTTATCTGGTAAAGCTCCAGAAAGCTTGACCTTCATAATCCAACCGGCAGTATAGGGGTCGTCATTGAGAGTTTCGAGCTGATCGGTCAGTTCGTCATTCACAGCGATCACTTCCCCAGAAACGGGACTGTACAAAGGACTCACCGCTTTGACCGATTCCACTTCACCGAACTCTTGTCCCGCTGCTACTTGATTACCGACACTAGGCAATTCCATATAAACGAGATCGGTAAGTTGTTCTACTGCAAACGCAGAGATACCAACGGTAGCAATCTTCTCTCCGTTTTCTTCAGTGGTACTGACCCATTCATGAGTTGGGCAATATAATAGTTCTTCAGCATTCATTTAATCGTTCCTTATGTTGTATTAACATTAGCGGCCAAGTGTGTGACCGAGCACATTGTAAGGTCTGTTTTGATTCAATTAAGTACGTTTATAAAACGGGAGCTGACAGGTGATTGCAGGCAGCATCTTGCCACGAACATCGATTTCAAGCGCAGATCCCAGTGGCAGGTCGAGTTGGTTAACATATCCCATTGCTATGGGATGTTGAAGTGTTGGTGAAAAGGAACCACTGGTGACCTCACCAATGGCGTGTCCATCACAATAAATAGCATAACCTTCACGAGCGGCTCGCTTTCCTTCTAACTGGATTCCAATGCGCGTGCGTTGCACGCCGTCGGTCTTTGTTTGTCGAATTGCTTGGCAGCCGATAAAGTCACGGTCGTTACCCGCTTGGTCTTGGAAATTAACGGCAAACCCCAGTCCAGCTTCAAGTGGATTGAGTTGTTCATTGAGTTCGTGCCCGTAGAGCGGCATGGCAGATTCCATTCTTAATGTATCACGCGCTCCGAGTCCAGCTGGGGAGATGTCATGGGTTCGGCCAGCCGCAAAGATGTTTTGTGTCACTTGTAGCGATTGGTCTGCTTTTAAAATCAACTCGAATCCATCCTCGCCGGTGTAGCCGGTACGGCTCAGAATACAGGGTTTTTTCATTTGGTTGGTAACTTTGGCTCGAAAGTATTTCATGGTTGAAATATCGAAATCAAACAACGGTTGCAAGGTCTCGAGTGCTGCTGGTCCTTGGACTGCGAGCATGGCGGTGTCCACGGTGCGGTCTTGCATTTCAACAACAGATTCATCGGGCCATTGCGCTGTAATCCATTCAACGATTGTTTGACGGTTTGATGCATTGACGACTAGTAAAAAATATCGCACGCCGGTAGGTGATTCCAAATGGTAGATCAAGACATCATCGAGGATTCCGCCTTCGTGGTTACAAATCAGCGAATAACGGACTTGCCCCAGTTGCATATCTAGCACGCTACGTGTCAACAAGCGATCGAGTAATTCGCCGCCGCCAGGGCCGTCAAAGCGGATTCTGCCCATGTGCGAGACGTCAAACATGGTGACGGCACTACGGGTCGCTTGGTGTTCTTGCACGATCGATTGATATTGTACTGGCATTGACCAGTCTGCAAAATCAACCATACGTGCACCTTGGTCAACGTGCCATTGATACAGTGGTGTTTGAAGTAGTTGGTTATCCATAACAAGAATTCTATCAAACGCGATAAAGTTGACTATGTGTGTGGTGTTGGCAAAAAATGACGCCTGTATTCTATCGCAAACCTGTCAAAAAAAAAGCGGGTTAGGCGGATGTTTGGCGCATCAAAAAGACCTATCGGGGTAGCCGACCGGTGACGTTTATTTTTGAGAAATTTCGAATGAATTCAACCACAAATCTGCGCGAATATGGGATTTGGGTAATTTCCAACATCTGATTATGTTAGCGGGGGAAATGCTGTGCTTAGCGGCGGCGTTTGCCTCGCGGGCTGCCGCGTTTTTTTCCGCCGCGACGAATCGAGCCTTTGCGTTTACCGGATTTCCCTTTTCCCTTGCTTTTGGAAGTGCGCGAGCGTCTGAGCGGTTTGGAGTCATCATTGCCATCAGCAGAGGCAATCTTACTCAAAAATATGAAATTTGCTTCACGTTTTTCATGATCGATGTGACCGATGCGAATGCTCAACGTGTCACCTAAACGGAATGAATTGCCGCTGCGAAAACCAACAAGCACATGCGTACCCTGTTCCAAAGAATAGTGGTCATCTCGCAGCGTAGCGACATGGATTAACCCGCTCGCTGGGACTTGTACTCCTTGTACAAACAGTCCAAACTTTTCTACTCCAGTAACTAACACCACCATCTCTTCGCCTTTGCGAGCGTCCAAGTAGTTCAAAAGTTTCAATTTTTTGAGTTCTCGTTCTGCCCGCTCAGCATTTTGTTCTCGGTCCGAACAATGGTCGCCGAGTTCGGTGATTTTAGGGATGTCCTGAACGATAGGTTTGGCCGCGATGACTTGATTTAATAGTCGGTGAATCGTCAGGTCGGGGTAACGTCGAATGGGAGAAGTGAAGTGACAGTAATGGGTGAAGTTCAGTGCATAATGTCGTTCTTCTTCGCAGCCATAGATAGCCTTTTGCAAACTTCGCAAGACAGTCAAGCCAACGGCTTGTTCGTACGGTTTACCAATAGATTGATTAACAACTTCTTGGATTTGGAAACGGCTAGTGATATCGTCCGTTTTGATTCCGATCTCCCGCGCGAACTTAGTGAGGTTAACAAGTTTTCGTTTAGTGGGGTCGGGATGAATTCGCCGCAAGAACTTTAACTCGCGGTCATTTAGCAATGTCGCCACGGCTTGATTTGCGGCGAGCATGAATTCTTCGATAATTTGATGACTCTCAGTATTAACGGTCCGATGAGCGCCGGCAACTTCACCGTTGCCATCTAAGTCGATCTTGATTTCGGGTAGTCCAACTTCCAGGGAACCATGTTCCAACCGTCGGCCGCGCAATCGCATCGCCAATTCATGCATGCGTTCGAGTAGGAAGTAGACATCTTTGTCGAGAGTTTCTTGCCACTTGCTGCGGTTATCTAAGAAGTCATCGATTTCTTCGTAGGTAAACCGTCGGCAACTGCGGATGACCGTCTTTTTGACGTCGGTTGCGATCGGGATTCCTTCTGGATTGAACTCGATGATTGCTGTGGTTGCATAGCGATTACGGTCGGGTTGCAAGCTAGCTAAGTTGTTGGAAATGATCTCTGGTAACATTGGAACGACGAGGTCTGGAAGGTAGACACTTGTTGCTCGGAGTTTAGCTTCCACATCGAGTTTGCTTCCGACGGGGACGAAGTGTGCAACATCGGCGATGTGCACGCCTAGGCGCCAGTGTCCGTTTTCTATTTTTTCCAGCGAAATGGCATCGTCAAAATCTCGTGCGTCGACGGGGTCAATGGTAATAATTGTGTTGGCGGTTAGGTCGTCGCGGTCGGTGAGATCATTTTCATCAAACTGGCCGGCTTGATCACGCGCGTCGTCAAGAACTTCTTCCGAAAATTCTTGGCGGATCATGAACTCGTGTAAGATCATCTGCGTGTCAACGCCGGGTTCTCCGCGGGCACCGAGCACTTCAGTCAGCACTGCTTCGCCGTTGTCTTGACTACTGGGAAAACGAACCATTTCAATGACAACTTTGTCACCGATGACAGCTCGTTTGGCACCAGCATCACCGACAGGGATAGGGCGTTCGAATTGATTTCCGTCGACACTTACGGAACCACGATTGGCTTTTTCGCGGTAAGTCCCTACAAATTGATTACGCACGCGCGTGACGATCTCGATGATCCGTCCACGGGTTTGGTTGTGATTCTGCTTTCCCGACGCTCGTCCTTGATGTTGACTCCCCGGCCGACCAACTTGGATTCGAACAGTATCTCCTTGGCAAGCGGCGAGCGAATCATGAGCGGCGATAAAAATATCATGATCTCGACCAGCCGCTCGGTCTGTACCCGCGGGGCGCACAAAACCAAATCCACCAGCAGCCCGAGAAAATGTACCGAGCATCGTATTTTCAGCGTGCTGTTCGGAAGATGCAGATTTTGTATCTTCTACGGATTCTTTGGTTTTCGCAGTATCGCGCTGGGTAGACAGTGCAACTGGCGTGGCGCTTTCGGGATTGTCATTCTGACTGTCAACGGGGGCGCTCACTTGAGCAGTTACCTTGCGTTCCTTGGCGGATTGTTGTACAGGCAAGACGAGATGTCGCGGGCCGTATTTTAGTTTTTTCTTTTTGACCAAACGTTTAACCGTCATACGTACGGTTTTTTGTTCTTCAGCTGAAAGTCGCAACTTACGACCGATGGCCGTAGGTTTGACTGCTTTGTAATTGGCTTGGTTTACGTGCTGGAGTATTCGTTGTTCCAGATCCTGTGATTCCACGTTCGATCCTCAGATTGGTTCTATTAGGGTAATTGTTCCACGTTGCTTTATGATAGGTTTAAAGCTACGAATTTGCATTCATCTGTATTTGTTGTAATTTCTATTTATCCGTTTTATGCTTATTTAAGTATTTCATCTATGGCTATTACGTTTAAATGCACCCAATGTGAAAAATCTTACCGGTTTGATGACTCATTGGTGTGTAATCTCGCTAAATGGTCTTGTGACACCGAGATGACAGTGCTTGTACTAGAAAACTTCCACTGGCTCCGGTGAAATCGATTTCAAGTGAATTATTGTTTTTTTTAATGGTTGTTTGTGATAGGCTTAGAGCTATGGGGTTATTTTGATTTGTTGATTTTGTTCTATTTATCCGTTTTATTATTTAAGTATTTTATTTATGGCTATCACGT
This sequence comes from Planctomycetaceae bacterium, assembly GCA_018658605.1. The sequence goes on along the minus strand of JABHUV010000330.1, from coordinate 3,268 downwards.
TTAATTGTGCCCAATGTGGAAAATCTTATACGCTTGATGACTCATTAGCGGGTAAACAAGCAAAATGTTCTTGTGGCATCGAGATGACAGTGCCTGCACCAAGTCCCGCTGTAGCTCCTGTAGCTCCTGTAGCTCCTGTAGCTCCTGTAGCTCCTGTAGCTCCTGTAGCTCCTGTATCGCCTTTTGCAGCACCTGCACCGGGTCAACCAATGCCGGGTCAACCAATGCCGGGTCAACCAATGCCGGGTCAACCAATGCCGGGTCAACCAATGCCGGGTCAACCAATGCCGGGGATGATGGCTCCAGCTGGTTATGCTGGCGGAGGTGGCAAGAGTGACAAGCAAAAAATCGTCGCCGCGCTGTTGTGTTGGTTCTTAGGTGCCTTTGGCGTTCACCGATTCTATCTGGGACACATAGGAATTGGGGTTATTCAGTTGTTAACATTGGGCGGATGCGGAGTTTGGACGATCGTTGACTTCATCATGATTCTAACCGGAGGTGTCAAAGATGACCAAGGTCGTGAATTGAGTTAAAGTAAATAGCACCAATTTTTACGGTGAAATACCAGATAAGTTAAGTTTTTTAACTATTCCACCAAATATTTTTTGACTCTCTGCGAATAGATAGATATAGGTAGACAGAAAACGGTTTTTTGGCGAAATGTTAAATCAAGGTATTTTTTATTAATGGACTTTAATTGAGAGGAAATGAGATATGTCAGATACACCAGAACAACCCGTCACACCGGCGCCAGTCGCCAGTGAAAGTAGCAAGAGTGACAAGCAAAAAATCCCAGCTGCATTGTTATGTTGGTTTTTGGGCGTCATAGGCGCCCACCGATTCTATCTTGGCTATACAAACATCGGTATTATTCAGATATTAACACTTGGTGGATGTGGACTCTGGACAATCTACGATTTTATTATGATTCTCACTGGGGGCTTGAAAGATGCTGACGGTAGAGAATTGAGCTAGCCGCGAGAGTTTTTGTATAACCTGCGGCCAATGGAGGCAATATAAGGCGTCCATTGGCTGTCGGGGTTTGCTTCTGAGGACATGGCTTGGCTAAACTGAAATAGCTTTGCGTCCATGTTGTCCAAAAAGTGTAGCATGACCGCCTCGAGCGTCATTGGTAGCTTTGGGCTTCCATACTCATACTCGCCATGATGGCTAACAATTAAATGCTTGAGTTGAATGGCCAAATCTTTGGGAAACACATCGCTGTTAGCAGTTTCCCAATCACGGATCATTTTTCCTAGTAATTCAACACCCATCACTAGATGTCCCACGAGTTGCCCCTCGTCCGTATACTCAAATCCTTTCTCATAGGACAGCTCATCGATTTTTGATAAATCATGCAGCAGTACTCCGATCAAGACTAGGTCGCGATCCACATCAGGATATTTTGGCGCAACCACATCGACTAATTCCATCAAAGACACGATATGGTGAATCAACCCTCCTTGGTACGCATGGTGATTCTTAACACCAGCGGGGGCTTGGCTAAGTTTTGACGCTAGTTCGTCGTTGTCGAGATAAAAACAGGCGAGTGATTTTAGTTGGGCGTTACTTATTGAGTCCACAAATTGCCGCAATTGCACCAGCAGTTGTCCAATGCCTTCATTAGACAATACATGAAATTCAGCCTCATCAACTCGCACAGGATCAGCTTTGGTAAGTTTTTGCACGATGATTTGTAGGTTACCATTGAAGAACTGCGTGGTTCCTTGGGCGATCACATAATCACCATTCTCAAAACTGTCGTATACCGTCTGATTGGCATTCCATTGCATTGCATTAACGATGCCGGAGCGGTCTGACAACGAGACTTGTAGGTATAAATTGCCCTGTCGGTTTGGCCGTAGTTGTTTACCATTAGCAATAAAGACTTGGTCGATGTTTTCATTTTCACCAAGTTGGTTAATAAATCGTCGCGTCATATCATTGTCGCAGTGCCAAAAATCGTTGAATGAGTTGTAAGAGAAGTTGAATAGGCAATTTAAGAGTAAAACTTGGGCTCGACAAGGGACCTACTTGAATTCTCTGGTTGTCGCAGTGCCCAATCCTAACTTAGAATGTCACGCTACGATCCCAATATTGTTAACTTACTCACAAACGGAAAAGAACGGAAAAGAAAAATGGCGAAGCAGCCAAAAACAGCAATCACTCCAACTCGCGCAGAAGATTACCCACAGTGGTATCAACAGGTAATCCGAGAAGCGGATTTAGCGGAGATCTCTCCGGTACGAGGTTGCATGGTCATTAAACCGTGGGGTTGGGCGATATGGGAGAACATGCAGCAAGCCTTGGATAAACGATTCAAAGAAACGGGTCACGTCAACGCTTACTTTCCGCTATTTATACCATTGAGTTTTCTAGAAGAAGAGGCTGAGCATGTTGAGGGCTTTGCCAAAGAGTGTGCCGTGGTAACGCATCACCGTTTGGAGCCAGGTTCTGACGGTGGATTAGTCCCTGCTGGTCCACTAGAAGAACCATTGATTGTACGACCAACGAGCGAAACAATTATTGGAAGTATGTATGCGAAATGGGTGCAGTCTTATCGTGACTTACCCATTAAAATCAACCAATGGGCGAATGTAGTCCGTTGGGAAATGCGGACGCGGATGTTTCTGCGGACCACTGAATTTCTATGGCAAGAGGGTCACACTTGTCATGCCACCGAAGAAGAAGCATTGGAAGAAACTCGGTTGATGCTGGATGTGTACGCCGAGTTTGCTGAGAACATTATGGCGATGCCGGTGATTAAAGGCGAGAAGACAGCAGACGAGCGATTTCCCGGTGCTGTATCGACGCTCACGATCGAAGCAATGATGCAAGATAAAAAAGCGCTCCAGTCAGGGACTTCACATTTTCTAGGTCAGAATTTTGCAAAGGCTCAGAAAATTATGTACCAAGACAAGCAAGGGTTGCAACAACATGCTTGGACAACATCATGGGGAGCGTCCACTCGACTCGTCGGCGCCCTAATCATGACGCACAGCGATGACGATGGTTTAGTGTTACCACCAAAACTTGCCCCACAACAGATCGTCATCTTGCCGATTATCAAAGGTGACGAGACGCGTGATGCCGTGATGCAATATTGTGAGGAGCTTGTAGCAGATCTGAAAAACCAACAATTTGCAGACAGCAATATCCGCGTGTTCATTGATGAGCGAGATTTACGTGGTGGTGAAAAGAAATGGTATCACGTAAAGCGAGGCGTCCCGATTCGAATCGAAGTGGGGCCGCGCGATATGGAAAATGG
>JABHUV010000124.1 GCA_018658605.1 Planctomycetaceae bacterium | reverse complement strand
GAGCATCTGTGGAGTCGTTCCTTTTGCGAATCCGACTTCTTCTTCGCACGAGCCAACTAAAATATGTCCATCTCTCCGTGGAATCACATAACGTGACCCCTCATTGATCACTCGATTGATGGTTCCTGACGCTGCCTGATACAACAGCATCTGACCACGTATAGGAACAATACCATTTTCAATATTCAACTGTTGCAATAGCATGGCTGACCAAGCGCCGGCGGTAATGCATATTTGCTTAGCCTTCAGCGATCCCAGTGGCGAAGGCACGCTCTGGATATGTCCTAGATTGGTCGGAATATCGGTGACAGCACAATGAGGGGTAATGAGCACTCCGTTCTTCTCACATGCCGCAACCAACGCTTGTAAATGTCGCGGATTTCGTAGCAGCGCCTCATTGGGCAGATAATAGGCCGCCAGAAATTGATCAGGATCCAACGTAGGCTCGAGCTTGCGCAATTGTTGTGAGTTGAGTTTTTCAACGGCGATACCTTCTGCGGGCAAGGTGGCCAGCAACCCTGCTAGGGCGGCTGCTTCACCCGTGCGGCGCGCGACATGTACGCCACCACAAACTTCAAAGTGGTTATCAATGCCCGTTTCAATTTTCAGGCGATCCGCCCATATTGGATGGAGTTGGTGGCTGAGTCCGCGGAGTTTTTCAAGCGGATCCAAGGCGTGTTGAAAACTTGCATCTGGTAAGATTCCGCCGCCTGCCCATGAAGCTTCACGACCGGGTAAGTTTGCATCGATTACATGGATGGTTTTGCCTCGATTGGATAGTTCCCACGCGAGCGACAACCCAATCACACCTGCGCCAATAATTAACACATCGTGTTGCCCGTGGCTCATGACAAAAACTCCTGCTGCAGTGTATTGAGTTCATCACAAAGCCAGTGTCCACTGTGTTCGAGGTCCTGCTGTAATTCGCGGAAATCATCAATCGTATCGATGTCGAGCCAGGGAGGTAACAGCGAGTAGGATATGTCAGCATCTTGCAAGGTAGCGATTGTCTGTTGCAGTACTTGGTCGGTGGACCAATCAACATTTTCAAACACGGGTGGTACAATATTACGTGCTCCGATGAGATAATATCCGCCGTCGCGGGCGGGGCCGATGACACACTGATGTGCATCAAGTTGATCAAATGCGTGCTCGAGTATTGCCGCGGGTAAGTGTGGACTGTCGCTGCCGATAAGAACAACTTTTTCGATTTGGTGGGCATGTGCATCGGCGAAATATGCGTGCATACGTTCTCCGAGATCGCCCGTGGCTTGGGCAACCATGGTCCAGCCATCGGGTAGGCATTGAAAAAACTCGGCGTATTGGTTCGTTGGAGTAAAAGCCAGTACACTGCGCTGGGCAATGCCGCTAGCTGTTTCCAGCGTCGCACGGATAAATTGCCGATAGACACTTGCCGCAAATTCATGGTTCGTATCGCGTGCGAGTCGAGTTTTGACTTGGCCGGGTTCCCAATATTTAGCGAATACACCGAGCTGAGATTGAAATGGTTTGTTCACAAACGGCTTCCTATAAGACGGCGTAGTAGGACTTCATTGATTTTACCACGGAAACGAACCTTTCCATCAATCTCGACGACGGGAATGCACATTTCGTATTTGTCAAGTAATTTTGAGTCCTGCGAGATATCAATGGTCTCTATGGAGAAGCCGTACATATCAAGTATTTCATAGGCTTCATCGCACAGTGGGCAATCGTCTCGAGAATAAAGTGTGGCAGAAAATGAGGACATTTGGTGATTTAGTGCGTTTTAATTGTAGGTTGATCGTGACGCCGCCGGTAAAGCCCTTATTTTATTATCTATTGTGGATGCGCCGATACCGTGTGTCGACGCTTTCTAATACTATTGGCTACTAATGCAATATTTAAAACTATAACGGTATGAGACATTAAAGTCTCAGTACGGTATGATGGATGTTTCACGTTTAACTGCCATATACGAGCATAATTGCAGTTTGTCATCCCGCGTGCCAATTTTCTCAATCCGAGTAAACCATGGCGATAACGACCCGAAAATTTCTCGATATATTGCGTCGCAGCAAGTTGGTTGACGATGCGCCCCTCAAGAAAGCATTGCGACTTTGTATCGAGGAAAATGGCGGAGCATTACCCAACGATGCGGAGCAACTAGCTGATTTTCTGATTACCCAGAATGTAATTACGAACTGGCAATCGAAAAAGCTGCTCGACAAAAAATACAAAGGGTTTTTTCTGGGTAAATATAAACTGCTAGGACATATCGGTGTTGGCGGAATGAGCAGTGTCTACCTAGCAGAGCATACGCTGATGAAACGATTGCGTGCCATCAAAGTGTTGCCAAGGGATCGCGTCGATGATTCGTCCTATCTTGAACGGTTTTATCGGGAAGCCCAGGCGACGGCGGCATTAGACCATCCGAATATTGTCAGAGCGTACGATATTGATAGCGCCAGTGAGACG
>JABHUV010000093.1 GCA_018658605.1 Planctomycetaceae bacterium | reverse complement strand
CTCCAACCCGCGATCTGGATGATTCCAAACGGAAGATCTCCAAACGACTCCCGCCATTGCTGGATGACCATTGGAAACGTCGCGTAGAACGGTTTCCATGATTCTCCAAACGAATTATTTTCTCCTTGATAAAATAAGATCCCTCGAAAATCAAAGTCACGGATCGGGTAAATCATCCCGTTATACATGCCAGCCGGATGCCGCTGTAGTGCCGGATTTTCATACTGCCCCGCATTGGGTCGCCCAGCAACACGTTCTTTTTTCGCCAGTGCCTCGGCATTGTCCGATTCCCATTTCGCCAGCGCCGCCTGATAGGCTGCCTGAGCCTGGGCCTCTCCGCCAAACTCATTCCAGCGGCTCAGTCGCTCGTTGTAATCTGCAAAGTAGGGTTTCATCTCAGCAACCGCATTCAGTTTCTCCTCGTTGATCCAGTGCTGTGCCATGGTCCCGCCCCAAGATACATCCACAATACCCACGGGGACTTTTAGAATTCGGTGTAACCCTCTCGCAAAATAATAGCCCACTCCGGTACATTCCGCGACGGATTCTGTCGTACACCTTTGCCACCGACAATCTCCATCCTTCTCGATAAGGATATCCTCTCTAGGCTCACCCTGACTTATATGAGGGATTCGCAAGAACCGAATACCATCATAGTCGGCGGAGGCAATTTCCAGATCGCGATTAACCGTTGCTCCCATGGTCATTTCCATATTACTCTGGCCACCACAAAGCCAAACCTCGCCCACCAGCACATCCTTGATTTGCACAGTATCACGGTCACCGCTCACAACCAGCGTCTGACCCTCGAAACTGACATCCAGCTCAGCCATCTGTAACTGCCAGCGTGTGTCCTTACCCGCAGTCGTTTCCACTTTTTGCCCAGCGAACTCAACTCGTATCATTTCCCCTGCCGTTGCCCAGCCCCAGATCGTAACCGGCTGCTTTTGTTGCAACACCATCTGATCACCAAAAATCGCAGGCAACCGGAGTTCCGCCAACAATTCCTCACTATTCCCTACAGACAATAGGAGAACCAATAAAGAACACTGCTTACAAAAATTCCGCATAACAAATTCCTAATGTGAAAATAAAGATACAGACTGAAAAATCACACATACCAAACGCGTACTACTTTAAAACAACAAATACCGTTAGCGAGTATTAATTCGTAGTCGCAAATAATTGCGACTTATCTTTAAACGCTTTGAACTCCAATGCATTACCGCTCGGGTCGTAAAAGAACATCGTCGCCTGCTCGCCAACTTCGCCCTCAAAACGAATATGCGGTTCAATCACGAACTCTATATTCGCTAATTTCAATTTAGCGGCTAGGGACTGCCATGTATGCCACTCTAGAACCACTCCAAAATGTGGAACTGGCACAGCATGTCCGTCCACCGCATTGCTCACGTCCACCGCTGGGGCACCCCCATCATTGCTAGGATCAACATGCACTACAAATTGGTGCCCAAAAAAATTGAAATCAACCCACTGCTGCGAACTACGACCCTCAGTACAACCAAGTAGCCCGCCATAGAATTCTCGAGCTGCAACTAAGTCATGCACACCTACGGCTAAGTGAAATGGTTGTAACTTCATCTGCATCTACTTTCTAATTAAGATGAAACACTAACAGTGTTTTTGAGTCAACGTCGTCTCGCAACCCAACCTACATCTGCTGGGTGCTCTTTGCCTGTCGGTTTGGCCGTCGCAACAAACGTCGCCAGCGTTGCCGGCACTGACACTTGGGGACTTCCCTTACCTAGCCACGCAACCCATTTTACTTGCAGATCCGATGCGTCGGTAAATGGGTAATGTTTATTAATCGCCAAATCCCAATTACCGGTAGACATCGCATCCTCGAGAAACTTGACAAACGCACGTTTTCCATGATGGGCAATTAAATATTGTGAAACGGAAAATCCCTGAGAATAGAGCGTCATAATATCGCGCGGATATTCTTTCATCCGTAACATCTTGTTAAACGGAATTCCGCGATCCGTCGTCAGATACCGTAACAATAACTTGTGCTGTTTCTGCTTTTCGGAATAATGCTCAACCGTCGTGCAAGCACCCTCATCCGCCCAACGCGGCAAAGGCCTGCCAAAGTGAGTCGCAAATACTGTATGGCTCACTTCATGTGGTAACACGCTATCGAGCACGCGTTGGCGACTGCCTTGAATCGTCATCTGCCAATGTTTAGGAATTCCTGATTCAAAGACAAAGCTCGTCACACCGCCAGCGCCTAAATGAGACGCAACATTAGCTTGAATTGGTACAGGCGCAGACCACGGCTTTAGATCATAACCTAACCATTGCTGAGACAACTCGCGGCGATAAGTTTCTGCTGCTAACGAGACTTCTCTAGCCAAACTCGGAGAATCCGCCGTAACGATAAAATTCTGCGTGCGGTAACTCGCTCCATTTGCAGTTACAGGCAAACATAATCCGCCTATTGCCACAATCATTACAGCTATTCGAGCATCCATGCTCTCCGCCCCCTTCAATAAAATACGCCGTCCTTCAATCCATGAAGAAACGCAACTGCGAACATTAAACTATATTGGCGATTTCGGGCATAGGCCGATTTTTTGCCGGCAGCATCAAGGCAGGCAGCTCAAAGGCTCACCTTCAGCAGGTAAACTCCGATCGCTACTAGTTCCTACCCTTGCCTTTGGCGAAATATCCGATAAGAATAGCAACAGCTAAACATGCGTTAACGTATGGATACACCGGAGGGTAGGCGAATTGGCTAGCAATCTGATTCGAAATCAGACGTCCGCTTGCGGATTGCGGGTTCAAGTCCCGTGCCCTCCGCTTTTTTATGCACTCAGCTTCTCTGTTTCTATTTGCGTCGCGTTTACAAACCCCTTACGCTTTACATAAGACAAACACCAGCATTGCCAGCGAGGTTCACAAAAAATGGATGCCGAACTAAGTCAAGAAGAAAAAAACGCTCGCATCAAAGACGAAGTACGGATTTATCATTACCCCAAAATCATTTTTCTCTACCCCACTCTAATCGCTAGTATTATCGCTGCTGTAGTGCTCTCATTCTCCGATGGTGTTTATGAAGAATCTACATCAGCGACCGCCATGGAGACTCAGACGGATAACGCAGCGCCGACCGATAGCAAGTCAATCGAGCCTATTAAGCGAAAATCCGCCGTCTTGGTCACTGTGATCTTTCTCTTCCTTTTCACATTCAACCTCTTCGTCATGGCATTTGACTTTCCGCAAAGCAAATTTTTAGCGGTCGTCTTCTTCATTTTTGCTGTCGTCTTAGGACTCGTCGTCGTGGGAGTAAAATCCCCAGAACTCATGGGCAGTTTTGGGGACATGATTTCACGCATTAACCCCGTTGCCGACAAAACTTTTTACTGGACAATGTCAGGACTACTCGGATTTGTCTTTATCATAATGTACCTCGCTCGCTTACTCGACTATTGGGTCATCCGCCCCAACGAAGTCATTCATTTCCATGGTCTCCCCAGACATACTCGCCGTTTCTCCGCGCCCCACATGCGTTTTGAAATGGAAATCAACGATATCTTCGAGCATATGTTGCTCAAATCAGGGCGACTCTACATACGACCAACCGGCGACAAAGAAGAATTCGTGCTCGACAACGTCATCAACGTCCGCCGCAAAAATGAGCGGGTAAACCAAATCCTCAGCGCACTGCAAGTGCAACTCAAAGACGACGCTGAGATCTAACGGCAGCTCTAAAACGGAAATAGTTTCTGCGGTAATTCTTTAAACTGCTGCAATACGTTTGGCATCGAAGGCCATTGCGGTGTCTCAGGGCCGTCATTAATTGTGTCATCTAACCGTCTGGCAACCTCTGGGAATCCCTGCGGCGTGTAACGTGAAATATATCGCGGCCAAAATGCACTTAGAAATTGATGACTATCCGCCACTCGACCTTGCTTCTGGTGCGAATACGCAAGCGAAACCTCTTTCATCAACTCGCGATACTCACGCGGTTGAAACCACAAATCGTAAACTTCTAGATTATCGATTTCAACTTGACCTGCAGACATCAGGTCAAAGCCGACGCGTATATCAGTCAAACCTCGTACTGGCAAGTCATCGACAACAATCACATACTTAGTCCAATCCGTATGCAATACCGCCCGTTGTTGATTACTCGTCCGACCTATCTGCAGCCCCCCAATCGTACGCGGTCGATAGTATGGTTGGCCATAATACCGACCCTCAATCGCCAGACGTACGGTTGGTGCCTGGGCTGTATCTTTCGTCCTTAACCAAACTGAAAAAGCAATCCGACCCGTCGTTGGTACAGCAAACGGTTCGCTGCGCACCCACAGGACATTTTCCGAAGCGGTCGTTCGCTGTAACTCCAAGTACCGTTGTCCTCGTTGGGCCGCAGCCGTTCCGACAGCCACAAGATTACCAGCACTCTTGTCAAATATCCAACCGTTTACCAATGAGGGAACGCCACGGTCTTCAAAATCACCATTGTTAATCCGCAACGCCTTTGGCTGCTCGAGGCGACTAAGTTGCTGATTGACCGCCAATATATTCTCTTGTAATTTTGGAATCACGTCTTTGTTAAATTGAACCGACGCCGATACCACACGCGCTTCGACACGGTCAATGCGAATGGCAACTAAGTCAAATGGTTCCATAACAACTTGCCAAGTCGCACCATTAAGGTGCCACCGGTAAGTCGATTTAGATTTCTGGCTGAGCGAAACCGGTACGCCATCGGGTTGCATATTAATGTCGATTTGAGCAGTCACTGCCCAAGGTGAATTATTCAATACATACAAGTGGGTCTTGGTGCCGTCTTTGATACTACTCTCCACATAACGACGAATCACTAGGGGCTGAGGAATCGGGTTTGGTTTATTCTTAATTGTCTCGAATGTTACATCAGGCAATTGCTGGTAAGTGGTTAATAAATCACGCAAGTGATCCTCTTGTCCTAAAGGCAAAAACCAGCCCCCGTCCACCAACACTCGACAATCCGTCTTTGCAAGTTTGCTAATGAATCGTTGACGATTGTAAAAATGCGATGGTGTAATGGTATTGGCAAACCAAGTTTGTGTATTGCCAGCACCCCAAGGAGACTTTGCATCAAGTTGGGGGAGTTGAGCAACGGTGGGGGCATGAAAGAATACAGCACCATGCAATTCAGATTGGGAAAACAATTGGTGAACGCCCACCGATTGAGCCAACTCAATGTCAATATTCTGCAGTGTTGGGTCAACAACGGGATTGGCTTTGTGTGGAGATAACCACACCAGATTTTCGACACCTCGAGTAAGCGCCGGGTTGATCGACATATTGCGAGTGATGTTTATTAACTTATTCTTCGATGGCAATGTTGGAAACGCCTGCCGTTGAATCTCTACCGTCTCATACAACTCAGCTGTCGAGAGATACAGCCGTTGGGGATGTCGGTTGTCGTTCCCCGTTGCCATTTTTGAAAAAAGATCTATGTCAGCAGCAATGTCTTTATACAGTTTACTTAACCGTTGTTGTTTCCAGAGATCCCACTCGTTCGCCAAACTAGTCCGAACCGCATTTACGTTATTTGCGTGCAAGTCACTAGGCTGTATTTCTTGGTCTTGAAAAAATCGGCGTAACGTTGTTGAATCTAAGCCCCATTTTGAATTTCGTAAGTGTGTATATGAATCAGGAATAAATTCAATATTAATGCCCGCAAAACTAGGGTGTTCGTGGTACCGTTGCACCATCTCTTTGATTAGATTTCGGATCGCCAATTGCACACGTGGATCGAGTGGATTGTAGCGACCAACGGTACCAGCGCCAGTCAGACCCGTGTCGGCACTAGTTAATCGTATACCAATCGCTGAATCGACCCCCCCGCTGCCTATAGAGTGTTGTAGTTGCTGTTCTAATTCGTTGAGTGGCATGTTTAGCTGAATCGATGGAATCAACACTAGTTGACGTTCATCAAACATTTGGTAGAGCATTTCCAGCACATCTTTTTTCAGCGGATCTTGCCCATTGTCAAAAAACGCTCCACTGTCATACTTCGGAGTCGCATGAAATAGATCACTCGGAAATAAACTACTACCTTCGCTCAACACATTAACAACGGCACCATTATTGCCGGCAAACTGCAAATACTGTACTAACCGCTGACCGCCGTCGTAAAACGTACTCCAGTCATCCAGCGTTGCCACACTGTCGGGCCCTACGGCTTCGCGACTACTGAAGTTTTCTGCAAACAATGGTTTTTTATAGTAGGCTAAGGCCAACCGATTTTGTTTTTGCCGTATCAATTCAGGATAGAGATCGGCTAAATTTCCTTGCAATTGTTGAATTCGAATTTTTCCAAACACAACTGGCTTGCCAGAAAGCTGATTGCGAATCACTAGCATCGGCGTGTTTGTGTTCGGCCAAATCAACACCTTGTGCGTCAGAGTTTCAGGCGTTGTTTGCCAAGAGGTGTCATCTAAGTTCCAACCAGTATCCACTCCTAACGGTCCTATTTTCCCCAACGCGTTAGGTTCTAAGATACTGACTGCTGCTGTCTGTTGAACATCACTGGGATATTCAATTTCTAGTAAGTGCGGTCGCTGCGGGTTTTCAATTTTCAGTGGTAACGCTTGCCACCCCCCACTCCCCAAACGAGTCATCGATTTATCGTGATGCTGTATTTTTTCAGCGCGTCGGTTGCCAAAAGGTGCGAAGCCAATCGACGATGGACTTGACCCCGCCAAATATTTAATTCTATTGGTCGGATCCAGTTCACGCAGTCGTTGCCACCAGCTTGGATCCGCTGGATTATAATTTGTAATTTCACGCCATTTCGTCGCCACCGTCGGAACAGGAGATTTCCCCCCAACCACGACAATTTGGACGACCCGTTGAGCCAACGGCGAAGATCGCACTAACGTGTCTGAAAAGCGTTTGGAACGCAACGCAAGACGAATGTTGTAAATCCCCGGCCGAGTCGGTATTGGAATCTTGATCTGGTTCCATGCAGGAAATTCATCAGCCGTGGTAACTTCAACCACTCGCTGTTGATGATGTATGTTAAGATTTTCAGCAACTGCAATAACATCTAATTCATATTGATAGTTACCCATTCTGTTTTCACCAAGTTGATTAGGGCGGAGTGTGAGTTCAAATAACTCCTGTGGTTGAAACACCAAATGCTCACGCTCGGTGATAATTCTCAAACGATCACCAGCGAGCCGACGCACTTGCCCACGATTGCCCATATTGTCTAATACAACTTCAGCGTCGCGAGTGATGAAAAACGCTAGCGGACGCTGCAGTTGAAAACGGATGTTCGAATCTGAGAGAGCAACCAAGTCCACAGTCAAAACCGCTTGTCGTGCGGCAGTAATGCTGATGTCAAACGCATCAAATTGACTCGGTTTATTTTGTTGCACAAACACCGTCTGTAATTTGATTTGCCCACTAGCTTGAGCACCAACTGGCGAGTTAAGTCGGACAAGTCCACCACTGTTATCATTTTTGGCAGCAGTCGAAGCAACAGCAGCAGGTAAATGGGCGGAAGTAATTGGTTCGATACTGCGAGGAACCAAATCCTGTAGTTCTCCGGCGGAAATTGTGATGGTGCCCCGCCATTGTCGAGGAGCACCACCACCCCAGGCGATGCGTAATCGCAAGTTCAATGGTTCTTCGCTATCCCCATTGTTTCGGAATCCAACGGGTTGCACACTCGATGAAAAAGGGCTCGACTGCGGTGCGTCAGCTAACTCTTGCGAACGCGACGTTGTGGTATTGCTACGCTCGGGTCCCGCGATCTGTTGAACAAGCGGCGGCTGTGCGCTGATTAACGCAGTAGTTCCTAGCGTCAGCATAACAATGCCGAGCGTCGCTATTTTCACAGCGCATCTAGAAAACGTCCGCACAATCAATTACGACCTCCAATGTCTATGATTGAAACAAGTTTGCTCTACGATTTTGACCTTCTCTGGTCAACAAGTGTAAATCTGTGTACAGCAGCAGCGAATTATAACGGTTTTGTGGATGGCCTTGAAAGTGCAATCGAGGATGGCTAGTCGGATCAAGTAGACACGACGCAAAACGAGGTGACCTTGTTTTTATCGCAGAATCTGATTCCACAATAATTTAGGCAGCTCGACAGGAAATTGTTGTAAATCACCAGCGGTGAACAACTCTTCTATCACAGACGTCACATCACGACGCTTATCAGAAATTTCATTGATATCCCAGCGGTCATCGGGCTTCACAAATAACTCCGTTACTTGTTTTGCAACAACCTTAGCGAACCAAGCGGCGGTCGTGATCGCTATCTCGCTAGATTGATCGGTTTTTGAAATGGCTACAGCATTGGCAAGGTTGCAAACCTCAACACTGCTCTCATCTGCAATTAATGGTAAAAACGACTGCTGGCATTGGGGCAATTCATCACCATTTGTGTTCACACAACCAAACCATTCAACCAATGTTTGATAAATCGATTCAGATTGTAGCATCCGCTGGCTACGTGAACATGAAACTCGCGACGCTGCTTTTAGTATCGATGCAAACATCGGCACGTGTAGCTGCTCGCTGTACAACGCCGCTTGTTGATAACCAACCGTGCCATGCTGCCCTAAAGGTATTGCCCGGGCAGCGGTCACGATCAATAAAATCGGTTCGGACGGATGCTCTAGAGAATAATTTTCGAGAGCACTATAAATCGCTGCTAAACAAGTATCCACCACACAGACTTGAGCAGCATAAGGATGACTAACTTGGAGCTGCTCATCCGGCTCCAATGGATGCTGCTGATGAGCCAGCGGAGGTGCCGTAACGGTACTCGCTTCCGGATCGTCGTCGCCACGAAACATTTCGCGCAATTCAACGGGAGCGTCCCAGCATTTACCGAGACTGTCGGCATGAATCCACAATAAGTCTTCTTGATCCGCAGCTTCCGTTGTTTCTAGCCAATTCAAGACTTCACCAAAGAAACCTGCCATCACCGTAGATTCAATATCGTCAGCTGATTCCACATTATCCGTAAGCGGAACGTGGACCTGTTGTGTAAAGGCATCACAACACGGCAACTGCAACAGTTGCGCGCTACTCGAAATCAACGTACTCGTCGCACCTTTTTCGGTTAGTTGATCCAATAACGAAACGCGACTTGGCCCAGTGATAACGGGATGTTGCCCCTGCAAAAAACTCGTATAGATTTCCGCAATATCGGTGCTACTCGCAATCATCGATTCGGCTAATAACGAACAGGTCCCTAGTTGGTTAAATCCAGGCGTGGGAATCCAAGTGTTGCCGTAGGGACCTATATATTTCGCCGATAAGTGGTCTAAAACCAAAACGATTGCTCTTGCCATGGGGTTTAATGTACCAGAGATTGGAAATAACTGCTTTTCCGCCAGTGGTAGTTTCTGTCTGTTGCGATAGAATATAAAAATGTTTTCTTTTCTTGAGTTTTCTAAGTCATGCAATTAACCAGTAAACTTCTTGTAGCGACTGCCAAAATAATAAGTGGCTACACGATACGGTGGGTTGATTGTCTACCAGACACGTGCCAACGTATCTACTTTGCGAACCACACAAGTCATCTCGATGCACTTGTATTGTGGGCTACCTTACCTCGCGAAATACGCGAACTCACGAGACCCGTCGCTGCTAAAGATTATTGGGAAAAAGGCTGGTTGCGACAGCACATCGCCAAGACATTTAATGCCTTGCTGATTGACCGCAACGAAGTTAAGGTGCACCAAAGTCCAATCGATTTAATGATTCGAGAGATGCAAGATTGTTACTCCTTGATTATTTTCCCCGAAGGGCGTCGCAATCCTGCTGAAGAAATGATTAAATTCAAAAGTGGCCTATTTTACCTGGCGAAGAAACGACCCGATTTAGAACTAGTTCCTGTATACTTGGATAACATGAGCCGAGTATTACCTCGTGGTGAAATTCTACCTGTTCCCTTATTAAGTCACATTACTATTGGTGCACCGATTTGGTTGGAAAAAGGTGAGACAAAACATGAGTTTCTCGACCGCGCTCGTACGGCCATCATCAACCTCAAAGATTGTTAAGGACCGTATAATAATCTGATGCTTAACTTATTCCATCAATTTCTGTGGGCCTTTGTCGACGTTAAGCGGGTGTTGAACCTGCCATTTGATGAACCAACCGCTTGGCTCATCGCGACAGTGATGTTGCTGCTGATTCTCGCTTCGGCGGCTGGCAAACTGCTTGACGGAAATTCAGAACAACGCCTGAACACCGCTATCGTTCGCTCATTTAATCAACGTATCCGTTCGTGGTGGCTAATGTCAGCAGTGCTAATCGCCGGTTTGTTCATTGGCGAACATGGAACTGTCGTTCTATTTGGCTTGATCGGCTTCTGGGCCCTCCGTGAATTCATTACCATGACGCCGACGCGTCGCAGTGATCATCGAACATTGTTTTGGGTTCTCGTTGTATTTACGCCATTGCAGTTTTTTTTAGTCGCTATTCAAGGCGAGCTATTCCTCATCGCGATACCAATCTATGCGTCGCTCTTCATCCCTGCTCGAATTGCAATGGCCAATGATGCAAAACGTTTCCTAGAACGATCCGCAAAAATACAAATCGGATTATTGATTTGTGTCTATGCCCTGAGCTTTGCCCCCGCCATTCTTTATCTCGACCTCGGATCCAATAAACAACCGAATGTTGAAATTGACGCTCCTGTTACAATTGAATCTGTGGCAAATGAATCTGCCCGGAGGACACCGTGGAGTCACGTCAAAGACAGCGATGGACATGACATCAATCGTAATAAAGGATTGTTGTTCTTCTTTGTTTTGATCACTCAACTTAACGATGTACTGCAATACGCTTGGGGAAAACTCTTGGGCAAAAATATCATTGCCCCCCGAATCAATACTAGTCGTACGTGGGAAGGTGTCATTGGCGGAGCAGCAACTTCCGCATTGCTCGGTGCCCTGTTCTCATGGGTAACTCCATTTTTGTTTTGGCAAGCTGCGATTATGGCCATTGTGATTTCATTTATGGGCTTTGCCGGCGGGATGACAATGTCAGCAATCAAACGCGATCGAGGGGTCAAAGATTATGGCACTTTGGTACAAGGCCATGCCGGTATCCTAGATCGCATCGATTCATTATGCTTCGCAGCCCCCGTATTTTATCACCTCACCAAAATATTCTTCGCCATCTAAGCAAAGTGAACATTGCCAGCAGGCAATGAGAATGTGCTTAGCCCATCAAGTGGTAATGCAAATGAAAAACCGTTTGCCCGGCTCCGGCACCACAGTTTGTGATCACTCGATAGCCGCCATCGATTAATTCAAACTTGCGAGCTAAATCGCGTATCACTAGTTGCAAATGTCCCAACAGTGACTCATCCTCGGCAGAAATATCATCGAGCGATGTAATTTCTTTTTTGGGGATAATCAAAAGATGCGTCGGGGCTTGAGGGTTTGTGTCTTCAAATGCTAAACATAGCGAGTCCTCGTAAACAATATCCGCTGGTATTTCGCGGTCAATGATGCGCTTAAAGATACTCTTTTCCATTATTCAGATTCCTCTGTAGTTTCCTGATCGAATTGCTCCAGTTGCTCAAGAGCTATCACATCGTCTGGATTCATATCTGGAATGTCTCCGTACACCGGCATCAACAGTGATCCATCTGTATTTACCAACCCACTGTCTAAAGGCCGCGTTAGCGTCTCCATAACTCGTGATTGTATTTTCCCCGTAGCGATAGCCGCATTGATGCTTTTAATCACCGACTCATCTGCAATCTGTAATTGTGATTGCGTTGTCGGACAGCGGAGAATAGAAAGTAATTGAGGGTGGATCATTGGGGTTATGTTATTGAATTATGGTGGATCATAGAACTGGTTAACAAGATTTAGCACATTGTACTCTAATTCCCGGGGGCTGAACTAGGCAAACAAAAAAGGGACACCAGACCGCAGAATAGCAGTGGTGTCCCTTCATGTACGAGGAGAATAATCAAGTAAGAGAGAGAGAAGTAGATCGTTTTCCGTCGTATTTTGTGTGTACTGCTTTCGTGCAACTTGCACAGCGTGTACAGCAAAAGGCTAATGGGTCTCGGTAGCTTCTATCGAATCAGATTTTTTACGTTTTGAAGTGGAACTATATGACCACTCTTTGGTCATTTCCTCGAACACTGTCGGAGTTTCATACCGAACGACCTGAGGGCCATCTGCTATGGGACCAATAAGACCACTAAGAATTGGAAGACCACGGAGCGTTAAATCCGTACTACAGTCGTCCATGCCAATTTGGTCAAATTCTTTAGTAAGTGCACGTTCACTAAGAAAGTCACTCATTAGGAAAGAATCCTTCGGTCCACTGGAAACTACTCGAAATGTTTTATTCATCGTTTTATCCATATCAAAAAACTAATTTGATTTTCGCGTAACTGGAACGTTTAAAAGTTTATTGTGATGGAGCACAATTCGTCCCAGCAAAACAGACATCGACCTACCCCACAGCAAAACCGTAAAATAAATGCCGACGGTGATATCATGGGTACGTTTGCACAAATCGGTGCAATATGCTCTAGCGGCACACGTGCTACAACCTGCACCGAAGTCTGCCCGCAATACGTTGTAGTGCCCTCTGCAACCGTCGCAACACGCCCTAACCGAACTACAGAGAACACGTATTTCCGGTTATTCCGGTCCTAATAACTATGCCCAATTCAACCCACATTTCGATTATCAGAGGGTTATTCATTCGCGGATTGGTTGGACAATATCTCGACGACTTCGTAGTTGGTCAATAATGGCAGCGTTAGCCTCGGGAAAAGACAACTGCACAAGCTGCTCCCGTTCGACCCAACAAAACGGCTGGTTTAAAGCACATACATTGGGTTTTGGCTCACAAGCGATAAAACTCAGCTGCAAATCCCCATGTTCATAAGCATGCTCCACCGTCATATAACGACCAACCACAGTCACAGTAACACCTGTCTCTTCAAAGCACTCACGCACAGCCGCCTCTAAATCCGATTCACCCGCTTCGATTTTACCGCCAGGAAACTCCCAAAAACCAGCAAGAACTTGATCGTCAGACCGTTGCCCAACAAGAAAACGATCGCCGTTTTTTACTACGGCGATCGCTATTTTGATTGGTTTCGTCATTATGCTAGACCTGCGACTCTACGATTGCTGCTGCAGCTCTCGTACTTTGTCTAACAAGCGACCGGGAGAACCCATTGCGTTGTAACCGCCGTCGACATGTAGAATCTCGCCGGTAATTCCATTGGAACAATCTGAGAGCAAAAAAGCCCCAGTCCGGCCAACTTCTTCGTGCGTAATGTTTCTACAGGTAGGTGCGATATCTTGATACATCGTCAGCATTTCACCCACTCCAGCAGCCGATCCAGCAAGAGTTTTTAACGGGCCAGCGCTGAGTGCATTGACTCGAATCCCACGTGGACCGAGATCATATGCTAGGTAACGCATCGACGCGTCTAAAGCTGCTTTACATATGCCCATCACGTTATAACCAGGAACACATTTTTCACCACCAAAGTAAGTCATCGTAGCAATCGCACCGCCATCGTTCATGATATGGCGAGCGGCATTTGCGACAGCGATCAAACTGTACGCACTGATTTCCATGGCCATATTAAAACCAGTGCGGCTCGTTTCAATAGTATCACGCGACAAGTCGTCGCGATCGGCAAAGGCAATTGAGTGTAACAAGAAGTCGATCTTGCCGAATTCAGCTTCTGCGGTTTTCATGACCTCAGCAATGTTTTCATCGTTTTGCACATTCAAAGGAACAACGAACTTAGTTTTCTCTGGATACTGATCGGTACACTTGGTAACCCGACGACGATTCTTGCACTTTTCGTCACCCGGTGGATCCGGTAAGTGTGTAAATCCAACTTCGCCGCCTTCGTCCATGATCGTTTTTGCAATTGCCCACGCAATCGAACGATTATTGGCAACACCTAGAACTAAACCTTTTTTACCGTCGAACATTCCCATCCGTTGTTTTCCTTACTTATTATTTCTATTGCCATACACAATCAACCTCGATTGTGTATGGATAGACTTATTACGATAGATAGAATACCTTGAAACTACGAAAAACGGTAGAGAGAACTATGTTTTTAAGCGGAAACGCAGCGGAACGACCGGCCACGGGAGGGAACAGCCCCTTGGGTTTGTTTTCGGAAATGCTGTCCAGCGTTACTCTCAATCTAAACCCCGCATGACCGTTAGAGTCGTTACGACTGCGGGGTTTCTTTTGCATTTATCCACCGGCCCAACAGGACCGCTCGTCGACCCAAAAATGGTGCCGTTATAATACAGCCATGGCAAGAATACGCGACATCTTATCACTACCCTTGGTTTACCGCACATGGCAAGCGCCCTTTGCGCAAGGCAAGATGAAACCGATCCTTGAAACCACCGATTTAACAAAGATCAAACGCGTTTTAGATGTCGGCTGTGGTCCCGGAACCAACGCAACGTTTTTCTTCAATAATCGATATCTTGGCTTAGATATCAACCCACGATACATTCG
>JABHUV010000311.1 GCA_018658605.1 Planctomycetaceae bacterium | reverse complement strand
TGTGGACATCTGCCTTGATTTTGGGCGAGCCGATGACGTGTTTAGGACGTTGCGAGCCTTTCGCTTTGCGATGAAGTTTGGTGGTCTGGTAGGGCAACATCGTCAACAGATGAAGGAAACGGTGCTGTGGAATATTGCCGAAGGTGAGAAGTTAAGTGGCGGAGATATCGGCAATGCACAGCGATGGCGCACCGAATTGTTTAATCGCGCCATTGAATTCTTTGATGAGTTTGATTTTTTGGTGGGCCCAGTAACGCAAGTAGCCGCTTTTAATATTGAGGAGCAATTTGTGAGTGAAATTGATGGAATACAGTTCACTAGTTACATTGATTGGATGAAGTCGTGTTACCTCGTTACGGCTACGGGAATGCCTGCGATTTCTGTCCCCGCTGGTTTTACGGCAGAGGGATTGCCCGTCGGAATTCAAATTATCGGCGGGTATCGTCAAGATTTAGATGTACTTAAGATTGCTAATGCGTTTGAGTTAGCAACGAATATTTCTTCTCAAGCCCCCAGTCTAGCGTTAGCTTAGACTCGTAAATGGTTCGGGCAGGATGGCGGCAAGTGTCGTGCTGCGGGGCTTATCAAGTGTTTGCGGTGTTGCCAGAAATATTTTGCAAGCGGGTGCAACCTCAGCTAGGATTTGGCGGCAATTACCACAGGGCGTTCCCGCAGTTGAGGTTACGATAGCAATCGCGGTTAGGGGCATGGTGGCGCCTGCGGAAATTGCATTGGCAACAGCGGCTGATTCCGCGCAAATCGTACTTCCATACGCAGCGTTTTCGACGTTGCACCCCGTGTAAACAACGCCGTCCGTATCGGTGATTGCGGCGCCTACAGGATAGTCAGAATACGGACTGTACGAGTTGTTCATTGCATCACAGGCTGCTGTTAACAATGCGGAATAGTCGTCAACGGTTGACATGGACTCGGCCTTTCAGTTGTTCGGCGATTATTAACCTATTGTTTCAAGTATCAAAGGCAAGGGGGCGACATGAGTGTCACTCCATTTGAATGACGAGAGGATTTCGCTAGTAAATCGAAGTGGCTCGTCATGGCATATATGGGCCACGGTTTGACCCTGTTGGACTCGCTCGCCAACCGTGATATCGATCCTGATTGCGCAGTGATGATTTAAACTATCATCCTTTTGCATGCGACCACCGCCCATAGTAGTGAGTAGATTGCCTAACTGAGCACAGTCGATGCCCTTAAGGACGCCTGTGACTGAGGATTTTACGGGAACCCAAGATAGTTGTTGCAATTCATCAAGGTTTCCACCCTGCACCCGCACCATTTGTTCAAACTTTGCCAGTGCCTTACCTGTTGTCATCAATTTGATGATCTGTTCAAGAGTGGTATTAACTTTGGCGAGCTGAAGAACATGGTATGCCAGTTCCGCCGTTAATTCGACGAGATCCGATGGCTTGCCAGTCGTCATTGCTTCGCGGGCCTCGAGCACTTCCGCCGTATTACCGATGGTTTTTCCTAGTGGCTGGTTCATGTCGGTTAATACGGCTCTGGAACGCACACCAAATCGGTTTCCGGTATCAATTAACGAACGAGCGAGTTGGCGGCCCTGATCGATGGATTTCATCGATGAACCGCCACCACATTTCACATCGAAAACCAAACAGTCCAAATCTTCAGCCAGTTTTTTGGAAAGAATGCTGGCGGTAATTAGTTCGATTGAAGCAACGGTGGCAGTGATATCGCGTAGGGAGTAAAGTAATGCGTCCGCGGGTGCAATATCTTGGGTGGCACCACTAATGACGCAACCGACCTCGTTGCAAGCATTTTGAATAGCAGCAGCGTTAAGATTCGTCTGAAATCCTGGAATGCCTTCCAGTTTGTCCAGTGTACCTCCTGTTATACCCAAACCTCGTCCTGAAATCATTGGCACAGTGACGTCGAAACAGGCCAACAGGGGCGCTAAAATTAACGATGTCTTATCTCCCACGCCACCGGTAGAATGTTTATCAACCAGCGGTGTATTTGCTTTTATGCCAAGCCTCTTACCAGACTGAAACATTGCATTGGTGAGATGATAGGTCTCGTTGTCAGTGAGACCATTTATGGTAACCGCCATCGCCCAAGCGGATATTTGAGAGTCAACGACTTCCCCTCGCACAAAACCGCTAATCAGCCAATGGATCTCGGTCTCTGTGAGTTCGTGTCGGTCCCGAGTCTTTCGAATAATTTCAATTGCGTTCATGGGGCGATTGAGGATTCCATTTTCGATGTCTAATATCCTTGAGTAGACGGTTCATCAGTGGCAATTGCCTGAGAGGCGCTCGTTCCCAGTCGGGTAGCGCCGGCGTCGACCATTGCTTGGGCTTCGGAAGTGCTCCGGATTCCACCGGAGGCCTTTACTGCAACATGGTTGGCAGTGTGCTGTGACATCAATGTTATGTCTTTAAGCGTTGCGCCTTGATAGTTGTAGTCTCCTGAAATTTGCTTGGTGTAGCCGAAACCGGTGGAAGTTTTAACAAAACCGACACCAAGTTGCGAGCAGATCTCACAAAGTTTCTGTTTCGCAGCGTCGGATGTAATAAAATCGGTTTCGAATATCACTTTTAACACAGCTTTATGTTGCAAGGCAATATCGAGAACACCTTGTATATCAGTCGCGATATAATCCCAATCTTGCTCCAGTGCCTTACCGATGTTAATTACCATGTCGAGTTCGACGGCGCCTTGTTCACATGCTAAGTGCGCCTCTGCGGCCTTGATCTCGGTCATGTTGCCTCCCTGTGGGAAACCAACAACTGTGCCAACGGCGACATTGGATTCGGACAGGAGTTCGCAGGCGCGGGTGACCATATATGGTTTTACACATACCGATGCGACCTCAAGTTCCGCTGCTATTGCGCATTCACGCACCAAGTCTTCGTCGGTCGCGGTAGGATGCAACACAGCGTGGTCAATCATCGATACGAGTTTCATAGGGTGTTCCTTTATGTCCAGTCCAGACCGGAATGTAGAGAGTTGAGCCTTAAACAACCATCGGTGGTTGTAATGACCATATCCTCAACACGAACACCGCCGATGGCACGGCAATATAGCCCGGGTTCGATTGTTAAACAATCTCCGACAATTAGTTCTGGTCCACCGAAGTCCAACAGCGGCGGTTCGTGAACGTCAAGCCCGACAGCATGACCGGTACCGTGGGTCATACTGCAAAATGAGATTGGATCTGCAGGACTAGGTAAGCCGGTAGAATAGCCATTTTCTTTGATGACTTGAATCGTCGCCCGATGCACCTCTTCACCCGTTGCACCCGCTTTTACGCTAGCACAACCAACAGAATTTGCCTCGCAAACAGCCGTGTGCATACGCTGCACGTTCTCATCGACAACTCCGTTTACGACAGTGCGCGTACAATCGCCGTTGTACAGTGTGCGACGATTTTGGGGGAAAATATCGACTATAATCGGCTGTTCAGTGCGCAAAGGCCCTGTCCCGTAATTGTGACAGTCAGCACCAGTGGGGCCACAAGCAATGATACTCCGCGGATTTGAATAGTCTCGTTCCAGCAGGAAAACATCGACGATGCTTCGCAATATTTCCGATGTGAGAATTTCACCTTCATATAAAAGGTGACCGTCCTTATCGGCGTTTGCCTTCGCGATGAGTTCACACGCAAGTTGCATCGCGGCTTCTGTGGTTTTTTGTGCGGCTTGCAACCATTCGATTTCCTGTTCGTCTTTAGCGCGACGTTCCATTACACCGAGGGTTGGGCTGTAGTGAATCGTAATGCCAGCTTGTTCAATATAATAAGCAAAGATATAGGGGAGGCTACGGTCTGTCGTGATTTCATTGATACCGTGGTTGACCAAATATTGGGCGGTAGCCTGAGCAGTCGCCGTTTCACGGTCACCCGATAGGCCGGCGACCGGAGGGTGACTTGCGGGGCAACTGACGCGGTCGGCGCGTGCGTGTTCAGCGGCCCGTTGTAATTCAATATCTCGACAAATGAACATGCTGTGATCGTTGTCTGTGCCAATGAGTTGTATGAAGGCAGTGGGATCGCCGACTAGGAAGCGAACTCGGTGATAGAGCGAATAGTTGGTTTTCGGGATGCCGGCTAAGACGAGCGACATCGTTGGAGTTTCTGCGGGCATGTTTTGTATCCTAGTAAGGTGGCGACGAATTCCGTTTTAATATGAACGCCTCAATATGCAACAGTGCTGTTTCATATTGCAACAACTACTTGTTAAAACTTCATCGAATCTAACCATTAAAAACGCCAAAAAAGACCGAAAACGCTCTGGAAATCATTATACGCAGTTGTGGCACGCAGCCTGCATAGATATCTAATCATAAGCGTGAACGATGAGCAAGGTTATCAGGAGTTATCTATGAAAACAAGAACGGTTTATCACAGTGACGGTAGAATTGAAATGAGGCGCATTTTGACTGCAAAGAGCCTCAAGGATTGGGATCGTAAATTTCCGCTTGCCTATGAGCGCAGTATCCTGTGGCTTACCCCTATGGGTGGCCGGGAATTTGTGCGGGTGGCAGTTGTCCGCAACGCTCGCAGTCGACGCGGCCCGTTACTGACTGGAAACTCTAATCAAGTGGTACTTGGATATTCAAAATTAACAGTTGATGCGCCGCTAATGCCAGGTAACGAAATGTGTTATTTAAGACGCGTCTTCTACGTGACTCAACAAGATATGCTATTGAACGAATATTCGGATCTAAATCAGAATTGCATAAGACCGGAAAGTATTTTACCAACTGTGTGGGGTGATCAGTTTACATTGGCGGAAGAAGCTTCATTCCACGGAACTCTGGAAGAAGTCGCGGGCCTATAGAGAGTCCCGGCTTAATTACCCACTGGATTCGTGAGGATCCACGCGGTGGGAGTAGCTATCCAACCACCATAGTTAATATGCGTGTAGTGATTCGAAAATGCATCTAAATATTTGCAGATAAAATGGCAGATTGCTACAATATTGCTAAGCCTTGGCGATATAGGGTGATGTTTCGTCATCCGTGTTTGTTGTGCTGTAAAGGTGTTGTGGTCAGATGCTGACGGTAGAACCGTCCAGCATTGTTATCGCTTCGCTCCTGCCAATGCAGGACGGTTCTACCGTCAGCATCTCATTGGCATGGCCATAGCAAGGCTAAAAATTGTTGAACCCGCTAGTCGGCTCCGATAATTCGGCGCTGATAGCGGGTTCGTTTTTTGACATTGTTCACGCGATACGATTCTCGATTGAATGCTGGTGAGTTTATGCTTGATTTCCTGTTTTCTCCCCCGGCAATTATCTTGTTTATTTTTCTGATAATAATCAACCGATTCTTCAAAAGCATCAACTCCGGTTCGTCGAGATCGATGTCTCGCTTGCAACGGGCGAATGCCGACCGCAAACGGGAAAGACCCAAGCTAACACTAGCTGATCTCGTCGCGCGACTAGGAATGTCCAAAGCGGATTTGGTTGAACATGAAGTACAATACCGGGCAACTACGATTCCGAAACGTAGCGGTGGTAAACGTGTACTGCATGTACCAGATCGTTTGACAAAAACATTACAGCGAAAGCTTCTTTATCAAATTATTGGTAGATTGCCTTTGCATGATAATGTGCATGGTTTCCGCAAGGGGCACTCGATTGTGGACAATGCCGCCAATCATACTGGACAGGAAGTTATCCTCAAGCTGGATATTGTTGATTTCTTTCCGTCAACGAGTAGCAAACGTATCGCGGGTGCTTTTGAAGGTGCTGGTTTTGATAAATCGACCGCCGTGTTGCTCACAGGTTTTACGTGCTGGGAGGGGGGACTTCCCCAAGGGGCTCCGACGAGTCCTGCATTAAGTAATTATGTGAACAAAAATATGGACAAGAAGCTTGCGGCTGCGGCATCAGGGCGGGGTGCTCGCTATACACGATATGCAGACGATATTACTTTTTCCTTCCAAAGGTATTCCCGCGACAATATTCATCAGTTGTTGATTTCTACCGGTAAAATATTGCAATACTACGGATACCGCCTAAATAATAAGAAAAAACGCATCATTCGCCGACACCGGCAGCAACTCGTTACGGGGCTAGTGGTGAATGATCGCGTAAATTTACCTCGTAAAACTAGGCGCTGGTTAAGATCCGTCAAACATCGCATGGAAACGGGCGGTCAAGCGACTCTTAGTAGCGCGGAGTTTCATGGTTGGTTGGCGCTGCTCAGAATGGTCGACCCCGATTCTGCGTTGCTGGAATTTGTTGATGTACAAAATGCAAATAAGAAAAACATGGCCAGATCCCGAATGAAGGATAGCAACTCCCAGTCGGTCGTGGCGGG
>JABHUV010000313.1 GCA_018658605.1 Planctomycetaceae bacterium | reverse complement strand
CGAGGCGCTCGTTGCGGCAAAGGTCAATGCGAAAGCCCAAACTCCTAGTCCACGACTACCTAAGAAATACTCACTAAGAAAACTCTTACCCTTGAGCATCTGATTGGAAAACGCAGCAATACCAAATACGGCGAGCGTGTAAAGTAAAAACGTGACAAGCGCGGCGTTGGAACCTGCAGCAAGTAATATGAATTCTAGGCTCTGCATTATGCTAAATCCCCATCCAATTCGATGGAGGCCAATTCCTCGGGAGAAACTCCTAAATCATCGTTTTTCATATAAAAAAAGCAAAACCAAACTGTGAACACGTCTGCCGCAATCCATGGCATCGCAATTCCCCAGACGACCCAAGATGGCATCCCAAATGTAATCGGAATATTTTCTGGATCGACAACGTTGTAGCCATTGAAATAACAAAACGGTACACACCAACAGAGTGCCACTAACCATGCACAAAAAATAATGCATGCTTCGCGACGCGAATTTACAAAAGTCGGATCTAGTTCATCCGTATACAATTCCATTTCATCGTTTTCCGATGCCGAATCATTTTGCATTACGCAATGCCCCCTTTTGGCGATAATTATCGTTCGTTTTCACCAACGTTTATTTTCCTACATCTTACCGCCTAGAAACAGCACACCGCAACCACTCGCCTAAGATAGTCTTTCGACGTAAAATCAAAGAATCGTTTTTTGTATTTTTGCACTCAACCATTAGCCGCAGTTACAAATTCACTGTCATAAAGGAGCAAATCCGTGTCAGCAGATACAGCTAAGATCATGGACGGCAAAGCAATCGCGCAAAAAATTCAAACCGAACTTGCCCATGAAATATCTCGGTTTACGCAAGAAACGGGAGTCACTCCGTGTCTAGCAGCCATTCTTGTAGGCGCGGATGCAGCGAGCGAAGTTTATGTGCGCAATAAACAACGCGCATGCGAACGAGTCGGACTCCGTAGTCAACTTCATGAATTGCCTGCCGGCACATCGCAACAATCATTGCTGGAGCTAATTACAGAACTCAATAACGACCCTCAAGTACACGGAATTCTCGTTCAACTGCCGCTACCCGCCGGACTCGACAGCACTCAAATCCTCGACAGCATCAACCCCCAAAAAGATGTCGACGCCTTCCACCCAGAAAACGTTGGACGTATCTCCCAAGGACGCCCCAGATTTCTACCTTGTACACCACACGGAGTCCAACAGATACTCGATCGTTGCGGCATCGAACTTTCCGGAAAACATGTTGTTATTGTTGGTCGCAGCGAAATTGTGGGCAAACCCATGGCAATGTTACTCGTGAATCGCGATTCAACACGTGGCCCGCAAGCTGCAAACGCGACCGTTACAATCTGTCATAGCCGCACAACTGACTTGGCGGCAATTACGCGGACCGCTGACGTACTCATTGCGGCCATCGGCAAAGCAAATTTCATTACGGCGGATATGGTGCAACCTGGAGCAGTTGTTGTGGACGTCGGTATTAATCGAACCGCAGAAGGACTTGTCGGGGATGTTGATTTCGACGACGTCGCCACAGTTGCTCAACACATCACCCCAGTGCCCGGTGGAGTGGGACCGTTAACCGTCACCATGCTGTTGCATAACACACTGACTGCCGCTCGTATCCAAACACCCAACGCGGCGGTAGAATAGTCTATTCCATTGATATTCATATAGAACACAGGTTGAAATAAATATGTGTGAACAGGGGCCGAAACCCAGTAACGTTGAAGTCTTCAAAAACGACAGCGATTATTTGCGCGGTGACATTGCTGAGGAACTCGTCGATGAGAATGTTTTTTTTGGGAAAGGCAGCATCCAACTACTAAAACATCACGGTACTTATGAACAAGATGATCGCGATGTGCGAGGTCAAATTCGAAACGATGGTTCTAAAAAGCGATTTATTTATATGGTGCGGACTCGCATCCCCGGTGGTGTGCTAACCAGTGACCAACTACTTGCAGAATTAGACCTCTGTGATGAAGTCGGCAATTCTACGCTGCGAGTCACCTCCAGGCAAGCACTACAACTGCACGGCGTGGTGAAAGCAGACCTTCGTAAAACGCTGCAAAAAATTAATGACACGCAACTCACCACACTAGCGGCATGTGGCGATGTCGCTCGTAATACCATGTGTTGTCCAGCTCCATATCATACAGATAAGCACCAAGAAATTCAGCAGTTAGCACAAGCGATCGCCGCACGCTTACAACCACAAACCAACTCCTATCACGAACTGTGGCTTACCGACACCGAGTCCGACGAAAAAAAACTCGTGGGCGGAGAAACAACAAATACGTCACTAACCGGGAATGGTGGAGATGCCATCGAACCGCTTTATGGAAAACAATATCTACCTCGCAAATTTAAAATCGGTGTCGTATTGCCTGATGATAATTGCATCGACGTCTATACACATGATTTGGGGTTAATCGCTGAAATAGAAAACGATCAGGTCGTGGGATATAACGTCCTCGTCGGCGGTGGGCAAGGCCAGACACCGAGTGCTACTAAAACGTTTCCAGCACTCGGTAAAAAACTGTGCTTTGCCACTAAAGAAAACATCCTCGATATCGTCCAGGCAGTTGTCAAAGTTCAACGCGACCACGGTAATCGAAGCGATCGTAAAGTCGCACGCCTAAAATATCTTATTCATGACTGGGGGATGGATAAGTTTAAATCTACTGTAGAACAATATCTTGGCACGACCCTCCAGCCAGCTAGGGAAACCGATGTTATCGAGCATGATGACCATATGGGCTGGCACGCTCAAGGTGACAGCCAATGGTTCTATGGATTAAATATTGAAAATGGTCGCATCCAAAATACGCAAGATTGTCAATTAAAAACGGCGCTCCGCACAATCTGCCAACAACTAAAACCGGGCATTCACCTTACCGCCCATCAAAGTTTGTTGTTCACAAACATTGCGGAAGCTGATAAAGAAACACTGGAACAGATTCTCATCAGCCACGGTGTCGGCTTGAGCGAAGAATGCTCTAACGCTCGCCGTTGGTCGATGGCCTGTGTTGCTTGGCCAACATGTGGCTTATCCATAACTGAAAGTGAGCGAGCATTGCCCGGCATGATTGACAAACTAGAGATCGCTCTAGAGAACATGGGCCTTGCTGAGGAAAAATTTACGCTAAGAATGACTGGCTGCCCCAATGGTTGTGCCCGTCCCTACAACCCCGACATTGGCCTAGTAGGTCGCGCCAAAGATAAATACACCCTGTTCGTTGGCGGCACGCGTCTTGGAAACCGTTTAGCATTTATCCATCGGGACATGGTACCTAGCGAAAATGTCGTTCCGGTGATCGTCAAGCTGTTTGAATTTTTCAAGACCGACCGACAACACGATGAATCCTTTGGCGACTTTTGTAACCGCCAAGGTAATGAGGCGTTGCTAACCTTCACTGCCTCAATCGCATCCAGTTAATCAAGGAGGCTTCGGTAAACGATGGATGCAATCATTTCAAGCCTGCAAAACAATCGAGTTAAAGAACTTGTCCGGCTCCGGACACGGCAAGGCAGGCAACAACAACATCGATTCACAATTGATGGAATCCGCGAGATCGAACGAGCACAACAGGCTAAATATACTTTTCTGGAAACCTACTTCTGTGACGCTCGCTGTAGTTCCTCTGACCACACGTTAATCGCTACACTAACGAAGCAAGGTGCTGCAGCGATTGAAGTGACGTCCAGTATTATGGACAAGATCGCCTATGGTCAACGAACTCTAGCCTTGATTGCCGTCGTTGAAATACCCAATAGCGTTGAATTAACAGCGCTTGAAGTGACCCAATCCGAGGTAGTGTTTGTGCTCGAAGGGATTGAAAATCCGGGAAATCTGGGCGCCATCGCTCGAACCGCTGACGCGGCAGGCGTTTCCGCAATCATCCTCGCCGATTCGGAATGTGACGCGTGCAATCCCAATGCGATTCGATCAAGCGCTGGGGCAATTTTCCACCTGCCGGTCGTCCATGATACAACTCTACAAATTCAAAAGTGGTTACAAATCCACCATTTTGACACGTTTGCCACACGGGTAGACGGTAGTTGTTGTTACTCCGAAGTCAGTCTAACAGGACGTGCCGCCATCGTGCTTGGTACCGAAGCGACGGGATTAACTGACCTGTGGAACTCGACTAACAGCCAAGCGATCTCCGTACCGATGTGTGGTGTTGGTGATAGCTTAAACGTCTCGACGACCGCAGCCATCTTAGCCTATGAATCTCAACGACAACGCCACGTTCAGACGCAATCATAAAAATCTGGGGCTAAAATAACAAATGCCTGAGGAAGCGTTAAGGGAAACGAATGTATGTTCCAGCCCCCAATCGCAACGAAGGCTTACCCATGAGTTGCATTTCTCCCGCTGATCCACCGGCGCTGCAGTGCCCAAAAATTCGATCTGCAAACATTGCCTCTAGATCAGCAGCGCCCAGTCCAACGGTGTGAGAAGTCAACAGCATAAAACTACGTTGCTCCTCCGTAAGTTCGCCACAGTTGGTCAACAGCTCCCCTAAATGTTGATTGATTTTCCAGACTTGATTTTTCGGACCATGCCCATAACTCGGTGGGTCGAGAATGACCGCGTGATAAGTATTTCCTCGTTTTACCTCGCGCTGACAAAATAATTGTGCATCTTCTTGGATCCAGCGGATTGGGGCATCTTGCAACCCACTGATCTTAGCATTCTCCCGGGCACGTTCCACAATGTTGCCCGCACTATCGATGTGCGTTACTTCAGCGCCAGCTGACGCGGCAGCCAGAGTGCTGCCGCCAGTATACCCAAACAAATTGAGCACTCGTATCGGCTCTCCATGCGCTTTAATGCTCCGCCGTACCTGCCGCATGATCCATGCCCAATTTTTGGCCTGCTCAGGAAACACTCCTATATGTCCAACCGGGCTTAGCTGTAATCGTAGCTTAAAATGTTCACCAAAACTAATCTCCCATGGCGCAAACCCAACACCAGTTTTGGTAATTGATTTGATCTTTTTTATATTTTTGCTCGAACGATTGGTGGGATTTTTATTGGCTGACCACTGTCCATTACCACCAGCGGATCGTTTGAATACGAGATCAGCAGTTTTCCATAAAGCGGGATCCGACCGTTGTTGTGCATCGGCCGCTGGAGCCTCGCGGTCTAGAACCCACTCGCCAAATCGCTCTAACTTTCGGCCTGCTCCAAAATCGAGTAGTTCATATTGATCCGTAGTGAATCCGGAAGGCGCCATCTAGAGCCAGTTTTATTTATGAGAAGAGAGTAATTATTGTGGAATCTGACGAGCCGCTGGATTGGGATTAAAGGCGGCCGGTTCATCGGGGTCTTGAACTTCTTCTTCCGGTTCATCCACTGACCCGTCATCGGGGATATAAGCCGCCGGAAGAACTAGTGAAGAGGATGTATTACCGAACTTAAACTTATTGAAATAGATCGCGTGTTCGGCATCAAGTGGTTGTTCCTTCGGGCGAAGCCATTTGGCTACATTAAAGTTATCAAAATTTATCGGTGTGCCGGCAAATTTGGTTTGACCATGAACCGTCCCCCATTGGAGTGGTCCTGCACCAAAAATCCACATGTCGTTGGATGTACTACGTGCATACTCAACACCCGATTGCCAAATGGGCATCTTGGTTTTCGTTTCGTAAATAAAGACCGAAATCTTTGCAATTCCTGCCGTGTCATCTCGCTTGGCAATCGAAATCTCGGGAATGACCGGAACAGTGGGAGCATTGGGGAGCAATGACACCATGTTACCAATGGTATTGTTACCCGGAATCCCATAGGTAATCGTTTGACTATCCGTACCAAGTGCACCGACACGAGCCTCAACGACATAGTCCACCTCACTCTTGGAATCGAGTAATTCGCAACCATGCGCAATTAACTGCTGCCGCAGCGAACTAACTATATATTGAGAATTGACGAATCCATATCCTTTGACATTGATGAACTGCGTGTCCAAGTATACTTTTTCACCAGCAACAGTGCTAAAATCCAAATCACCGACTGTTAAATCAACCGCGTTCGACATCAACAGCTGATCTGTTCCGGTCTTGGTCTTGGTCGTTCCACAACCCAGCGAAAGCAGGGTTGCAATAATGAGTACCAGGAATCGAAAGAGGAGGTGCGACAGAACCTTTGCGCAGCGGGG
>JABHUV010000339.1 GCA_018658605.1 Planctomycetaceae bacterium | reverse complement strand
ATGAACCCGACCACCGCTTAGATGAATTTCGTCAATCATCGGTTTTTGCTGCAGCAGTGTCGCATAGTCCGAAGGTCCAACTAGATCCAAATGATGGATCGTCGCGATCACCTCAGAATCCAAATTCGCACCCGCAGGAGCTGGTAAAGATATTTGCACATTCGTCAGACGAATGCCATGGTTTCCATTACGCTTAACGGATCCAACTTGGACAATCAACTCAGGGATCACCGTGGCAATCTGCTGTTCGATTTGTACGCGAATCTGCTCGTTAATTTGCCGCTCAATCCAAGCTTGGTTGGCAATCAAAGCAGCCGCGATGACAACCACAGTTAACGCAACGCTGCGTAACCACCGCTGGAAACTACTTGGACCTGCCGAACGATCAGATGTAATCTGTGAGTCAATGAGAAATTGATCAGTTCTACGCATCAATCCCACCTTCCGCTGATGCCGCAAACCAAACTGAAAGTCGACGCCCACAGGCACACCGCTGCAGTGCATGGCTTAGCCCAAAACCTGCTAATAGAGTTAAAACCAATACGGCCGGTTGACGGTAACGAATAGAACTCACAAACACCATGTGCAGCGCGGTGAAGTATATCGCGGGAGAGATACTTAACAGAACCGCCGCTAGCACAGGTGCCTGAGTTGATGGCGAACCATCGATTTGATTTGATTTGCGATGCTTCATCAGGAGCACGAGGCCATACAGAGCCAACGCAACAACACCAAGATAGCCTGCTGCCATGCCCCAACGCATAGCAACGGAAGCCCCCGCTTTGTCACTGGCCAAAGGACGCCAGAGGCGAACAAACTTATTGCCTGCTAACGCTAACACTTGCGCGGGGTTAGCTGCGGCCCAATCTAAGGCGGCATCACGCATGCGATTGTTCAAGCGGAATTCATAGGGATCCAGGGGAGGCGTAGTCAACTTGGCATCATCAATATTTTGAGCTCGATGAAAACTCAACACAAACGACATGTCACTGCCACCTGTCGCATTTTCATGCAGACCGTCATACAGACTGGCACCAACTTGCAACGTAGTTGGCACAAAATGACCAATAACTCGATAATTGCGCACCCACCATGGCGACATCGTGACGCCAAATGCCAGCATGATTAAAATCCCTTGGTAGCAAAACTTTTTACGTTGAGCAGAGCACGCCAGTACCGCGGCTAACAAGAGCGGGGTAAACAACAACCAACTCGGTCGAATCAACACAGCCACAGCGGCTGCCACGCCCGTCAGAATCGCAGCTTGCCAACGTAGTGAATTGTTTTTTGCGAAACGGGAATCACGCAGCACATAATAGAACGCTAGAAGTTGCAAAATCATGACGAGGCAAAACGGGCCTTCACTTAAAATCAAAATGCTCATCACAATTCCACCTGGATAAATGCTAGCCAAAATTGCCGCACAAACACCAGTTAGACGATCAAACAATAATGTTGCGAGGATTCCAATAGCCACCACTGTGCAAGCACCCAAAATCGCGTTAAGCATCCGTATCGAAAAGATTGATGGTTCTCCAGCAAAGAGTCTATGCCAAGCAGCAATTAACATGGGATAGCCGGGAGTACGAGAGATTTTTGCGTTTTCACCGCCAAACTGATAGGGCTCGCCGAGGTAGATTTGGTGACCTAGCACCCAATAGGAAAATGAATCACCAAAGGCTAGGGTGTTTTCATCAACTTGGCGGGCCTGCCACCAGATGCCGCCAGCGCAGCGCAGTGACAACGCGAACGCAAAAACAAGCGTCCACCCGATGATTGCTCGGCTTAATGGCATCCCTACCGTTTGCATGGCTGTCTCCGACAGCGCAACGCCTACACAAGACCGGATCCCGAAAGGAATCCAGCCACGCAAGCTGTGCTATATATACATGTTTTTGAGAGATGCTCTAGTAAGGATTGCCGCAAGTGCATTCCACATGCTAGAACCAAAACATTCCCAATGCAAAAAGCACAACGCTCAAACCTGCGATAAAATGCTAGCAATGGATTTCTTTTTCAATCTCTCCCGCTATCAATAATTTATTACCAAGCCACGTTTTGGGTCAAGACGAATATATGAAGTCGTATTATCAACGATTTGCTATATGCTAGCATTTTACAAATGTGGTATCTTAATAGTCTGTTGATTGATGAAATACTCGCTTGTTGTAATTTTTTATATTGGGACGATCTAACAATGGATAATCGAAAAACACTTTTGATTGCAAGTTTTCTTACGCTAGTTGCTGCTGGGATGGGATTTGCAACTCGAGGTGCTGCTGGCCCAGCTTGGGCTGCCATGGGCATTGACTCTGGTAACTTCGGGATGATTATGGGCTACGGATTTCTCGGATTTGGCTTCGTGATCTTTTTCGGCGGCATTATCGTTGAATTCCTAGGTTATAAGAATTTGCTCCTATTATCCGTTGTATTGCACTTTATCAGTGCACTTATGATCCTAGCTGCTCCCAGAATGTATGCCGGGTGGGTTGAAAACTCTCCGGCGGAGGCAACCGACAACCTCATCAACCTATTGAAATACAGTGTCTTGCTGTTTTCCATTTGTGCGGGGCTCTATGAAGCAGTTATTAACCCACTAGTCGGACAACTCTATCCAGAAAATCAAACACATTACTTAAATATTCTCCATGCGGGTTGGCCTGGCGGAATTATCATTGGTGGCGTTTTAGCTGCTTGTTTCCAAAATGAAACCGCATGGATTACAGAAGTCAATTGGGAGTATGCCGTTTCATCATATTCGCTTGTTCTCGTCGGTCTGACTTACATCATCCTCAAACAGCAATTTCCGGATACCGTTGCTACCAAAAACAACGCTTCGTTTGGCGTGCTGTTCAGTTGCTTCCTATCAATTCCTTTCCTCGTGCTAATCGTCGCTCACGCTTTGATCGGCTACATGGAACTCGGAGTGGATTCATGGCAAACTCGGCTCATGGAACGACTGGTCGAAAATTCTGTAACAGTCCTCATTTACACATCCTTGTTAATGTTTGTGTTGCGATTTTTCGCCGGACCGATTGTTCACCGAATCAATCCCATTGGTCTGTTGCTACTTAGCTCGTTCTTTGCTATTGCTGGGTTGCTGTGGCTAGGATCAGAAATCGAAAGCGTTGCCATCATATTCGCCGCGGCTACTGTATATAGTCTCGGGAAAGCCTTCTTGTGGCCAACTATGCTGGCCATCGCCGGTGAACGTTATCCACAAAGTGGCGCAATCGCCATGAGCACCCTAGGAGCCGCTGGGATGATCTCGGTTGGATTTATCGGCGGAGCAATGATCGGTGCTCAACAAAGTCAAGCGATGAGCGAATCTTTACAGGAGAATAACCAAGCCGTGCTTGCCCGCTATAAAGGTGATGATGCAAGTTTCCTTGGATTCAACTACGGAACAATTAACCCAGCGATGCAGCAAGCTGCGATGGATTACCACGGTGCTATTGACGATGCCAAACGCGCAGAAACACTTGCCAAAGTTGTATCCGCCGCGAGTGAAGCTGGCGTGCAAGACGATGTGGGCAGCACAATCGATCTAGATAGCGCCGCTGTGACTGCCGCATTCAACGCGGGAGGTCGTGCGGCACTAACCAAAACCGCATTGATTCCTGTTGGCATGGCAATTTGTTTTCTCGGTTTGTTGTTTTATTACAAGTCTATCGGTGGATATAAAGTCATCTCACTCGATGGGGGCAGTGACGCAGATGAAAGTGGTGATGACGAATCCGGCTCAGGCGATGCTACAAATGACGCCGATCCACTTGCGGTAACAACAGTCGAAGAAGGGGCAGAGGAATGTTGCGGTGGTGATGAAGATGGTGGTGAAGGCGACGGCGGTGGCTGAGGCCCTCGCTAATACCGCTACGAGGGCCGGTCGGTCCCGACAGTTCAAAGTGCTAATGGGCACCAATGACGCGTTCATTGGTGCCCATTAGTGTTAATTCGTGGCTAATACCACCAACACCTCGCCATCACACTCAACTCGAACCCCACCCGGCAATTCAAACGATGCGATAGGTGTCCCCACTGCATCAGCCAGCCGCTGCCAATGTGCGGCGGTCATCGCACCACGTGCCCATTGCTGCTGCTTCCACACTAAAACAAATAACTCTCTAATCAAATACGGCGCTATGTCCGTTAAGCCCTCACAAGTAATCTCTACCCGCTCGCCCGCAACACTGTACGCAAAATGCGTGTGCTTCTGAAATAATGGGTATACAATTTCGGCGATCACATCCTGTAACTCACTAGCCATTTGCTGCAGTCGCAACAAAGCCTCATCCGCTGCACTATGATACTGATTCTTTAACAGTGGCAATAACTCGTGGCGAATTCGGTTACGTGTATATTCCACGTCGTCATTCGAAGCGTCGTGGCAATACTCCTGTCCAAGCTCACTTAAATAGGTTAAGATTTCGCACCTTGAAGCCTCCAGCAAAGGGCGAACTAGAGCAATACCATGCTCTAACTCTCGCTCCCGAGGAATTCCACGCAATCCCGCGAGTCCCGTTCCACGCAAAATTCGATCAAGCACCGTTTCGACTTGGTCGTCACACGAGTGAGCCATCAGGACATACCGAGCTCCCCTTTTCTTAGCTAAACCGGTCAATAACCTATATCGTTGATCGCGAGCTGCTGCTTCGGTTCGCAACACGTCTTCTGGGACTAGGCAAACAAACTCCAGGCCAAGCTCTTCTGCGATATTTTGTACGAATTGAGCATCGGCCTCGGATTGTTCCCCTCGCCAACCATGATTCACATGCCCTATCACGAGATTCGAACGTAATTCCGGCGTAATTATTCGAGTTAAACAACGCGCCATGGCAACACTGTCTGCACCACCGGACACCGCTAGGATACAACGCACATCGCACCAACGTTTCATCGGCCAACGAGAAAGCAAAGAGCGTTCAAACGGTAGTAGGAGTTCATCTTGGGGCATATAGCAAACACTGGTGTTCAATAAATCGGTTTAAAATACTGGACTTATCGATTATACAAAGGAAGCAATTATCTAGGGTAAGTTGCGGTCAAGCGTAAATGGCAGTAAATTAAGATAGTCGCATTGTAAAACGAACACTCGTACTACTACAGCGGCATCAAACATTAATTACAAATATATATTTTACTTTTGACGGACGAATCTGAAAATCATTTAAAGCACGACGGGATTTTGGTCTGTGATGGTAAAGTCTAACAAGAAACTACATGTTGCATTACGTAAACGATTAGATCGAACTCAAGAATATTTAGAATGGAATAACAATTAATTATCCAGTAACTCAGAAAAGGCAAGTGAATAACGCAGAAGCATTTCGCAATTAATCCGCTTCTACGCATCAAATTACGACGGCTTAAACACCTCCTGATGACTACTCGATCGTTGATTAATGATTGCCTCAATGCTTTCAAACCACTCAAAACCGCAAATCGTTACAACAATTTTTCTCAATAACGACTAACCACACCTCCTCTACTCATATCAGCGCATTGAGCATCAATGCGCGTTGTGGTGCAAATGCATTTAAGAGATTCTCTGTTATCAATCCAACGGAATCTCAGCCATGGTTTTAGCAACAACACCACCACTTCTGGCAACATCAGCCGAACTCGGTTTAGTCGGTCTCGGAGGCGCCATTGTTGGCATCATCTGCAGTTTGATCGTCGCTCAACGATTACAAAGCAAACGAGATCGCAACAATAAGCAGCAAGCCGAAAGCCAAGCGCGACAAATCATTTCCGAAGCTAAACTCGCAGGTAAAGAAGCGGCGCTGCAATTACGTAGCGAAGTTGAAGAAGAACTCAGTTCTTCCCGTAAAGAACTGCGTGACCAAGACGATGATCTTCAGCGCCGCGAAGCGGCTCTTGAACAGCAACACTCGGCGTTGCGCAAACAAGAGAA
This sequence comes from Planctomycetaceae bacterium, assembly GCA_018658605.1. The sequence continues at coordinate 14,702 of JABHUV010000339.1, read as the reverse complement.
AATGGTCCAAGGTAACCAACAGCGTCTCACCGATAAACTTCACACTACCGACCAACGTCAAAAAGAACTCCGCACGCTACTCGATTCACAGCGACAATCACTACACGAACTGACTGGATTAAGCAAAGAAGAGGCGACAACACGCTTACTTAAGTTACTTGAATCTGAATTAGAACAGGAGATGGGCGGCATCATACTGCGTCATGAAAAAACCATTGAAACGGCCTGCGAAGAAAAAAGCCGTGAGATACTGATAATGACCATGCAGCGAGTAGCCGCTGCCACGACAGCCGACAGTACAACCAGCACCGTTGATATTCCCAATGACGAGATGAAGGGAAGGATCATCGGTCGGGAAGGTCGCAATATTCGTGCCCTCGAAAAAGCAACTGGCGTCGACGTGATTATCGATGATACACCAGGCGTGGTTATTGTCAGCGGATTTGATCCTGTGCGCCGCGAAGTTGCTCGCCAATCGCTCGCCAAACTTATTACCGACGGCCGCATTCATCCAAGCCGAATCGAAGAGATCGTCAAGGAAACGGAAAAGTCTATTGAGAAATTTATCATTAAGAAAGGTGAGGAAGCCGCCTTGGAAGTAAATGTGTCCGGTCTTCATGAGCGAGTTATATATATGCTCGGACGTCTCCACTTCCGTACAAGTTACAGTCAAAACGTACTACGACACAGCATCGAAGTTTCTTTCTTGGCGGGCATGCTTGCCGACATGATGGGCCTCGACGCCGATCTGGCGCGACGTTGTGGCTTGCTGCATGATATTGGTAAAGCAGCCGACCATGAACTAGAAGGAGGGCATCCTCAAATTGGCGCCGACCTGCTCAAACGACACGGTGAAGGATCTGAAGTCGTGCATGCCGCCTTCGGTCACCACGATGAGATTGTCTCGGAATATCCCTATACCGTCCTCACAGCAACCGGGGATGCCTGCTCAGCGTCACGACCTGGTGCTCGGCGTGAATCACTTGACCGATACATAAAGCGGATGGAAGAACTCGAATCTATTGCCCATGAGTTTAGCGGAGTAGAACAAGCGTTTGCTATTCAAGCGGGCAGAGAAGTGCGAGTGATCATTGCGGCGGAAAAAGTAGATGATCAAGCTGCTGCTAAAGTCTGTCGTGATATCGCCAAACGTTTCGAGGAACAATTGACCTACCCTGGTGAAATAAAAATCACGGTGATTCGAGAAACTCGGTTTACGGAATTGGCTCGTTAAACATATTCGAATTTAATGCCGTCTTTAACAACACCACAAGTAATAAAGGATTTTTTTCGTGCGTATTCTATTTATTGGTGATATCGTTGGTAAACCCGGCCACAAGATAGTTAGTGAAAACGTGGCGGTAATCCGTCAAGAATATAATTTGGATTATATTATTGCCAATGCTGAAAACGCTGCCGATGGCTCTGGGTTAACTCCGAAAATCTACCAGAGCCTTGTCGCTGCCGGCGTCGATGGCATTACGCTCGGTGACCATATCTATCGACGCCGTGAAATTTATCCAATCCTTGATTCGGAAATGAATATTGTAAAACCAGCCAATTACCCGGACGGCGCACCCGGCCGATCGCTCGCAATCATTGGTGAAAACGTTGGCGAGCAAGTTGCCATCATCAGTTTGATGGGCCGAACATTTATGAAACCAGTGGATTGCCCTTTCACCGCCGCGGATGAAGTACTCAAGAGGGTCCCCGCAAACGTCCGAGTGATTTTGGTTGATTTTCACGCTGAGGCTACCAGCGATAAACAACTGTTAGGTCGCTATCTTGATGGGCGCGTAACAGCAGTCCTTGGCACGCACACCCACGTCCCCACCGCAGACGCCTGTATTCTTGCTAATGGAACCGCATTTCAATGCGACGTCGGTATGACCGGACCTTATGACAGCATCCTAGGAAGAAAAGTTGCGGCAGTGACTGAAGCCGTGACTACCTTTCGTCCGACACAATTCCAAGTAGCCACAGAAGACATCCGTATTTGCGGAGCGATAATCGAAGTGAACAACCAAAGCGGAAAAGCAACGGCGATTGAATCCTTTGTCTGGAAACAAGCTGATCAAGCTGAGTAAGCCACGCACCAACCAGACATCAACGGCTAGCGGATCAACGTAGCATCCTGTGCGAAATTCTCTTTCTTGTCGTAGGAAAAGAAATCTTTTGCCAAGTGATGGCTTAGCGCTCGAGTGTAAGCTCGCTGGAATGCCGCTTCACTGGTTTCCGTTGAATGCTTAGCGCCATTTTGAGGGAACGTGAAATCATAGGTATTCCCCTGATAAGCTACCTTCCCATCATCGACGATGTCATACACCGAAGTGGTAACTGTCGCTCGACCTTTATAGAGCGTTGGTCCGTCACGCAAACTGTATGATTCAATATCCAAAAACACCACCATATCGGCGTTCACACCACGCCCGACTTCAACATAATCAAGTTCGTTCCAGTTATTGCGGTCAATCCAGTTTGCCACTTCTTCCATCGGCACAATTTCAATATCGGAAACTCGTTGTCCCAAAAGCTTCGCCGTTTGTTGGCCCACCAAACCGGCCGGAGAGTTCGGACCACTTGCCGGTGACGATGAATTACAAATCACCGCTACTCGCTTGCCCGCTAATTCAGCGTATAACGCGTCAACTTTGTCACCCTTAATCACATACAACGCATTTGAGAATAACGTACGGCACCCAGTAAAACTGCTGAGCGTACATGCAACAAGTAATAAAACACCAATTTGTCTAATCCGTGACATTTTCACTCCATCCTGCGCTAAAAAATAAGCCGCCGTACAACCCAGTCTAATAACGTGAGCACCAACCAACTTACTAAACAAACAAGTAACCAATTTTCATTTAATCTGACTATCACCCACTTACCTCGAATCGCGGTAAATAAAAACCACGGTACCGTAACGATGCAAGCCAAGCCGAGTAAAAACCCGCCGAAATTAACTCTAGCGGAATTAACAACTTCGCCGTTCATTAAATACGACCACGAAGTTGTCATCCCACAAGCGGGACAAGGAAAGCCAAGTTTTTCTGGAAAAAAACAAGGAGCTAAGCCAAGTTGTTGATGTGTTCCCATACCTGCAGCAGCGGGTTGCAAGTTCGCAGCGACCGTAAGAACCGTTGCCATTGCTATCGCTGTAACTGCGAAGAATAGTCGGTGATACCAAGAATGCCTGCCCAATGTTTTCTACCATAGCCAGAAAGCTCAGAATTTCACCAACATCAACGCCCACAGGATACTCAGAAACGAGTATCCAAAGCAATAGCATTCATTGCCTTCAATGGAAGTGTGCATATTTTTTTTGAGGGGGCAGGGAAATCGCTCCCAGGATTGCAAATTAAGCCGAAGGGACGCTAATCCCTCCGGTATCTTAATGCGTTGGCAGGTGGTCGAAACAACCGTTCTCTGACAATTTTTAGAGTTTTGGTGGGCGGCGTTTTGGGGGTGGCTTCTTGATCATCCGAGCAGCATCGTTTACTGCCGCGGCGTTATTATTCCCGCCGCCCCCATTACCCTGCCGACGAGGCGTCAAGTCCGTAAATGAATCCTGCCACCGCCATCCAATGGGGTTTGCCAGCTCACGCTCAGCGAGCAAAGCCCAAGGCGTTCCAGGATGCTCCTGAACGATTCGGTTTAATAACTCCGTTGCTTTCTCTGCGGCTTTAGAATATTGACTACCAACACTAATTTCGTTCGCTGGAACCAAAGTCCATGTATTGTTTTCATCATCACTCGCCTTTAAACCTCGCTTCGCAGCAGCGAGCATTGCATTGTATGTTTCAGTGCGAACTTTGGTGGCCAACACTCGCCCCAATGCTAAATCATAAGCCGCTTGCCAACGCAATGAGTTTTCGGTTGAGCGGTCGGAAATGCCAATTTGAAGGATTTGATAAATGCCATTGATTTGCGGTTCAAGTTGGGCTGCCATTTTCTGAGATTCAGACAATTCGTTTGCAAAAGAAGCCTCATCGCGTTTAACAAACCTCAAACGCGGGTCTTTCATTGGCGTGCTCCACGACAACTGAGCCGCTTGGATTAGCGAACTACGCATTTTGCTAGCTTCGATACGGCGACCATATTCTTGATACGACACATAATCAGGCCGATAATCTCGCATAATCGCCGGGTCGAAAAAGTGCTCCAAGTGAGAAGAAAAACTAGCCACTTCTCGCTTGCTGACCGCGCGATTTACATTTCGATTAGGGTGCACCGCAAAATAAATACCGCCCGTTTCATAACACAATCGCGTGAGCGCCCATGGGCCAAAACCTGAATCGATCGGATCCTTGTCCTCACGTTCTCCAGCAAAGTGTAATTTGATCCTCTCCGGCATCGCCGACTCAGGCCCTTGATTCACTCGACCCCATTGAGGTGTTTGGTCATATGTCGGATCTGGATCAACCCATTTCACCATCGTCTCTTGGCGTCCAAACGGGGCAGGGATGCCTATCACATAAATTGGAACTGCTAATTTTTGACACAACCGTACTGTCTTGTCGACATGTTGCTGGTCTTCGCCAGCTTCGTCTGACACAACGACTACCATGACGTTGCGTTTGGGTTCGCCTGCAGCATCTACTTCTCGATATTTACTATGACCATTGACGGCCTTGAAAACTGCTTCAAACGTGAGCTCAACGCCAGAATCATCTTGCGTAATTGCACGGACGGCTGATTTGATTTCATCGAGATCATCCGATGGTTCTTTCATCATGGCCGACACGCCTTTGCCAAATGCCATGATTTGAGTCAATAATGGTTTTGATGAATGAGCGGCAAATGCTTGATTTTCTGCCGCTTCTAGGATACCTAATTCCGTATAGATATTCTCAATGCGGTCATGAATCTGTTCGCGCTGTCGAGCAAGGCTACCTGATTGATCAAAGAGCCATATAACCAATGTTCGGCGTTCCTCTAGCGACTGGAGAATTTCGTGAGTGACTCGATCCACAGCACCACTGGCACCGGTTGTGCCTTCGCCGACAGCACCTCTTACCGTTAGATGCTCGGAAAACTGTAAGCCCGTTGCCTGCACAACTTGATTGTTCAACAATATCTCTGCAACTTCGACATCCGATGGATCCGCTGGATTAGGAATTTCCGAGACATCGGATATGACAGCGGCTTGCGACAGGGCCATCTGGGTCCCAAGGTCACTGTTTGCCCCCACTTCAGCCATCTGCTGGTCACTGAAGTGTATCTGTTCGGGCGGTTTCGCTTCGGTCACTTCACTTATATCAACCGACGTTGTAGTTAATATAATCTCGTCATTGTCCGAAGCACTGATCAATGGCCACAATCCCAAACCAATCAGAATGACAACGTGAATCAAGACGCTAGTGACAAAGGCCGAAGAGTCAGAATCAAAAGGAGTTTCCTCTTCTCCGGTTTGTTTCTGCCACCATTGGGAAAGCTTGGATTTTTTAGACACGTCTACACTCCTAACGAAAGGCCATTCAATTGAATCACTGCCCATTTATGAAATCGGCGTTGTTTTCTGCCTACCCATCTATTATTTTCTCTGAACTTAAAAAAATCAACCGAACAATAACATTTTATTGGATTATTCGCACTAGCACTAAAACGAACCGTTGACGATTTTGTACTCATTTTAATGACTGTTACAACCCTTATTGGATCAGTAAAGCATTACCTCCCCATACGTCTTTAGGCTAAATAGGTTTGAGCAGGGCAGTTAACTGGTTTAATTTGACCCATTGCCAGGATTGTTCTACTATTGAATGTGAAGAGTTTAAACAGTAACGACCTAGCGGGAAACCGCTAAACTAAGTAAGTTCTTCTACATAAAGACAATTAGTATCAAAGTGAAAATTATCGGATAACAATAAAAAAATTGGGGTCGTGATACCTCTACAACTAACGAACATCCAAGGTTTCTAACGCATTAAGGTTTTCAAGGGTTCAAGCCATGACAAAGTACTATTCTCCGCTACGCCTTTCAATTGTATTGTTCATTGGAATATTGTGCACTTCCTCAGTAACCGCGCAGAACGATAAAAAACCTGCAACAACGCTTCCCCCCATTGAGAGTCTCGCATTAGAAACAACCGATGGTGTTCTATTGTCTGCTAAATACTTCCCTGGCACTAAAGGCAAGGATGCAGTACCCATCATCATGCTGCATAGCATGATCAATGCAGCATCCACCGGAGCTACCTATTATAAACTTGCTGGCGATATCCAAAAATTTATGGGTCACGCTGTAATCGTTCCGGATTTACGTGGGCACGGCGAATCTACCAAGCGACGTAACCCGAGGGATCCCAACAGCACTATTACGATCAATTCTGAAAAATTCACCAAAGCTGAATTTACTACCGTTGGAAAAGACATTGAAGCCTGTAAGAAATTTTTGATGGGGAAAAACAACAAGGGCGAGCTCAATATAGAAAAGCTATGTGTAATCGGTTCAGACGCATCGGCCATCGTAGCACTCAATTGGGCAGTTTATGATTGGAACCAAAAGTCCAATGTGTTGATCAAAAACGGCCAAGACGTCAAAGCTCTGATTCTGTTAACCCCTGTTGCTTCCTACAAAGGATTCACTGCTCAGACGGCACTCAACCATGTTGTCATCCAGAGAACATTGAGTATTATGATACTCGCCGGAAAGTTCGACACCAAATATTACAGCGGCAGTAAACGCATTTACAATCAACTGGCGCGTTTTCATCCAGACAAATTTGAAAATGAAAAAGACAAACTCGAAAATGGCAGCCTCTTCGAATATGGTCTCAACACAGCTAACCAAGGCTCTGGGATACTCTCAGTGTCTAATCTAAAGCCAAATCCTCGCGACCTCATCGCCGACTTTATTCGCTATCGCCTCGAAAACCAAGACCGTTTTGGATGGAAGAATCGCAGCGGAACCGCCGAATAATCGGTATGATTGCTGCAACCTATCGCAAGCGTTGCTTATTCTTTGGTGCGGCAAGAAAGTCTCTAAGTTTTTGTGATCAATCCTGTCGAATTTGATAGTGCTGAAAACCCTTTATCAAATCAGCCGATTTTCGGACTTTACCGACAAAGGCAATGACATACTTTCAGCGGACTGTTTTATTTAACAAACAAAACATAGGTACAAAAGATGCTAAACCACAAACATTGGTTTGTGGGTATGGGCATCCTGATCGCGGGAAGCTTGGCAGCAATGCCTTTTCAGCGGCACACCATGGACGGTGATTCGAACTTTCAGGAACTGTCCATACCTCCCACCCTAAACCCACTCACTATTAATACGGTGACTGAACATCCACTTCCGTTACCCGCCGGATTAATCGATTCTCCGGCTGCTGCTTCGCTATATACGCCCAGTGAAACAGGTACTACACTACTGCGCGAACAAAATAAAACTGCGCCACCGGATGTTGTCCTCATGCCAGCTCCAATTCCACAAATGAGTAGTCACTTTCCAGGGTCCGGCGTACCGCTGGTCAATGCGTCAACTCACGTAGCTAGCCTACCCAGTGCCAACGACGCACCTCGCATCATCACACAACATCGAATTCACAATGGAGACACGCTTGCTTCGATTGCTCAACACTATCTCGGCGCTGCCCATTTTGCTGATTGGATCTATGTGCAGAACCGCCAGTTAATTCGCAGTCCACATCTATTGCCAATTGGTACGGAAATAAATATCCCCGCCATACCTAAGGCAGGGCAGTTTGAGCGGTTTGACGTCTCGCCTACATCCGAGCAACAATCGCGGTCGGGCAACAATCAAAGAAAACCGATCCCCCCCGCTCCCACAGTGCCGCATGACGATAACTACGAATTACAACTTAATCCGAGCAAATAAGCTGATTAACCGAGTGCTCCTGTGGCGTTGTTAGTCCTTCTTCCACGTTAAGCGGTGTAAAAACAGCAACGTCGGTGCCGCGATGAATATCGAACTGTACGTCCCAGCAGCCACACCGATAACCAGTGCAAAGGCAAAGCCATGGATGCCCGAACCACCGACTACATACAGGATAATCACCACTATCAATGTGGTCAAAGAAGTTAGTAACGTGCGATTTAAAGTTTGATTGATACTCTTATTCAACATCAACTCAGTCAAATCATGACTCTTGCCACGAACTTCGCGAATCCGGTCAAAGACCACGATCGTATCATTTAGCGAGTATCCAATAATTGTCAAAAACGCTGCCACAACCGGCAAGCTGATCTTAAAGTCCTCTATCAACAAAAATCCTAGATGGTCAGCGACATAGACACTCACTGCCATGGCGGCCAAGGTTACTAGTACATCGTGCAATAAAGCAACCACAGCGGCGATACCATAGGTTAGGTGTTGGAATCGCAACCAAATATAGGTAATGATCCCCGCAAAACTAAATAGCATCGCCGTCAGGGCTAGCATCTGCATATCGCCAGCAATTTGAGCACCAAATTTTTGCGTTTGGTGGAAGAACGTAACGCCGTCGTTCTCCCGCAATTCTGACTTTATCTTATCCGTGTCCGCTTGAGTTATTCCGGTGAGTAATACATTCCAACGGCTGGAGTCCTGTAATTGTGCGTCTTCGCCGCTTGCCTTATTCCACTGACTGTTTTCCCAATATGACAACTCAACGTTGACTGTAGTAACACCTTCAACTCCGGTACTGTCTGCTGCTTCTACGATCATCCCTAACAGAGTTTCAGCACTAAGTTCATATTCATTATCTGCATTGGCAGTATTCATATTTTTGATACCGGTTTCTACTTCAAAACTACTATGAAGTTCCGTCACGGCAGGCACCTCAGGTGTCTCTTCAGCTGCGGCTTCATTTTCATCGTCCGTAGTTGGCTCTTCCACCGCAGGTTCTTTGGCAGCTACGGGCGGGGCAGTTGGACCTTCCACTGTCGCTTCATCCTGATAAGCTACAAATTGATATCCACGACTAATCGTGACAGGAATTATGGACGATTGGGACGAGGGTTGATCATCAGTGATTATAAAGCTCTGAGTTGGAAGTTTTCCTGCAAATGCTTTTTCAAGTACGAGCATCAACGTATCCTGTTCCTGGATACTCGCATCAACTCGCCAGCCAGTCGCAGAACCGCTAAGTTCGATGCTAGTGACCGTAAGTTGCAAATCCTCGACACCATTATCCACAGCCGTCGATTTAATTTTCGCTTCCACATCATCGGCCTTTTGCACACTGTTATCCAGTGAGAAAATGGCCGATGTACCACCGGCGAGGTCAATAGCAAGCATATCGCCACCTCGCTTCCACGTCACACCAACGGCAGCTACAACGATGATTACCGAAGCAATCGCCATGATTTTTCGTATGCCAAGAAAGTTGACTTCCCGCGACACAATACGAAAATTACGAAATGCCCAACTAGAGTTTTTCAAAAGCCCTAGTCGCTCTGAAATCTCAAAGAAGCCACGCGACGCATAAATCGCTGTAAACATACTCATAACGATTCCGAGGATCAAGGTAATCGCAAAACCTCGAATCTGATCCGTACCAATTGCGTACAACAACACAGCTGTAATCAACGTAGTCAAGTTTGCATCAATAATCGTAATCGTTGCTCGTGAGAATCCATTGCGAATCGCTTGCCTAATCTTCGATCCGTCGGCTAATTCCTCACGTATGCGTTCAAAAATCAGCACGTTTGCGTCAACGGACATCCCGACCGTTAGTACCAAACCAGCTATGCCTGGCAGTGTAAAGGAGGCTCCAATCATCGCCATCAAAGCGACAATCAAGACAACATTGAATACCAATGCGCAAGCAGCGATTACTCCCGGAATGCAACAATAATAGAGAATGATAAAAATCAGTACGGCGGCGAATGAAATTATGATTGCTGTCGTTCCCGCATCGATCGTAGCGGCACCTAAGGTGGCACCCATTTTGTTCTCACTTTCGGGTTCCTTGGTTAAGGTGCCCGGTAACTTCCCTGCTCGTAATATCCCAACTAAAAAATCAACTTCCGCTCGAGAAAATTTACCGGTAATTTGACCGCTAACGGAAATCCGAGAATTGATGGTGGCGGCAGATAACAACTTATGGTCGAGTACGATTCCTAACAAGTTACTAGTGTTGTTGCCCGTGAAAGTTCCAAACTTACGTGAACCAGTACTGTTCATTGTAAATGACACGCAAGGCGTACCAGTTTGGGTGTCGATATCAGAACGAACACTAGCTAGGTCATCGCCGGTTGTCCGTTCAGTTTCCGGCGGTGTAACCATCAATACTTCAATATTGGTAACACCAACAGCTTGAACTTGCTGTGAAAATAAGGCGTCTGATTCTACGAACTCAAATGCATCGCGGATTGCCGTTTCTTGCGGCACATCTGAAAATACTTCCCCGTCCACGAAGATACGTTTTTCATCTTCACCATCAGCATAAGTAACACGACGAATGAGTGAACCACCAGAAGCATTGTATTCATAGTTGCCTTTCTTATCTTTGGACACCGCCACCCAAGTTCCCAAAACATCAGAACGATCATCCGCAGCCACAACAAGATTGGTCTTCAACTCAACGGAAGATTCCGCTTGGGTGTGCAGTTTAGGATGTTTACTGGCGTTCGCCAAAATCAAAAACTCCAGTGCACCAGTATTGGTAATAATATCTTTAAGTTGCTTAATTTCAGCTTCGGCTGCATCGGGCACAACGATTTCGACATGCGTGTTGTTACCATAGGAACGTAAGACCAATTCCTTGGCACCACTAGGATTCAAGCGACGCCCTAAAGCACTGAGCAAGGCATCCATATCGCTATCGGTTAACTTAGATTGAGCAGGTCCGTCAGTATCACTAACTGAATCAAAATCGATCGCATAGATCAGATTAACGCCACCAGACAGGTCGACACCGCCCTTAATAAGGTCATTATTGTAAGCTGAGTTACAATACAACACGCCAAAAATGACACTCGTTGCAACAATCGCCAAGCGCCAAGCTTGTTCTGGTGCATTGATGCGACGGTTTTCTGTAATGGTACGCGAGAGTAAATACAAGCCACTAAACACAGCAATAATCAATCCGATATATCGAAACGCTGGTTGAGCGCTGAATTCTGCAAACAGATTCGGTAATCCACCCAACAGCAAGCCAAATATAAAGGTACCGAACATTGCCCCCCAGTTCGGGTCGCTAACCTTGGCCAAACTCTTGGCCTTAGCACTGATTGCCTTGTGTCGACCGATGTTAACTAATACAGCTACGGCGAGAGCTAATGCAAATACAATCACTGCGTTGGTTTCGTTGTTTTCTGCAGCACCATCTGCAAGACCCAGCAGAGGAGTAAAAAAGGTCGCTAAAGTTGCCAAAAGATTCATTTCAATCTGTTCCGGTTCAATAGTTGTTTTTATGTATGTCGCTTACTGATATTAAAGCTAATAATTCAATTCTCGTCCGACGCTTGGTCGTCATCGCTACTTACAATTTGACCGATCGCTTCGCGAACGATCCGTATACGCGATTGTGTTTCTGAATCAGTTTCGATGATGACATGACTTATCAATTCATTGCCCTTAGCGTCAGTCGTATTCTCGATATGGACGACCGTCCCACACAATCCGCCAATGGTGGTGATTTCACAATACATTGTGAGGTCATTCATTTTTTGCGATTGTTGCTGCCGTCGTTTACGCGAGCGGCGGAACATCATAATGTAGAACACAGCTAACATGCCGAACATCATGATCATAAAGCCCATGTTATCTGCAGGCGGTGCATCGCCATTTTCAACGGGTTTAGCAACGTCACCATCAACTGCTTGTCCCAGTAGCAACCAATGCAGATCAAATACGAGTATTTTTAACGTCATCATCATTATCGTGCCTAATATTCACTAGCAGTGGCTAGTCAAAACCTAGTAATAAACAAAAAATGAAGTTGTTGAGGCTCGCTACAGTTAACCCATAGCAACATCGTTACCATTGCTTGGTGAAAATCAACAATCCCATACTAAATACGCACATTTGCGCTATCCGAGTATCTTAGATTCATTGGTAATTACCGACAAGGGAGAGCAATCAATGCGACGAGGCGATTCCCTTCTTTTAGTGAGTTTTTTCTAATTTTGGCCCATTCTGGAGCCAACATCTTGGAGTTATCCCCAAGCAGCCATTTTTTTCTGGTAAAAGGCCTCATAATCATCTGCTTCAATGGCTGTGCGAGCAGCCGTCATCAGTCGTCGATAATATGTCAAATTGTGGTGTGTAAGCAAAATCGGGCCCAACATCTCACCACTCTGAAACAAATGGCGAATGTAACCTCGGCTATGTCGGCACCCCAAACAAGGACAACCCGTCTCTATTGGAGATTTATCCGTACGGTATTTGGCGTTACGCAACTTAATTGGCCCTTGATCGGTGAAGGCCATCGCATTGCGCCCGTTCCGAGTTGGCATCACACAGTCAAACATATCGATGCCACGACGAATGCCCTCAAGTAAATCCTGTGGACGTCCGACTCCCATCAGATAACGTGGGCGCTCCACTGGCAGAGCAGGGCAGGTGGCATCCAATATCCGGTACATTTCCGCCGGAGGCTCACCAACACTTAATCCACCAACTGCGTATCCAAAGAAATCCAAATTTGCCAACTCTTCAGCACACCACACTCGCAGCGATTCGTCTAAGCCTCCTTGCACGATCGCAAATTGAATTTGCTGTGCGCTGCGGGCTGCGATTTGACAGCGTTGCGCCCAGCGTATGGAACGCTCACAGGCCGCCCTAATCACTGATTTCTCGTTGGGCAACGCAACCAAGTGGTCCAAGACCATGGCAATATCAGACCCTAAAGTCTCTTGGATAAGGATCGATTTTTCCGGTGTTAGCTCCAACGTGGACCCGTCAATGTGCGATTTAAAAATCGCGCCTTGTTCGGTCACCTGGCACATTTTTGCTAACGAGAATAGCTGAAAGCCGCCGCTATCAGTAAGGATCGGACCATCCCATTGCATCATGGCGTGTAGGCCACCTAGCTGATTGACAATGTCTTCACCAGGTCGCAAAGATAAGTGATATGTATTTGCCAGGAGCATTTCAGCGCCCGTTGCCTGTACCTGATCAATCGCTAAACCCTTAACCGTTGCCTGCGTTCCTACGGGCATAAAGGTTGGTAGCTGTACGCAGCCATGAGGAGTCGTCAGGACACTTCGTCGCGCAGCACTGTTTGTATCCTGCGTCAATACCTTAAAACAAAAACCAACGGGGGTTACGCTATCAGGACTTGTGATTTCAGGTGAAGTCATAATTCATCTTGATACCGCAAGTGGTTTCCGCCGACGAAATAAAAAGAAGAACCAAAGACCTGTGGCCCCAAAGAATAATCTCCACCTGTTTAAGCGGGATCAATCGCCACGCAGTTTCAAACCATGAATTTCAAGTTTTTCCCGCACTTCATTCAAACTCGTGACACCGAAATTCTTGCATTCAAGCATTTCATCGCCCGTTTTGCGAAGTAACTCTCCAATGGTATTCATGCGTAAGCGAACCATACATTTACGAGCACGTACTGACAAATTCAAATCTGAAATTGGACGGTCGTAAACGGCTGCTTCTTCAGGAGAGAGCTGACTGCGGTCGACCGTTGGTTCAGGGCGTCCCTCGTGGGCCAACTGACCTAATGACAAGCCCTTGGAAGTGAGCATGTCTCGGATTTCAATCAGTGAGGTTTCCCCAAAGTTCTTGCTGCCAAGCAATTCCTGCTCGCTCGTTCGTGCTAAGTCACCAATAGTTTCAACACCCATGTTGGCAAGGCAGTTACGACTGCGAACCGAAAGCTCGAAATCAGTAACCGGGATATTCAATATTTGCGACATTCGATCCTGTGCTTTTTCAGCTTCAAGATCAAAGAACTGATCATCCGACGCTTCGGCATCCTTCAGGAACAATGATGCCTTGGGATGAGTCGGGAATACTTCCAATATTCGGCGGTAGCATTGTTGAGCTCGATCATACTGTGCGTGATCTTCATATAGCAAACCTAAGTTTAGTAATGAGCCAACGTGTGAAGGGAAAGACATTGAACTGCGACGGTAATAGTCCATGGCGACCTCATCATTTCCTCGGCGATCGTTTTCACGAGCCAAACCAAACAATGCGCCGGCATGTGTGTCATCTGCTTTAACGGCTCGTTCAAACCACTCTACCACTAACTCAGAAGCGCCTCGGCTCGCGGCAACAGTTTCGCCATATTGATAAGCGTAATCTGCTTCTTGCATGATGGCACCGTCTAGCGACTCTAGGCCTTGTAAAGCCCCGTCAAAGTCGCCGTTGTTTCGTAACGCTTCAACCTTGGCTAAGACACAAATGCCTCGGTCATAACCAAATCGTTCTGCCAAATCATAATTCTCGATTGCCGCTACGTTATCTTCTAACGCAAAATGACTGCGCCCAATGTAAAAATATGAAAGAGCGCCTTTGTCCGATTCTGCTAGTGTTTCGATAGCACGACTGAAACGACCTAGTAAATAGTAACAAACACCCAAACGCACTGTACTAGCGGGTGTTAAGTCTTCACCAATTTCAAGCTCAGCAACTGCGTCTCGCAAAATGGCATACTGTGAAAAATCTTCGGTTATGGCACCGGAAATCATTTTGATCTCGTTTGGACCAAAACTGGAATTGTCACAAACTAGGGACTTAATATCAAAATCCGTAATCATCGCCATGGAAGGAAACTCCTGTAAAATATCTT
>JABHUV010000400.1 GCA_018658605.1 Planctomycetaceae bacterium | reverse complement strand
GGAACAGGAGGCCAAGGATGTCCTCGCGTTAACCAATGTTTATATGAAAACCTTGGGTAATCAACAAGCCATAACCAAACTGATCGAAACGTTGGTGTTAAGCTCAGAATTCGTTTACCGGTTTGAGTTTGGTCAAGGGCAGATGGATGATCACGGCAGACGGATGATGTCTCCGCGTGACGCCAGTTATGCTTTAGCGTATGCACTCACCGATAGCAGTCCCGACGATGCCTTGGTCGCCGCGGTGAACCGAGGCGAACTCCGTACGCGAGAAGACTATCGACGCGAGGTCGTCCGCATGCTCCAGAGAAGAGATCAATATTACGTTATTGATGAAACGGTCCAGAAGGCCGGTTTTAACTCGAGCATCACGAATACGCCAATCAGGAAGCTACGATTCTTTAGGGAATTCTTCGGCTATGTGAAGGCCATGACGATTTTTAAGGACGATGCGAGATTCAGCAATGGCGCTAGCTATGACGGTGTTAAAGGTCGTCTCGTAGATGAAGCTGATATGCTAGTGGATCATATTCTCCAGCAAGACAATCGTGTATTTGAAAATCTTTTAACAACGGAGTCGTTCTACGTCTACCACTCTGGTAACAACGAATCAATGAAGGCGGCGTCCGATCGAATCAGGAAAATTTACGATTACTTTCGTCGTTTTGATTGGGAAGATTTCACGGAGGAAGAGCTTTATAAGCATTGGGAGTTTATTGACGAAATGAAGATGATGGGCACGGTGTTCGCTGACTTTCAAACGAATACCAAACGCCGCACAAATTGGGTTAGAACATTTAAGAGTCAAATGACCAGTTACTCGTTTCGGTACGCAAACGGGCAACAGACCGCCGCGCCATATGACGCGACGGGAATGGCCTACTGGAATAAGAGCGACGCCTCGACCCGTACGGGTCAGCAGATGCGGGGACCAGATGTTGGCAGATTTTTCAATATCGACTTTTCAAATTGGGACTATCCCACAACACAGCCGGCAAAGGTTGACCATCGAAAGGGTATGCTAACGCATCCCGCTTGGCTAATCGCACATTCATTGAACCTAGAGACGGATCCTGTTCGCCGAGGAAAATGGGTTCGCGAAAAACTTCTTGCAGGCACAATTCGCGATGTGCCCATTACAGTGGATGCGGTGGTCCCGGAAGACCATCACAGGACGTTGCGTCAACGACTTGATGAAAAGACTCAAGAGTCCTACTGCTGGACTTGCCATAAAAAAATGAACCCGCTTGGCCTAGCGTTTGAGATCTATGATGATTTTGGTCGATACCGTACTCAAGAACGTCTCGAACACCCAGAGAACCTAATAGAGGACGTGCCACGTGAACGAGGGTTGCACATTGACGGCAGGCCGATTTACAAAACGATGCCGATTAATTCCAAGGGTGTTCTGCTTGGTACGGGTGACGAGGCCCTCGACGGTGAAGTTACCGATGTACTCGACATGACTGAACGTCTTTCTAAATCAACACGGGTACGACAGTCTATCATTCGCCACGCGTTCCGTTATTTTATAGGTCGCAATGAAGTTCTTTCTGATTCGAAAACTCTGATGGATGCAGATCAGGCTTACGTTGAAAGTGACGGCAGTTTTGATGCAGTGATTGTGTCACTGTTGACGTCCGACTCCTTTATTTATCGCAAAGCAACTAGGAACTAAAAATGTCCATCGATAGAAGAACATTTCTTGAAACACCAATGTGGGCCGCTGGTTTAGCATTGTCGCCTTCATTTAACCACCTGTTGGGGGCAACGCATCATAACGAAAATCCGCACCGCTTCATCTTTGTGAGGAAATCCAACGGCAACGAACCCGCGCTTTTTTCATTACCTACATTTTCACCACAAGAACAAGAAAAAGATAAGAATAAAGAAGCATTTGAAGCGGACCTGAATAATCACGAACTTCCCGATTGGCTTGAGGAACTGGACGACCATAAGGACAGCCTGACGATCTTACACGGTGTATCAATGACCGTAAGCGGTGGAGGTCACTATTCGTTTTCTGGTTGTATGGGAGCTTACAAAGCGGGTCGGAATGTCATTAGCGGCATAAAAAGGACGACAGTCGATTTTGAACTCGCTAAACTTGTCCCGTCTCCCTTTAATCACGTTGAACTATCGTTAACGGGTGACTACAGCAATTTTAGAACGGGCATTGTGCCGGGATATTCAGCGCCCGCCAAACATCAGAGGAATTATTGTTACGCCGATCCGCAAACGGCGTACGACGAACTTTTTAAGTCAGTGACCAATCCAGAAGCGGTTGGGTCGGACAGTAAATTGTTAGATTATCTCTATGAGCAGGAAGCCAAAAGGCTTAAGGGCCTTGATGGTAAGGAAAGGATGAAAATCAGTAACCACGTTGATTCCATCCAATCGATTAGAGAGAGAAATGAAAAGGTGGCAACCCTCTCGGAAACAATTTCAAAGAACCTGCCGTTGATGGATAAAATTCATGCCAATGGCGGTCAAAATGCCAGCCTCGTGGATAAACAACATGCATTCTCTGATGTCTTGATTGCGGCTCTGATATCGGGCTTGACAAACGTCGTGACGTTCACAATTGACGAACTTTCTACGCCCATTACCACGTTACCTGGAAATACGAGTCGGGTGGACCTGCACCGGTTGGGGCACAGTCGGGACACAGTACTTCGAGACATTGTTAAAGCAAGTCATATGACTCAAATTTCCAAGATAGTCAAGCAATTGAAATCGGTTCCAGAAGGTAACGGTACGATGTTCGATAATACTACTATTATCTACATGCCTGAAACCGGCGCGGGTCACCATGGGCCTGACACCGAAGCGCCAATGGTGATCATGACTGGCAAGAATTCCAAATTAGATATCGCCGGAAGGTATATCCGACTTCCGTTTCATGCTGCAGAGGGGCACAAGACGCTTAGCAACTGGTACACCACGCTGTTAAACGCCTATGGCAACCCGATTCCGCATTACGGCGATAAAGACCTTGAGATGTCCCGGAAAAAGATGCAGCAGACAGGCGCAATTGAACAATTCCTAGCTTAAAGGGGCATACAGCGCCCAGCTAGATTAATTCGGCACTTATATACCAAGGCTTTTAAGAACAGTTGACGCTGTTTTTGATTGTGGAATAAGTAAGTTACTGGGAGCGTTTGCTAAACCAAGTTGAAAACGCGGTCCATGTTGTCCGAAATTTCCTTAAGTCGCTCGGCTCCACCACCACCCACTTCGGCTGCACACCAACCATGGAAATTGATTTCGGCTAGTGCATCATTCACGTCCGCGAAATCAAGGTCGCCCTCGCCGATTTTTGTGAATCCGCCCTTGGCGCGTGAAAAACCTTTCACATCAAGTTTGATGATTCGCTTGTTCAACTGGCGGATCCAATCGCCCATACTGCCGTATTTCCAATGATTGCCAATGTCGAATTGCAATCCAACAAGAGGTGAATTGAAATCGTCGATATATTTCACAAACTTGTCTGCGGTTTGATTATGATCTCCTGCATGGTCATAACAAAAATGATTCCAAACATTCTCGACAACGATTGACACACCAAGTTCACCAGCAAGTGGTAATGCGAGTGAGATGTTGTCGACGCTACGATGCCAAATATCCTCTTCAGAACCGTCTTTTCCATGGCCCACTACTAGTAGACATGTCTTACCACCAACCGCTTCTGTTTCAATCAATGAACGTTTAAGGTTTTCTAAAGCTTTTGCACGAATGGCTGCGTCTTCATCGGTGTGCCTAACTGCCCAATGAGTGGCTCCGACGCTGCCATCAACTGGTAAACCGCTGTCCGCGACGGCCTTTTTCACATCAGCTATATTTATTCCTGGACAATTGACTTCAATCGCACCGAATCCGGCGGCCTTTGCTAACTTAAATTTATCGGTAAGCGTTCCACCTTTTAGGCTGACCATGCCGACCTTCAGCGTTTTATAGAGTCGACCTTTTAAGCTTGTGGCGGGAGCGTCTTCCGCATGCAGGGGCAAGGCGGCAGTTGCCGAAACCGCCGCCGTAGCTTGCAAAACTTGCCGACGGTTCAACTTTGTATTGATCATGGTATATCCTATATCTTTGGTTTGATTATTATGAAAAAGTAATAGAAGTCGTTGGATCTTTTAAGGTCTAAATTTCCGGAATTACAGCGTCAGGGGGTATGTCCTTCCCCTCCCAGTTTACCTTGCCATCGTCATATAACAAAATGCGATGTGAACTATCTTTCACAGGTTTTTGATTTATTTTGGGAATCCATTTTCGTAGGTCAGCGATAACTCCTTGGTACATTGGTTGTTCGGCTAGGTTGTGCCATTCGTGTGGATCCGCGAGAGTATCGTAGAGTTCTGAGGTACCGTCGGCATACGTTATATATCGCCAGCGTGTGGTTCTGATTGCATGGTTGTCATGATTGTGGGTGGTGATCGCCGGATGTTTCCGTTTCGAGGTCACATCTTTTAGTTGCGGAAGTAGGCTGTGCCCTTCAAGTCGTTTGCCAACCTCGGTATCAATGAGTTCCGACAGCGTTGGATATATGTCCAATAACTCGGCAGGTTGAGCGGAAACTTGCCCGGCGGTAATTCCCGGCCCTGCAAATACCAACGGCACGCGTGTCCCGTCGGCCCACAGCGTATTCTTTCCGGTGATCGCCTTTTCACCAATATGCCATCCGTGATCTGACCATAAAACGATGATCGTATTTTCTCGGTATCCGCTATCCTCAAGTTGTTCAATCACACGCCCCACTTGGCTGTCGATAAATGCTGTGCAAGCGAGGTAACTTCGAGCGAGGTTATGCCATTGATTTTCGTCCTGCAAGAACCGCAAACGGCATTCGGGCAACTTCCAATGTAAGTACCATGAGAAGCGGGGCGTGTCATCTCGGTCATTGGGAAAAACCTTAGGCAAAACGCTGTCAT
>JABHUV010000312.1 GCA_018658605.1 Planctomycetaceae bacterium | reverse complement strand
TAATAGTTTTCCAATTTTTCCTTGAATGCGCTCTTGGGTTTGGTGACTAATATGACCATGTCTTGCGGAAATTCCTATCAGCATACAAATGCCCTCCAAAAAGAGTTACCAAGATTCGGTACCAAGCAGGAGAAATAAAGCCTCGCGAGCCAAAGCCCCGAAACCCCTTCTCACAGGGCCCGAACCCGGCGGCATTGCTTCAAATGCTAAATTCGCAATCGGGTCAAATCACCAGAGGAGCGCTCCTAATTCGCAGTAAAACCGCTTCAGTAGCTCGTTCACTGGGAACTCGGATGTCAAACCGCTGATGGCTTAACCAATGTATTTTACACCAGATCCCATAAAACGCAAAGGGTTTCTTACTCTTGTTACGGCACTAATATAGAATTGCCAAACAAACCAACTCAATAAAACGCACTCCACTAAACCTCCGCTCGACTGCACCATAAAAGGAGAAAGCCAAAACTCGTGGTTTTAATAGCAACACAGTAACTGTCTACGCTGACTGATCGAATATCAACCGCAACGACCACATGTCTGACAATCATCGAAATCCGAGTCCTAATCTCTATAAAACCCGTATAATTCGATTGGCTTAGTAACAAAACGCAGCGTTATTAGGGAACAAGATAAGAAACATTTGTCGCAGATCCTTGTCGCCGCAGTTTTTTGTCAGTCCACAATTGCTGCCAACGACGAATCGACACAACCTGCTGATTTGGGTTTTTATCCGGGAAATACATTTGGGTCTTGCCTGTCAATTTTTTTAGCCGGATAAACGAAATTACGCGTTCCAACATGACAGTTGAATCTAACCCCTGCACCATCGCCTCGCCTAAATCACCTTGCAACTGCTCGTCAGTACACGTTCCAAGCATCGCAGTAATCATCTCTGTTTGATCACCAACTCTAGATTGCAATGCCGCTGATACCTGATCCATCTGCATTTCATCTTGCTTTATGCATTTAGAAATTGCTGCCACACTATCCTCCCAAGTACTACGATAATCCGCACTATTTAATGTATCCATGATGGGATTAAATTCGCCTAAGTGCATAAGACAGCGAGCTGCCACAATTTTGACTTGTAACAAGCGATGAGTTTCAAACGCTTTTCGCAGGTCGGTCGATAGGTCGGAACTGTCCGCCAACACAGCCACCAACTCTTGCGCCGTCTGTTGCTGATTTACGCTCACCGTTGGCGAAATCTGATACCACCCAGGTAATTGCTTTTCAACCGTAACCTTCATTGTGCCGTTGACTTGAATTGTTGTCGCTTGAACCGCTTGCTCCGTACCCGCACCCCCTGACTGCACTGCCGCAACACCTCGGTCTTGCCATTGGGCAGAAGACGTGCAATGAATTTGAACAACCCACTGGGCGGAGGTTACTGTCGATGAATCACTAGACATTACCTGAACGGTAACAAGACTTTCAGGACCTGTTAGGTAAACGTCTATTTCACGGTTGCCAACACGTAGCGGAACGATCGTCTTGCGGTCTGTCTCACCCCGCAACACCAAACAACCTTGTCGCAAATGTAACTGTGTAAATTCGTCAACAACTGCCGGAATCAATAATTCACTTGTGTTCACAAGCATTAATCGAACGCCAGACCGCAATGTAATTTCCGGGCGAAATGGTGCGAATGTCCGCAAGGTCATGCCTGGACCAATAATCGCCCCCGAGACGACTCGCTCAAATGTTCCCGTCTGAGAATCAACCGCGACTAGCAATTCACGATCTGCTAAAAATTCACCGAGCATGTTAGCCGTACCATACTCGTCATTACCTTGGGATGGGTTTCTTAAATCGGCGCGGGCAATCGGCCCAGAAACCGTTGGAGCAACAACTGTTTTGTGACTGCCCTCAGCTATATCAACCACTGGGATGGGAGATAACACTTGGGTGGATTGACTATCCGGTAAGGGGATTGCAGGAGCTTCAATACTACCTTCGATGGACTGAGGCTCTACCTTGAATAAAGGACCAATAATCATATGTGACTCATCCAATGGTCCAATTGCTCGCAATCCAATGAGTATAACCAAGGCACAAAACGTCAACACAACCAAGGCTCTCCAGAGCGGTGAGGTATTCGCCGGCATATAATCAGCCGTTGTATTAGCCGACATAACATCTTGCGTCATTGGGGATGCACTGTCAGCAACGGCGGATGGCTCCAATTCTTCAGCGTGAATCAATTGAATTAAGCGAGTTCGCAAGGCATCATTGATTTCGATTGGTTCTTCAACGACTTTCGTCAAAATGGTGTGACACGAAGCAACCTCACCTAAATGCATCTCCGATTCTAAACAAATCTTTTCTAATTCCGGGATTCTCGATTCTTCAAGTGTGTTGTCCAAGTACTCGGCTACTGAATTGGGATCCGAACCGATACCAGTGCCATCTAACCTAGGCGCTGACAAATTCACTCGCCGTTTAGAACTCAACGTGCGATACACCAAATCACTTGCGAAGTCACTCTCCGTAATCTTTTGTCCCAATTGCTTTGCATCTTCTGGATCTAAAATATCGTCCAAATATGCCAACATGGTTCGTAGTGTTAGTCGCATCGGTAAATCCTGCCTTAAATCTTCGAAAATGGTTGATTGTCAAAAGAAAGACAATTCCTCTATAGGTGTTAGTGGCAAGTTGGTCAGAATTCCGTACAATTTTTTTAGGAAAGATAATAAATATTTTCTGTACCGCAGATGCTCTACATCCAAGGATCGAGCCATGAGTTCACTTTTTGAAGCTTCCGAGCAATCAAATCTAGATCGCGTCAAACCTTTGGCAGCGCGAATGAGGCCCAAAACACTCGATGAATTCGTCGGGCAAAAGCAGTTTCTCGGGGAAGGGAAACTGCTGCGGCGACTGCTACAAGCTGACCGCTTAGGGTCAGTACTGTTCTATGGTCCACCCGGAACTGGAAAAACCACACTCGCACAACTCCTGGCCGCCGAAACCAAAAGTCGTTTTCGCCAACTCAGCGCTGTTACGAGCGGAGTAAAAGATCTCCGAGCCGTTCTCGAAGACGCTCGCAACGAATTACAAACTGGAGGCGACCGCACACTACTGTTTATTGATGAAATCCACCGTTTTAATAAATCGCAACAAGATGCCCTGCTACCCGATGTAGAAAATGGAATCGTTACGTTGGTCGGTGCCACGACTTCCAATCCTTTCTTTGCCGTCAACAATGCCTTGATGAGCCGCAGCACGGTCTTTCAATTTGAACCCTTGGGAATTAACGATATTCAATGCTTACTTAGTCGAGCTCTCGCAGATACCTACAATGGCTTAGGGCGATATGAAGTTACACTGACAGATGAAGCCTGCGAATATATTGCAAACATCTCCGATGGAGATGCTCGCCGAGCACTTTCGATACTTGAAATCGGAGTGCTCTCGAATCACACGTTTCCGTTGACGTTTGATAAACAACTCGCAGTAGAATCTGTCCAACGAAAATCCATTCACTATGATCCCACTGGTGATGAGCACTACGATATCTCCAGTGCCTTGATTAAAAGTATCCGCGGCAGTGATGTGGATGCTGGTATTTATTGGCTCGCAAGGATGCTCGAAGGTGGTGAAGACATTCGGTTTATCTGTCGTCGTTTGGTAATCTTGGCAAGCGAAGATATTGGCAATGCGGACCCTCGGGCACTGACGCTAGCGGTTGCCTGTATGCAAGCCTGTGAAATGGTCGGATTACCCGAATGTCAATTAACGCTATCGCAAACCGTGTCTTATTTAGCATGTGCCCCTAAATCAAATGCCGCCACGCTTGCTATCAACGAAGCAAGAACCGATATACGGCAAGGCCGAATGATTCCGGTGCCACGTGAGTTACGAGATGCTCATTACGGTGGAGCCAAACAACTTGGACATGGTGATGGTTATAAATACGCCCACAACCATCCCGACGGTATTGCCGATTTAGACTACCTCGGCGTCGAGAAAACTTATTATCGCCCGGTCGATCGCGGTTTTGAAGAAGAACTACAGAAACGACTTACTGCGATCCGTAAAATTCTACGCGGCTAGCTTTTTCTATTCCTGTTAATCCGTGACCCCAGTTTACTCACCTTCGGGTAGTAAAAACGGGGGGTCAATTAATGGTGTTGCATGGCACTATTGCTCTAGCACTTAAGAACCGATTTCGCTTACTATTGCGATGTATTGTGTGCGCGGTGACGGCATCAAAACCTCATCGTACCCCACAATGTGATGAGCACGCCAAGAATACCCAGGCAAGCCAAAAGGATCCACCACCAGGATCGACCTTGCCAAGTATTTATGGCTTGAGTAGACAGTGAAATGTACTGACGACAATAAGGACATTGATCTGTAAATTC
>JABHUV010000274.1 GCA_018658605.1 Planctomycetaceae bacterium | reverse complement strand
TTCTGTGCCCCATCTTTCTCACGCTCCCATGGAAACTACCTGTGCGGTTGCTGATGTAAAGACCGATGACCAAGGCAATGTCACATCGTGCTATTTAAAAGCGGCGACGCAGAACCCGCAAGCCGTACAGCAAGCCGTGGGGCCAGCAATGGGTATTGCCAACGAGCAAGTACATTGCGACGTGACCTTACTCGGCGCGGGATTCGGGCGGAAAAGCAAGCCTGACTACTGTGTCGAAGCAGCACGACTGTCACGCATTCTGAAAAAGCCAGTCCATGTAACTTGGACACGAGAAGACGATTTGCGGCACGATTATTTTCATACGATTTCCGCGGTCCATTGCGAAGCGGGACTTAATGCAGCAGGCAAGCCAGAGGGTTGGTTAATGCGTGGTGCTTACCCATCCATTACTTCAACCTTTGCTGCCGGCGCGGATACCCCTGCGACTTGGGAAGCGGAAATGGGACTGACCGACCTTCCCTACGACGTACCCAACGTTCAAGTCGAAGTTGGCAAAGCCAAGGCACATACTCGTATTGGTTGGCTCCGCGCCGTTTGTCATATCTTTCAGAACTTTGCTGTCTCCTCATTTGCCGACGAGCTTGCTCAGGCGGCCGGCGTAGATCCATACGAATATCTGCTGGATATTCTCGGTGACGATCGACAGTTGGATTTGGCGGCGTTTAAGCTCGGAAATAGAGGCGCCAATCCGAAAGAGTATCCTTATGATATCGGTCGGCTCAAGAATGTCCTTTCTCGTGCGGCCAAACTTTCTAACTGGGCGCGGCACGCTAACTTACCCCAAGGCCAGGGACTGGGCATTGCCTGTTGCCGAAGTTTTCTTGGCTATACCGGCCACGTTGTGGAAGTTACCGTGACGAAAAAGGGGAGCGTCTCTGTCGACCGAGTTTGGTGCTCGATTGACTCGGGGACGATTGTCAGTCCGGACCGCGTTTACGCTCAGGTCGAGGGCGCCGCGATCATGGGTATTTCACAAGCCATGTTTGGCGAAATGCCCATGAAGAAGGGCAGGGCGGTTCACAGTAACTTTGACGGTTTCCGGGTAGCTCGAATGACCGATGCTCCACAAAAGATCAACATCGATATTATCAAAAGCACTGCCGCTCCCGGTGGCGTTGGCGAGACTGGTATAGGCTCGTTCGCACCGGCCTTGTGTAATGCCATCTTCGCAGCTACCGGCAAGCGGGTTCGCGACCTGCCGATTAAGAACCACGATTTATCGTGGACAAACCAATAGATTATCCTTAGCTTTACGTAGTGTAGGCTCAGTAGAGCTGGCGATTCTGAGTCGCACGCAAAAACGATCCAAATATTGAGTGAGCTGATCTACTTCTGGCCGATATGAAACTCCGTTAGAACCGCGGCATGGTCTGAGGGGAACTCAGGGAAGCTTCTTTCTGCCTGCGACGGGTGGTGACTAATGACCTTGGACTTAATTGCTGCAAGACTTGAACCGCTAGCATAGATGTAATCGATCCTAGTGTAAGGATCGCGGTATTCAGGTTGCGGATGATCCTTAACCGGCACAAACCCCTTTCCGGATACGTACTGGTAACCGGTTCCGACTGTTGTCCAAGTGTGTCCCAACGTCGAATCAAGGATGTCAGGGTTGGACTGACGAAAAGTGTCTTCGAAACCTTCTTTGTGCATCGCTTTGGAGACTTTAATTGGCAGAACTCTCGACTGATTCAGTTTGCTTTGACGAGTTACTACCGAGTGATCGAGATGAGAGACGCAATTGAAGTCTCCAGCAACAATCACGGGTACTTGATCGGAATTGGCGGTGTGTTTGCGAAAATCAGCGTGAGCCAAGAACTTCTGGAGTTGGTTAAATCGCAGATCATCCCCCGCACAATAATCCGCGTCGCTAAGCTGCTTATCCTTGATCGCAACAATATGCCGACCACCGCTAGTCAACCAAATATCGTAGACGCGGATTCTCTTTCCGTGAGGCAGATTCACGGTAGCCGCGATGAATGAGAACGAGGAAAGCCCCGCCAACGGTTCAATATCCGTAAGCGGGTAACGACTAAAAATGCACAAATTTGCAGCAGCGGATGGCGTGTAATAGTGGAAGTCCAACGCCTTGGCGATATCGGCGGCCGAACCGTACGTTTCGATCATGGCCACAATATCCGCACCGCTTTGCCGAATAATCTCGATGGTTCGATTCCGCGCTGTTCTTTTGTTGATGGTATACTTGGGATCCTGATTGAGTCGCCCCCAGATGTTCCAAGTCATCACTTTCAAGCGTGTTGTCGCTGGGGATTCTTTAGAATTGATCGTCAGGGGATCGGTTAGAACTTCATGGGTACGAGTGTTGATTTGCCGCCGCCGAATCGCCGGAACGACGATGGTTTCCGGCGGTGCATCGTCCCGATCAAAGTAACCACTATCAGCAAGTGGCGCGGCTTTCCATGTTGAGGATTTTGACTCGACGGTGACAAGCGATTTACTCGGATCGATAGTAATCGTCGTGAACAAGGGATCTTTATAGTAAGCCATTCTCGTTGCGCCACCCACCCACTTATACGAAGCGGAGTTTATGTGTAGATAGATAACACCATCAACTTGCAAAAGAGAATCCACATGGGTATGCCCGTTGATGCAAAGTAATATCTTGTGTTGGTGCCGCGCTAGCAATTCCTGAATTTCGACCGAGTTTTGAATCGCACCGGTGCCCGCCAAGGGTTGATGACTGAGGATTAACACGGGTCGATCGGCCCTCTTCAATTCTTCTTGGAGCCACACTATTTGTTGGTTACCTATAAAAGAGGGATAACCCTTCTGAGTCGGTGATCCGATTTCATTTCCATCGAGCACAATCAATCGTAAGTTTCCAAGATCACGACGGTAGTAAGCGGATTTGATGCCCCAAGCTCTGTAACAGTCTTCGCGAGATAGGTTATAGTCAAATTCGTGATTGCCGATAACGTGAACCCTGTTTTCATGTGCCGAGTTGAACTTGTCGGCGAAAGCTTGATGCTTCGGATTGGGGAACGCGAAATCACCAAGCTGGACCAAAGCGTCCGTTTCAATGCCTTGCATCGCTTTCAAAAACGCGTCAAGTCGCATTTCGGCATCAACCGCCAAACCGCCGTGTAAATCTGCAATAACGCCTAGTCGAATTGGCTGTTTTGATTCTTCACTGGCAAAGAGTTGGGCAGAAACGGGCAGAGAGATTGACGCACATGTCGCCCCGATTGTCACTCCAAACGTTTTGAGAACTGTCCGGCGTGTTGGGCTTGTCATAGGTCCGTCCAAAGAAAGAAACTGGCGGTATCAATGTTAACATTTTAAACACTGATCATTCTGATTATAGATTAATTTGAACGAAAGTTTATTACTGCATTGAACTGCGTGATTTGTTAGAATTAGTATCTATCGTACTTAATCAATTCGCCCCAGTATTGTGTACCGAGAAACTGGAGTACACCTCCCGCTGTTATCACTCGATTCTGGTCTATGCATGCAACGCTTAAACACTACAATCACCGTATTGCTAACACTTTGGCTAACCTGCAGTGCGGGCCTTCCAATAGCGAGTGCGCAGTCTAATACCGATTTTTTCGAATCGAACATCCGCCCGCTACTAATAACGCACTGTCTCAAATGCCACGGGAGTGAAAAGCAAGAGTCTGACCTTCGGCTCGATTCACCGGAGCACTGGATGAAAGGAGGCCTTAGCGGTCCCGCAATCATTCCACGAAAACCGGAGGACAGCCTTTTGATACGGGCCGTCAAAAATACCGACCCTGACCTGCAAATGCCCCCAGGTAAGACAAAATTGAATCCGGAGGAAATTGCCGCTCTTGAACAGTGGATCCGCGCGGGGGCAATCGCGCCCAGTGAGCCTACCAGCACATCACTTGCTAAATTGACGCTAGCGCAGGCTGAACAATTCTGGTCATTCCAGCCCGCCACTCTGCCCACGCCACCAACGTCCAAATCCATTAACGACTGGAGCTGGACACCGATCGATCAGTTTATCATCGCTCGACTCGAGTCAGAGGGACTATCACCAACACCCGTTTCCGACAAACGGACGCTTATTCGAAGGGCCACATTTGATCTCACCGGTCTGCCTCCAACGCCCGAGGAAATTCAGGCATTCATTAACGACGAGCAACCGAACGCTTTCCACAAAGTAATCGAACGACTTCTGGATTCAAGGTCTTATGGTGAACGTTGGGGCCGTCACTGGCTGGACGTCGCGCGATACGCAGATACGGCGGGTGACGGCGCAGATTATCCGGTACGCGAGGCCTCCAAATACCGAGACTGGGTCATCGATGCCTTTAACGCGGATCAGCCCTATGATGATTTTTTGCGAGATCAAATTGCGGGCGATATCATCGCATCAACAGGCTCGGACGAACTTTATGCTTCGCGGGTCACCGCAACTGGATTCTTAGCAATAGGCAAGCGGTATGGATATAAACCATCACCGGACTACCAACATCTAGATTTTGCCGACGTGATCGATTCAGTTGGGCGATCATTACTCGGTTTAACCGTCGGCTGTGCACGATGTCATGACCACAAGTACGACCCTATTTCAACCCAAGATTATTACGCACTTTACGGGATGATGCAGAGCACTACATGGGCTTTTCCAGGGGGTGAGGAACAAAAACATCCATCCCACTTTCCAGCACTTGTCCCGCCCGCGATGGCTCGACGACTCGAGGCCGAAAGAAATACCACCTTAGACTTATATAGCGGCGAACAGGTTCTCCTAGAACAAGAACGACGGGAAAATGATGCGAATTGGATCGCCGGAGGTTTGGACCTAGGGATGGAAGCACAAGAACTTGACAAACCTTTGAATGCTCCTTGGGTTTCTGCTGGCCCCGCGGAAATTCGAGAAGAATCGCAGAGCCCTTATCGAAATGTTCATCCGAAGGGAACACGTGGAGTTCACGTGGGAAGTGGACAAAACACCGACGGAATTCGCTATGTCTTCCCCAAGGAAATTAGGGCCGCCGACAGTAACACGATTTCTTTTAACGTCGATTTTCGAACGCAGGCTGGAGCACAGCAAAAGGGAGCCTACCGCTTTTACCTGGGCCACGGCGTCGTGCAATCACTCGCTGTCGAATTTAGCATCACACCAACAGAGTTTGTTATTCGAAACGGCGCCAACTGGGAAACTCTCCGTCCACTTGAAACCGGAAAATGGTACACACTTCAGATCGTCATCAATCCCCAAGAAAAAACATACTCTGGAGTGATCGGAACGCATAATGATCAAACACGATTTACGCACAAGACAACGGCGCCTAACTGGAACGGTATTGTCGATTGCTTTATCTGCGACGGTATTGGGCATGTGTCTGGACCGGCAAGTGCACGTGACATCGACAACGTCGGCTTGATGCAAACCCCCTTTGATCCACTAGGCAGCCCTGAGGTTATGGCGGGTATTACAACAGACGCCGACAAACAACGCATTCTTGCAATCCAACAAAAGCTGGATGATTTAGAAAAACGAAAAGCGGCGCTGACAGCCACTCCTGTATACGAAGTAGCCTATGGCGTGCAAGAAGGCACGCCAGTTGACGCTCACATTCAACTGCGCGGAGAACCCTCCAAACTAGGGGCTCAGGTACCAAGGCGTTTTTTGGAAGTGTTCGGCGGCGAGCCATTACCGGTGGAACACAAAGGGAGCGGCCGATTACAGCTTGCCGACTGGATCACAAGCCCGCACAATCCACTCGCCGCACGTGTCCTTGTTAACCGAGTTTGGCAATGGCATTTCGGCCGCGGAATTGTTGCAACGCCAAGTGACTTTGGGTTCCGGGGAGCGAGACCCACACATCCAGAATTACTTGAATGGTTAACGGCAGAATTTATTGCGTCAAACTGGTCTATCAAGCAATTACACCGAGTCATCATGCAATCTCGCGTCTATCAACTGTCGAGTGTCAACCAATCCGAAAAACCAAACACTGATCCAGAAAATCGCCTGCTTTGGAAATATACTCGACGACCACTCGATGCCGAATCGATGCGGGACGCCATGCTGGCAGTGAGTGGAAATCTCGACTACAGTGAACCGCAACCTCACCCCTTCCCCGACGTAGCCACATGGGGATTTACAATTCATCATCCCTTTCATGCCGTTTATCAATCCAATCATCGCAGCGTGTATTTAATGCAGCAACGCAATCACCGCAATCCCTACTTAGAACTGTTTGATTCGGCAGATCCAAATATTAGCATAGGCAAGCGTCAACCAACGGTCACGCCAACACAGACCCTATTTCTGATGAACTCCAAATTTGTTCATGATCAAGCAAGCGCCCTAGCACAACGAGTACTGCTCTCCGAAAAAACGACGGAACTACGCGTACAGTTGGCATTCGAAATAGGACACGGTCGTCAGCCTAGCGAGTCGGATTTCGACGCGGCGTTAGAATTTATAACCACCTACAATCAGCAATCTTCCGAGCAAAACCCACCCGCCTCCCAACAGGAGGTCTGGTCAGGTTTAGCCCGCGTGATTTTAACCAGCAATAGCTTTTTGTTTGTCGACTAATATTTTATGAGTTAAGCATGAGTACGCCAGTTACTAATGAACGCCGGCAATTCCTACAACAAGCCTCAGGTGGTTTTGCCATGACGGCCTTTGCTGGGATGTGTGGCAAACTACAGGCACAGTCAACAGACCCTCTGGCAACTCGAACCCCACATTCTGCGCCAGCAGCGGATCGCGTTATTTTCATTTATTCGACCGGCGGAGTTTCTCATGTTGATACGTTCGATTACAAACCACAATTAATCAAAGATCATGGCAAATCAATCGTTGCCTCACGCTGGCTCAACAAGCCCGGAGAGTTCAAGCGATATCTGATCCAGCCACGCTGGAACTTCAAGCAATACGGTAAAAGCGGGACATGGGTTAGCGATCTCTTCCCGCATATCGGTTCGGTCATTGACGATATATGTGTACTAAACGCAATGCACTGTGATAGTGACGGACATGACAAAGGGACACTTGCCGCCCATACCGGCTCCGCACAATTCACACGTCCTAGCGTCGGTTCTTGGGTCAGCTATGGACTGGGCACAGAAAACCAAAACCTCCCCTCCTTCATGGTTTTGGCCCCGGCGGCTCCCTACGCAGGTGCACAGACATGGGGCAGTTGTTTTTTACCGGGGTGCCACCAGGGAACCCATGTCATCCCCGGAAAAACTCCAATCGCCAACGTCGCTCCTCGCGGACTATCTCTTGAACGGCAACAAATGGAGTTGGGTCTACTGAGCCGCCTCAACCGCAGTCACCAAAAAAGCCGTCCCAAAGATTTGGCGATTAATGCTCGGATAAGGTCTTTTGAAACTGCTTTTGGTATGCAACATGCGGCGCCGGAAGCCTTTAATCTGTCCACAGAGAGCCAGCGCACTCTTGAAATGTACGGGATGCAGCGTGGCGACACCGCTGGGTTCGGCTGGCAATGCCTCATGGCACGCAGATTAGCGGAACGCGGAGTACGCTTCATTGAACTGATCGATGTTGGTTCCAACAACAACTGGGATTCGCATGGCAACATGGAAGACCACGCGCGCCTGGCAACAAATATTGACAAACCCCTCGCCGGACTCATACGTGACTTGAAGCAGCGGGGAATGCTGCAACGAACACTCTTGGTCTGGACTTCCGAATTCGGGCGCACCCCCTTTAACACCAATGCAAATCACGCAGGCAGAGAACACCATAATTCCTGTTTCACTTCATGGATGGCCGGTGGCGGGGTAAAAGGGGGCATGGTCTACGGCAAATCCGATGAGTACGGCATTATGTCTACTGCGGACTCGGCTCACACACATGATCTTCACGCGACAATTTTACACCAAGTAGGTCTGAATCACGAAGAATTAACCTACCGCCATGCGGGTCGAGATTTCCGCTTAACCGATGTCCACGGTAAAGTCCTGCATGACATACTCCATTCGCAGAAGGCAGTCGGCTAAACGACAACCGACTAATGTGCCCTTCTAATTTGTTTATCTTTTATCCAGACGCTCAACCAA
Organism: Planctomycetaceae bacterium; assembly: GCA_018658605.1. Next base: position 373 of record JABHUV010000274.1, on the reverse strand, counting down.
TGCAATACACTCGCGTAATAGCTGCTCTATTTCTAATTACATCATCGCTAGCGGCGCAGACGTTTGTCGACGTCACCGCGAATTCCAAACTAACTGGTATGGCAGGGGGCTCCGCGGCTTGGATCGATTTCAACCAAGATGGACACGAGGATCTAAACGTTTCAAATCAGGTATGGATTAACAACGGAGATTCAACCTTCAGGAAACTTGCCGACACCGGTCTCGCTGGATCGGCAGTTTGGGCGGATATCAACAATGACGGGTATCCGGATGCTATGTGTTGGACCGGAAAGGGTTATTTATTTCTCAACCAGCAAGGAACCGGCCTAACCAACATCAGCGATAACCTTCCTGACTTGCCTACAACTGTTAG
>JABHUV010000228.1 GCA_018658605.1 Planctomycetaceae bacterium | reverse complement strand
TGTGACGCCAGTTTGAAAGACTGTCAGCCTGCGGTCGCCGCCTTCATCGACTTGGATGTCGGTGCGGTCGACGACTTCGGTAGTGCCGGCTTCGGCAAAGGGACCAGGCTGAGATACCTGCTGTGCTTCTGTAATGCGGATGGTCAGGCTACCTTGCGCAATGGCGACGGTGCTGATCCGTACATTTTCACCCATCACGATGGTGCCGGATTGTTCATCAATAACGATGCGGGCCAATTGATCTGGGGTGACGCGCAGTTGTTCGATATCGGTGAGCAGATTGACGACGTTATTTTTGTAACTTTTTGGGACTCTCAGTTGGACCGTGGTGGGGTCGCTGGGCCGCGCTGCCATGGTGCCTAAGAAAGCATTGATTGCCTGAGACACGCGACGGGCTGTGGTGAAGTCCGGATTGCGGAGGCTGATCTTGATCGATTTCATGCCAGCCATGTTGTATTTGACTTCGCGTTCAACAATGCCGCCGTTGGCGATACGTGCGCTGGTCGGAACACCCTTGGTTACCGACTCTGCTGCCCCTGCTGCAGAGAAACCACCGACCGCCAGTTGGCCTTGGGCGACGGCATAAACTTCTCCGTCTGCACCCAAAACTGGCGTAACCAGAAGGGTGCCACCTAGCAGGCTGCTGGAATCACCAAGTGAACTGACTGTGACATCAATCCGTGAGCCGCGACGGGCGAAGGAAGGGAGAGTTGCCGTCACCATTACAGCGGCGACGTTCTTTGAATCTAAACCTGAATCGGTTGGCTTGACGCCCAACCGGTTCAACATGGCTTTCAGGCTCTGCTTTGTGAAGTGGCCGTCAGCCAATGAGTCGCCGGTACCGTTCAGACCGACAACCAGGCCGTAACCCACCAACATGTTATCCCGGACGCCTTCGAACTCGACGATGTCCTTGATCCGTGAGGATGCATCGGTGGACGTTGTCGGCAGAGCTGTCAGGAACAGTGCCAGGATGGCAGAGGCGAAAACTTTTCGGGTCAATTCGACCAAAACGGTATTTTCACGATGCAGCATTGTTTGGGTCCTGTTATGCGTCGTTTGGTGCAACATTGTTTTTAACCATGTCTCTAAACGTTATTATTCGTAACTATTTATGCGAATTTCATGCCAAAATCTTATTTCCGTCAAGTTATTGATTTATAATGATTTATTTTCACATCGCAGCGGAAATGTTAGCCTATTGGCGGCACTGGTTACCTGGTTGCGGTAGAAATTGCCGAGTGGCACCTGGAATAAGATTTAGCCGTGATTTCAAAGAATTACGCCGGATGTACGTTGTAAACATCCGGCGTAAATTTGCTTATAAAAAGGGAGGTTATCGTTTCAGATCGCGCGCGGTTTGGAGGATTTCATCGGCGGTTCTAAATACCGTTGCTGCTGAATTATACGCTTTTTGGGTCACGATGATTTTGGTGAATTCGTCGGCGAGATCCACGTTAGATAGTTCATGAGCATTAGGTAGTATCAACGCTACGCCATCGCCGCCAGCATTCACCAGTCGGGCTGCCCCAGAATCGGCTGTCACACTAAAGGTATTGCCATTATTCCGTGCGAGGCCGTCTGCATTTGTAAACGTTGCCAGAGGAACTTTGAAAAGGGGCCGGGTTGTGCCGTCTGCAAACTTGCCTGTGATTACACCTTCAGAGTTAAATGCAATTGATGTAACCTCAGATTTAGCAAATCCGCCAAATTCAAAGGATACAGGCGTTAAATCGCCTTCAAACTGAGTAAGTCCGCTAATATCCAAGGCGACTGTGCTGGTCGCGCCACCCTCAAAGGTCAGAGGTAAACTCAGCGTGGTTGGCGTTTGGAGCGTGCCGTTGCCGCTAAATGTAATCGTAGTTGGAGCAGAAATTTCCTCATTCGATACATTGGCCGTCGTGGCGGCAACAGTTGCCGTATCAACGGTGTCATTCACCGCCGTATTAACGAGTCCTATTGTGTTTACTGTCGCTCCAAGTGCCGCATTTGTAATGTTCGCTGTCGCGGCGAAAGGTGTTCCCGTGGTGGCTGCCGTCAATGTAAAAATTCCGCCTGCAGCTGTTCCAGGAGTAACCTTTAGAAGGGTTGCGGGATCTGCGTTGATTTTGCCGATAATTTGATTTGCAATTGCATTTAGGTCGGCTTCGGTGCCAACCGTAGTGACAGAAAATACTTTGCCGTCAATCGTTACGGAATAGATATCGCCGATATCACCTACGGCACCACCGAGAGTTATTGTATCTACTTGGTCTGTTCCGGGATCACCAGCATTTCCTACCGTCGTGAAACCAGTGCCGGGCGTCAACGATGTCAATGTGATTGCACCGGTAGTCGCCGATGCGGTAGCGACGACGGCCTGATTTACGTTAACATCATTGTTAATGGCGGTTATTAACCTGCTGCGGACGGTGTCGATACTTGTATCACCAGTCTGAACGGATATTGAACTTGTACTGCCGTTGATCGTGACCGAATACGCATCTGCGGGGCCCGGCACTGGGCCTTCAAGGTCCCCAACAAGCGTAAGAGTATCCACTTGGGCTACTGGTGTTCGAGAGGTTGAACTTCGAACTTCCCAAGTATTATTTGAGACCTTGGCAAAGTCCAAACGAACCGATTGTTTGGCTCCGGCAGAATCGATAGTTGAAATCGCGAAGCTATTTTCAGGCAAATCAGCACTCTGAATCGTCGAAGACGTAAATTGGAATCCCGACCCCGCGACAATATTCGTGGATGCAAAACTGCTAAAGCCAATACTTGTCTGGTTCGATGTAATATTAAAATCTAGCCCATTATTCGTTGAGGCTGTCGCTGTGACAGCTCCTGCGATCGTGGTGTTACCATTAATTGCGGCGACTAATGCGTCTCGGACAGATGTGAAAGTATCTGTAGCGGTGATCGCAGGAACAGAAACGGTCGTGCCATTTACCGTTACCGATGGAACAACGCCAGGAGTTAGAGTGCCGGCAACCGAGAACTGATCAACTTGCTTTCGGGTTATTTCCTGTCCTGCAGGAATGTTTAGTACCAGTTCCGCACCCGTTGTCGGAACAAAGTCTTGAACAAAAGCGAATTGATCTAAGCGAATAGATTCAAGGGTCCCGTTATCGGTGAAAGTACCATTCGAGTTCACCTTAATTCCTTGAACAAAAAACCCATTTTTATCAACAAGAAAACCTTCATTGCTTGTAACCGTAGTTGCTGTGCCGTTCGATAGTGGAATCCCGGCTACACTGAACTCAGCGCCGGTAGAAATATCGAATGAACCATCCCGGGTAAAGCGCTGATCGCCGCTGCTATCTACAGCCGTGTTTAGTGCAAAGAATCCACTTCCGTTGATGGCAACATCTAGAGTTCGAGCACTAGATATAATATTACCTTGTTGGGTAATACGGTTCAAATCCGTGGCCCGTACGCCCCCCAAACCAGAATCCAGAGAGGGTGTGCCACCGGAGAGCGTGCTGCTGCCCTGACCGGAAGTAAATGTCCGGCTCAACACAGTCGCAAACCGTGTGTCCGTCGCCTTGTAACCGCCTGTGTTAATGTTGGCGATATTCGTACTAATGTTGTTGAAGGCGTGACTCTGCGCGATCATAGCAAGTGTGCTTGACGCAAAGGATCCAAAAATAGCCATCCAAAAACTCCATATTCCTGCCCAATTAGTAGGGCACACGCAATAACTCTCCCTTTATTAAGCAAGATGGATGCCAAGTTTGTAACGCAGCTAACTCATTGAATTAATGTAATATTAGGCTGTTGTAGCCGGGCAAAGGATGCCGGTATGGGAACATTTTTAGACCTGCCCTGCAATTTTTGCCGAGTTGATTTGTAAAGTATTTCAGAAAATTTGGATAAAGACTTTGTAAAGCTAAGTCTGGCATATAGGTTGGCCTTCAAATTTTTAGAACCAGGAAAACCATGAACGTAGTTGATAATGTGCACGCCCAAAAACTTGGAGGCGCAATTGAGTCCGGAGATGCCACCGTGGGGATTATCGGATTAGGCTACGTCGGCTTGCCCCTGGGGCGGGCGTTTATTGCGCAAGGCTTTTCGACCATTGGATTCGATATTGATGCTGAGAAGATTGATTGTCTGAACCGCGGTGAAACCTATTTGAAGACCATTCCTGAGAGCGATATCAAGGCCATGGTCGCTTCTGGGAAGTTCCATGCTGAAAAGGATTTCGCCGAACTTGCTAAAATGGACGCAATTATCATGTGTGTGCCGACACCGCTGACTGGCGACCATGAACCAGACCTGAGCTATGTCACATCAACGACCGAAACCATTGCCAAGTATTTGCGGGCAGGTCAGTTGGTTGTGTTGGAATCGACAACATACCCAGGCACGACGTCTGAAATCATTCGGCCTTTGTTGGAAGCGGGTGGCTTGAAATC
>JABHUV010000320.1 GCA_018658605.1 Planctomycetaceae bacterium | reverse complement strand
TATTGGATGTGCGGATGGAAAGCGGCGATGGTCTCACGGCGCTTGGGCGGGCGAAGGTCGAATATCCAAAAATACCTGTGTTGATGCTTTCTACGTTTGATAATCCGACCTACGTTGCTCGAGCGGTTGCCTTAGGTGCATCTGGATATTTGTCCAAGAGTCTTGATCGAGACCAGATCATTGACGCAATTATGGTTGCCCATCGTGGCGGAAACTCGTGGACTCGGGAAGCATTACGACGTGTCGCTGGTGCACTAGCCACTCCTCGTATCGCGGCCGACGTAGATGTTCCGCTGACTCATCGGGAAAGCGAAGTGTTAGAGCAGCTTGCCGAAGGGCTGACCAATAAAGAAATAGCGCTCGCATTAGGTATCAGCTATGAAACCGTCAAAGAGCACGTGCAACACATTTTGAGGAAAATTGGGGTGAGTGATCGAACTCAAGCGGCAGTGTGGGCGGTTCGTCAGGGAATTGTGTAAGGCTGGAAAAATCGAGCCATCATTCGAAATTGGGTGGGTGCGGTTTACGCGGGATTTGAAATCAAACCCGCTTATGCTGTGCTTCGTCGGAAATATTCTTATGACTGGATGGGTTAATGATTCGTTGCAATGGGGGGGAAACGTCGCTGCCATACAGAATCACGAAAAACTGACTGCGCTGAAGATCTTAAAATCCCAATCCAGGTCCAGTTAAGCAGTGTGTTCCGACGGTGCCATCGCTAATTTTGAACATCGAGGGGAATTTAGTATCCCAAGGTTCATTCCCAAATGGGCAATACTGTCGCCCATTGCCTTCAATTGCCTTAATCGTAGGAATACGTGCCGCTAAGCTAGCTGAGTGTAGAAACGATGCACCAACACATGTTAGATCTTGAACACACAAAAATAGGTTATAGTGTTGGGCGGCTGCTCCCATTATGAGGGCTTCGCCATGACCCTTGCAAGCTTTGAGCGCAACGCCGGAGTAGCCTTGTTCACGCGCGAGTAAAAGTGATTCAAAATCAATTAGTGATTCGTCGATAACTACTGGCTTGATTTCTGCCGCTTGATGCATGCCATTGCTTGGATAATTCTTTAAATCGCGATGTGTGGGCTGCTCAATATATTGAATCCGCTCAAACGCTTGCGGGGCACGTGATCGTAGTTCAGACAAAAAATCGAGCACGTATTGTACGTCTTTACATTTTTCGTTGAAATCTGTTGAGTACCACCATTGTTGACAACCGCGAGATTGTTGTGCGGCTGTGGATACTCGGTCGATATCAATAACTCGTTGCACATCCCACGGTAGGTCATCCCCAGCAAGCTTGATTTTCAAATGAGTAAGACCGTCTGCCTTTATCCAGTCGCCGAGAGTCTCGGGGACTCCATCATTGAGCGCCGTGGAAATATCTGCGTCTGTAAGTGGGTCAAGTGCCCCAACGAGGTGGTAAAGCGGCATGTGTTGTTTTGGTTGTCGTAGCGTGAACTGATCTAAAAATAGCCCAGACATGTCTCCATCGAGGAATTGCCCCAGATCACGGTTCATGAATTCTGGCCCGAGCAAATTATACGAATTTTGCGAAAGTGCTTTTCCGTAGGCATCTGTCACTGCGGCATCAATTGGACTGGTAGCGACTAGTTGGGCGAGTTTGGGAATCGGTTCAAGAAGCGACATGGATTCTACCAATTCTGTCGCTGAGGTTGTGAACGATGCTTGTAGATCATGCATGATCTCTATAGGGTGTCCGGCCCCGTTGTATTGCTCAGTTAAGCGTGCCGCTTGTTTTCCCAACGCGTTCATGGTGTCCAGTGTCCGTTCGCCCGATTCCACTTGCGACGGCCAACCCCAAGCATTTCCCATTGGCATCGAACCGTGGCCTGTCGCCGAGCGGCCGTCATTTGTTTCGACAACAACGTTGACATTGAACAATGTTGCGTTGGCAACCACACGGCCACCGAATTTGATTGGAGTACGATATTCGATTTCGGTGAAACTAGTAGCGATTTGTTTGATGCAGATATCGGTTGGTTTGGACATGCTCAGTGTTTCTGTTGGGTGTAGGAAAACAGGTTCGGGGAAGGGTTAATTCTAACCATTTGAGCTTCGGCGAGGGTATCAGGGTTTCCTTTTTGGTAGGCAAAAGTTCATGATTCGTCAAAAACGGTAGTTCCAACGTACATTTTGAATGTAACCACTAGCAATTTGGTAGCGTGCGCGTCAAAAAAGGGAGACCGGAGTCTCCCTTTGATATGAGGTCATCGCTGGTTCTACGCGGCGCGTTGTAGACCTAACTTCTGTGGTTGTTGCCCGCGGTGTTTTAGGAGTGTCTGTTCAACAATTGCATCCATCGTCAATTCAAGAACCTTTGTTTGATGGCGAGGAGGAATGAGATTGCGGCGTAATGTGTCGCTGAGTATCAATCTCACGGTCCGCCCGGCTTTGACTCGGACATATCCCCGAGCCTGTGAATGTGTCATCGTGTCGATGCGAGATTCAACTTTTTGCCAGACAACACTTGAACATGCATGAGCTAGGTTTTCTGCGAGTCGGTTGAGCTTGGATTGCCTAGTAATTGTTTGAAATAATGATTTAAGGGACATGTTGGGGAATCCTTCCACGGGGGACTGTTTGTAGCGAGCGTAGTGGACGATGGTAGGAAATCTGGGGCAATCGATACCACTCCTATATAAATCGTTACATAGGCCCTGTTGGCTTCACTATTGCCGACAACGTGCGTTATGTTCTAGGTAGGCAAAATGTACCGATTATCCCTTGCCCCGTTACTAAGGTTCGTTTTTGCGTTGCTCGCCTTTTCAAAGTAGACTGCGGTAATTAGGATGGTATTCTAAAGGGTGTAGAAAGCCCTGATACACGGCGCCGTGGCCAAGTGGCTAAGGCAGTGGATTGCAAATCCTCCATCCCGGGTTCGAATCCCGGCGGCGCCTTTTTACGATAATTTCGCACGATGATTATTTCTTAGGCCAGTTCGCACCCCGCTTATAGAATTCGCTCCGATGACTTTGAGTTCAATCCAAGCTCGGCACTACAAAACAGCCGATCCAATCGCTGTCTCCTTTGACGACGGAGTTATTTGCGATATATCATCTCTTGAATCTAGATCAGAGAACCCGCTTGTGTTGGCCCCTGGCTTAGTGGATATACAGGTAAATGGGTACGGTGGCCAAGAATTCAATGACCCTGAATTGACTGCGGAAAAAGTCTTGCAGATTTGTTTGGCCATGGATCGTGATGGAGTC
>JABHUV010000033.1 GCA_018658605.1 Planctomycetaceae bacterium | reverse complement strand
GACGCCTCAAGACTCTCCCCCTGTGCTATCCGTTTATGAACGAAAGTAATGTAATGATCCACTTCTCCCGCCTGAAGCGGACGCCGAAATGCGCGTGCTGCAAATCGTTTTATCACCTGTTCAATATCCACCTTGAGCGGATCCAACTCCTTGCCAAAAAGGAGTTGGTGGCTGATTGGAGGCCATTGATCAAAGTGAGGACCTTCAACTTCCATACCCCACAGTCGAATACGGGGTCCGTGATAGACTTCAGAAAGCAATTTGTTGTTTGTGTTGCGCGATAGTCTCCCGACCAATGCCTGAGCGGATTTGTCGCCTAATTGAGCGGCGTCAAGCTGCGTTTTAGTAGGCCGAATCACCTCAGGGTGATGTTTTTCCGCAACCTTTCTGATATTGCCTTTAGAAGAAACTCCGTTGGCCCAACTCACAAACGGAATCGAGCCCTTATTGAGCCAGACTTTTTTTGTAAACACTTCTACCCGACCATCGGATAAATCCCAAATCTTCACAAGACGACGTTGCTCTGCTGCGTTCTTATCCAAAAGGCCCGCCTGGGGAGCGATCCACAGCGCCAGTTTTAAAGGAAACCTTTCAAACCGTTCGAATTCTTGGTGCTCATAGCCATGGTCGACGCGATTAACAGCCTCCGCACGCAGGCGAATCACGTACCAACCGTCAAAAGGGATTCCACCTGCGGCAACGAATTTAGGCACAAAGTTTGCATGACGTTCGCTGGGTTGCCCGTGTCCAATCTCCATAGTTTCATTGTTTGCAATAAGTCGCCACGTTACCGGGGCACGTTCGTAGGAAGGAACACCATTAAAGTCCGCTCCGCTGTAAGCCCACGTTTGTGATGATGGACGTCGTGTACCAAAAACCACGGCTCTGTCTAAGGCAACTTCAGCTACTTCCACGTACCGTTGTAGTTGGAAATCTGACAGCGTGAGCGCGTCCCCATTGTTGTCAAACCCATGTTCGGTCGCATCAGCCGGAAAGTCACTGGTCGGGTCGCCAGCTTCCACATGCAGACCGAGTAGGTCGCGAAGCGTGTTGAGATATTCAAATCGATTAAGTCGCCGTAGAGTAGTAGTCACCGGTTTCCCTAGTTCCACACGCTGCTGCAGGAAACCAGTAAGCCATTGAATCACACGTCGCGTTTGTTCGGCCGAGGCTTGGGCAACATCCTTTCCCACTGGTGGCATGTCCCCGCGGTTGATCGCATCCACAGCATCTATAAGCAACAACACCGCATCGTCATGCAACATCAACTTCCCATCAATCTCATCAAATCGACGATCGCCTTTCTGCGTTGTTTCGCCGTGACATTGGTAACAATACGTTTTAAAGTATGCTGTCACATACGCAGGCGGGACAGTCTCCTCAGTGGCAACAGCAAGCATTGCCGTCAGGCCAAATCCGAGAAACACTGCGGTCATCGTGAGCACACTTTTAGACCGCCAAATTTTTCCACATTTTCCGAGTAGACGTGATTCGTTCAAGTCCGCACCTCGAATCCTGTCAGAGTGCCGTTAGCCGCGCCAAAACGATCTACCTCAACCCCAAATTGATTGAGCATAGAAACATACAGCTTTCCTGCCAGTGTTGCCTCTGGTTTTACTTCGTCCGTAAAATACGATTTGTGTTCTCCGTGTTGAAAACCTCCTCCGGCAAGAACCAACGGAAGGTTCTTGTTGGAATGCGCACTCGCGTTTCCCATTCCGGAACCAAACAACACCATGCACTTTTCCAGCAATGGCTTACCATCAGGCTCGCGAACCGACCGAAGTTGTTTTAGAAATCTCGCAAGCTGCTGCGTATGAAACTGTTCAATAACGGATAGTTCTTTGATATACTCCGGCACCTTGCCATGATGGGTAAGTTGATGATAACCGCGGCTAATATTGAACCCTCCGTAATTGGCGCCAATATCAGCGAGAGCGAGGGTAATGACGCGTGTCGAATCGGTTTGCAGAGCGAGTGTCATCAGGTCGTAATACAGCGGAACGCGATCCGCGAAGTTGAGCTGGTTGGCCGCCGTCGGCAGGGTATAATCGACAACCGGTTTCGGGATTTCCAACCACTGTGTTGCCTGGGTTAGACGTTTCTCCACCGCGCGCACCGACTGGAAATAATGTT
>JABHUV010000195.1 GCA_018658605.1 Planctomycetaceae bacterium | reverse complement strand
CTGGTGCCCAAATCTAATTCGACACTGGGAATCATGCTTATCATCATCAACGGCATACACAAAATCAAAAGCGGCATCATATAATACTGGCCTTCTTTGCTACTGCGAGCAAACGTAGCTGCTGAGAGAGCCAATGCACTGAACATCGCAACTAGCGGTACGAGTACTACTAAGCTCCAAAGAATACTCCAACCAGGAACAGTGCCTAATCGTTCTTGCAGCGGGCTACCTTCAGGCATCATTCTGCCAATCAGAAAGACACCAGTAAAAGCGATACTGATTAGGTTAAATAGTGACGTAAAGAAGCTGAAAGTCATAATAGTCAGAAGTTTGCCCGCCACAATTTCGAGACGTTTTGCCGGTCCACACAATAGCGTTTCCAACGTTCCACGCTCCTTTTCGCCGGCGCAGAGGTCTACAGCGGGATAGAATGCCCCAGACAAAGTCCACATCAATAGTAACATGGGAATAATACTCGCCCAGAGCGCGGCGGTGCGACTTTCTTCCGGAGCAGTATCGCGGTTGACAATTGCAATCGGGTCGGCGATCTTCAGCGGAATATTACCCGCTTGAAAAAGCGTTTGTTTGATACTTGCTTGCCAACTTTCAAGCACACTAGCTATCCGTTTGTGTGCAATTTTTGATTTATCATCCACTGAATTGAAAACAATTTGTGGTCCCTGCGACAAAACACTTTCATCCGACTTGAGTGCACTGCCAACTTCTTCCTCATCTTCAACAGCCACTGCATCATTTTTCCGTGACGACACGACTTCGTTACGCAGCGCCAAGATGTAGGCCTGCAAGTCCGGCGGAAATACGACGACTGCGTCGAACTCATCGGCATCCACTAAGTCTTTTGCATGGTCATAAACCACCTTAGCTGTCGATTGTTTGTTACCGCGAGAAAATTCCAAATTTAGCAGTTTACCCTCTGCCGGAGCATGCGTATCCGTAAATCTATTATCGACGAACAACTCGGGGAGTTCACCTATCGAATCCGCACCAACAACCTGTACCTTGCTCGCCGTCTCACTTACAAACTGAGCGACCTGTAGCATTAACAAACCTAAGATCGGGTACATCATCAACGGCAAAATCATCGTCGTAAATAGTGTGCGGCGGTCACGCAACTGATCACGTATTTCGCGGTTAAATATTCGTTTGACATTTGACCAATTCATGATTGCTGCTCCGTAGCGATTACGTCTTGAGCAACTATCCCTAGGCTATTTTCCTGGGAATCGTGTTCGTTAATCAGAGCAAAAAACAGTTCTTCGAGGTTCTGTTGTCCGTGTTGTTCACATAACTCATGCTGACCCCCCTCAGCTAAAATATCCCCTTGGTACATTATCGCCACATGATCACAAACTCTTTCCGCTTCATTCATGTGGTGTGTCGAATAGATAATGCATTTACCTTGTTCTTTAAACTGCAGGACCGTGTTTTGCAAAGAACGACCTACCAATACATCGAGTCCAACGGTTGCCTCATCGAAAATCAAAACCGGTGGGTCATGAATAATAGCCCGCGCAATCGAAACTTTCTGTTTCATGCCCGTCGACATTTTCCCGCACGTCGTATCTCGAAAATCGTGCATTTGTAATTGTTGGAACACAACTTCACTGCGCTCGGCTAACGCATCATTCGACAGGCCATGTAATTGGCCAAAGAACTGCACCATCTCAAAAGCGGACATGCGGTCGTAGTTAGCGGTGTTGGCGGACACAAAGCCAATTTGACGGCGCACCTCCTCGGCTTGAGTTTCCACGTCAAAGCCCGCGACTGTCGCCGATCCCCCCGTTGGCTTAAGCATCGTCGATAGCATCCGCAACACCGTAGTTTTACCTGCCCCATTGGGGCCTAGCAATCCGAACACCTGTCCGGGAGCGGCTACGAAACTGATTCCACGGACAGCACATACAGCTCCCCGCTGTAGATCCGGATATGTTTTTTCTAGTTTCTCTACAACAATCACGTTCAACACCCTTGCTTCATGCATCCGCTTTGCAACTCGACCACGGGAGAGCAACACAAATACTCTCTACGGTTAGATTTTAATTTAGCTGATAGACAGGTTGCTCGGCTTGCTTTCGCTTGTCCAACCAATCTCGATTCGCCGCAACCGCCGTTTGTTCATGTTCGTCGTCAAACAGCTCATACCGCACGTTACGTTGTCGCGGCTCAAAACCAAGTTCTTCGATGGCTTCGCGAATCTGGTCTAACGTGAGGTAATGAACGGTGCCCGCCTCGGACACTACGTTTTCCTCAATCATCAAACTTCCCATATCATTGGCACCATAAAGCATTGCCAATTGGCCAATTTTCAGCCCCTGCGTAACCCAACTTGATTGGATATTTGGAATATTATCCAAGAATAATCGCGAGATCGCTTGAACCTTAAGATATTCAAAAGACCCTACGGGGGAAATGTGATCTAACGGAGTGTTATCTGGTTGAAACGTCCATGATATAAACGCGGTGAATCCATTTGTTTCATCCTGTAGTTGCCTTACTCGCTCCATGTGTCCGACACGTTCCTCAAGGGTCTCAACATGGCCGTACATCATCGTCGCTGTGCTAATGCCATCCATCTTGTGCCATTGACGCATCACATCAAGCCAATCATCTGAGTTGACTTTACCCCGAGTCATTTCATCTCGCACGCGATCTACTAGAATCTCGGCGCCACCGCCGGGGATGCTACCCAGCCCAGCACTCCGCAGCCTAGTTAACACTTCAGTGATCGACAAATTATTAAGTTTTGTAAAATGATGTAATTCAGGTGGGCTGAATCCATGAATATTTATGCTGGGACAGCGATGGTGAATATCTCTTAACAGCTGTTCGTACCAATCGAGTCTATATTCGTGATGCAGTCCGCCTTGCAATAGAATTTGGTCACCGCCAAGTTGAACCGTTTCTTCGACTTTAGCTAATAACTCTTCCCGCTCTAGTACCCAACCTTCGGTACTAGCGGGACTTCGATAAAACGCACAGAAATCGCAGACCGCTGTGCAGATATTCGAGTAGTTGATATTTCGATCAATGTTATAGGTTCGGTAAGACTCAGGGTGCATGCGTAGCGTCACGCTGTTGGCAGCTCGTCCGATGGCATCCAAATCATGCGATCGCATTAGTGAGATTCCCTCTTGCAGTGAAATGCGCTGTCCCGCAACTGCTTTGTCCAAAATCGGTTGAATGTCACTCATAGTAATTCTCTAAATCGACTTGATAGGTTTGGCAGCGGGAAACAATTCGCCGACATAACCGCGGAACAACTCCATTGACTGGCGTTCAGCGTCGCCTAAATAAAAGTGTAAATGATCTCTCAGATAGGTCAGGCACTGTTCGGTCGACAGTCCGAGATCGTCAGCGTGGGCGGCTGCAATCTTCTCTAAATTTGCAAGACCATCATCACGCGCTGCGGAAAATGCCCGTTCAAACTCAGACAGATCCTGTTCAATTCCAGCACGTGCCGTCCACATCGCAAACACGAAGGGTAATCCAGTCCAGTCAACCCAGTGTTCACCAAGATCCCAAATTTCTTCGTACTCATCCGCTGGTATGTGCATAGCACGGTCACCGATAATCAAAACGGCATCTGTTTCGGTACTCTCTAGTGATTGCCCGATAGGAAAACCCTGCAATTTTGGCCTAAGGCCAAGTCTTTTTTTGAGCAGGACTTGCACCAATGCCACACTAGTCCGCGAACCTTCATCGAGGGCCAGGGTACGAATTTCACCCGAAGCACAACGACTAACAAGCGCAACGCTATGAACCGGTCCGCGGCAGGCGATGCAGGCATCTGACAAAATTTTGTATTCTGGGAAATCAAACGTTTCGACGGTTGGAATCAACGCAATATCAAGTTCACCTCGCGCCAAATCGTCCGCGAGCCGCCCCGGCAAATCAAACGTTATTTCTGCCTCAGGTAAACGCTGTTGTAAACCGTAAACAAGTGGTTTGGTGTTTAAGTAGGAAACTGCACCTATTTTTAGACTCTGCGTCATTGATTTTTTGTCCGAAAGAAGCGTTTCAACACACTACATATTATCTTCAAAAGCAGCGCGTATTATATTGTGAATGTACTATTATGAGAACCGTTGTTAGGGGCGGCAAATCAACCTATTTTTTGATCGCCATGAATCAATCCGCCAACAAAATACCCGCCGCTTCCCAACTCGAGGGCAATTCCGCAGTCTGTTCGATGTATTTGTCGACCATGGGGTGCCGCAAATGCAAATGACGTGCATGCAAAGCAATGCATCTGCGCCTTTCATCTTCGTGATGTTCGCCAAATAGTTGATCTGAACCATACAACAAATCCCCGACAATCGGTACTTTGCGAGAACCACACTGCAACCGTATTTGATGCGTCCGCCCCGTTTCTAGTTCGATTTCGAGCCAACTTTTTTCCGCTCGTTGTTGTAACACTCGATAATGCAATACAGCCTGTTTTGCTCCGTCAGCCGTTTCGTCACATATTTCACTACGCGCTTCACCTGGAACCTTCCGCATAAAGTCGACCCACGTGCCATGCTCGGGTAACTCCGATCCGCGAACGCAGGCCCAGTACGTCTTGTTAACGTCTCGACGTTGGAATTGCTCAGAAATGCGTTTGGCAGCGCGTTGATGCAACGCCAACACCATCACTCCCGACACAGGACGATCCAATCGATGGGGCACACCTAAATAGACTTTGCCTAGTTTACTGTCCCGCTGGCGGATATACCGCTTCATTTTCAATTCTAAACTCTCGATATGCGGTGGCGCTTGGGTCAATAGCCCTCCCGGTTTGTACACTAGCATACACGGGCCTTCTTCATACAGAATCTTGATCTCCCCCAATAATTCAAGCGGCAAGGCAGTATCTTTCTTCAATGCAGTAATGTTTTAGGAAACGTGACAGACAACAAAACCGCCGACTATCCGCTGGGCGAATAATCGGCGGTTGAAACGTTTAGGCAGTCGCCAAATTTGGCGACTGCCTTCACAAGCCGGACTCTAAACCTGCCCTGCCGCAGGTACTTCAAACGGCTTACGATATTCTCGTGAGAGTTGATGGCTGGCAGCTTCATTACCAACGATCGACTCATCTTCAGGATTAATTTCCAACAATGATCCGAATTGGAAGGGAGTTGTTGCAAAATCGGATTTATTGGATTTGGCATGAGCCAAGGTTCGATTGAACGTATCCTGCACATCATCTTGGGAACGATGCGCCTTGAGGCTCTTCTCGGCTTTTTCAATATCCAAAGGTCCACCAGTACGAAGAGAAATATTACCTAGGTGACATAGTGCGCTGGATAAATGGCCTTCCTCGATATCCGCATTGAGGACCTTATGGTCTCGAGCCCGCACTGCCTGGACAAAGTTATCAAAGTGGTTGCCGTTTCCGGAAAACGTCTTAATTAAATTCCCATCTTTATCAAAAGCAGAACCGGAATTGTACGAAGGGCAAACGGCGTAACCTTCACTACCTTCAAAGATGACGCCAATTTTAGCACCTTTGTAAGCCGATGTTTCCAGTCCACGTACTTCAAAAATCAAGGACTTCTTACCATAGCCATGAGAGACAACTTGCGTGTTAGCAGTGTCACCGGCATCAACATAGCTAAAGCGGCCACCGTAGCTCAGCGTAGAGACTGCAAAGCGATCAACACCTAATCCCCAACGCGCAATGTCCATTTGATGGATACCTTGATTACCCAGGTCACCATTTCCGTAATCCCATTGCCAATGCCAATCGTAATGGAACTGAGGTCGTGAAACATGATCTTTGTTAGGTGCGGGCCCCAACCAAAGATCATAGTTGACACTATCGGGAGCGGCGTACTTGCCTCGAGTACCAATTGACGCCCGACGTTTATAGCAAAGTCCACGAGCGACATTGACATCACCAATTTTACCGCTTTGGACAAACTTCACAAGTTCGATCATACCGGGGTTACTACGAGATTGCGTACCGGTTTGACAGACGCGATTATATTTACGAGCGGCTTCGACGATGCGACGACCTTCGCTCACGTTATGGCTAACGGGCTTTTCAACGTAAACATCTTTGCCAGCCTGCATGGACCAAATCGCTGCCAATGCATGCCAGTGGTTAGGCGTGGCGATACTAACAATATCGACTCGATTGTCCTCGAGTACTTTTCGAATATCTTCCTCAAATTTCGGGACATTTCCGCCTTGGCGCTTGCCAACTTCAGCAGCTCGACGAGCCCCCACGTCTCGATCAGCGTCACATATATAAAGAATCTCAGTATCTTTACGACCGGCGAACGCACCGATGTGACTACCACCACGACCGCGGACGCCAACCACAGCAACGCCTAGTTTTTCATTGGGGCTACTGCTTTGATCTTCAACGCCATATGAAATAGCCGGCGCACCTACAGCGGCAGCGGAGGCTGCAGCAAGCATTGATTCTTCAAGAAATTGTCGACGATTACGAAAGCCCATCACAAGCCCCTTTTCTTATTAACAAACAACTGTATTTTCGATGCTTCTATAATAACACAAATCAACAACCCTAGTCGGCATTTGCGGCTTGCAGCACAGATTCCCAATACTTCTGCGCACCCACGTAGTACTGCATCACCTCATCTCGCTCGGCTCCTAGACCCAGTTTGATCCTACCCTGTCGCTCCTTAAGCCAATCAATAAAGAATTGGCTCGATGTCTCGCTGATGCGGCGTTTCCCACCTATCTCAACGTAATACGGGCCCGTACTAGCTAAACGAAAGGATTTTGGATAATTGGTGACGGCGCGAATCATTATCCAGCCACTCTCGGTGAATTCTATATCCGGCAGCCGCCCGCCCATTTTCGCATAGGCGTCCAAACGCACGTTTTCTACCACGATTCCGTCCCTTATTATCTCCAAATACTCGACCTTCTCCTGAAACGACAAGCTCAGCGTTGGCGACAAAGTAACCGTTTCACCAGCCTCAGCCTTAAAGACATGACCAGGCAACTCGCCATTGACTCGCGGGCGCAACATCGGACCATTGGTCACGACCACTTTTCCAGCCCTCAGATTCTCCCACCACGTGTCCCAACTAAACTGCTCTCCGCAATATACGTAGACGCGGTTATATCCCACTGGGCTATGCCGCACGCCAGAGGCACTACCAGCAGAAGGTGGAATTCGGTGTCCCGTATTAAGTATCTGATAGTAAATATGTTGTGACCATTTACCATTTGCCACCTTGCCATTGAACAACTGTTTGTCGCGAGGTTTACCCCACGCTTCCGTATTATTCATTTTGTCGCGTTGCATGTGGCTGTTGTTAATACCAATGGAATCCACCATCCCGCTAGCGATCCACACAGGAACATCCCACCAAAACGGTTTCTCGATATCCACATGCACGCCGGCGTGTTGATGAATTTCCAGCAAGAATTTCATCGATGACGGTTTTTCCCTCTCACCACTGATAATGTTATGGGGACTGCGCAAGTGGTGATAAACCAAAGCACCCCCGTCTCGTTCATCCTCACCACTGAGTACGTGATAGAACCGATCACCATCAAATTGATGTAACAATTCCTCCGGCAATGGCTTGTCCGTCCAAAGGCTGTTTTTGTTCCACCAAGTGATAACCGGACCGACATGCAAATCTTCGGCTTGCATCAGAAGTTCGATATCCTCAAGCTTGCGATGAATATGCAGGTCACCCGACCACCAACCTTCTTTTTTCATATCGACAAACCGCTTCAACGGAATGATCTTCTGCTCCCTTGCGCCAGGCAGCATCGTAAAAAAGCCACGGTGAATTCGATATTCGGGCCCTCGCTCAATTTCAAATTGATACCGATCCGCTTTAAGCCGCAGACGCACTTTACCAGCGCAGACGAAATGGTCATAGAAAAAGGGCATCCCGACTGCTCGCACTGGCACACCCTTGCTATTCCACAGGTGGATGCGCGCCGGAATCTGCTCCTTGCTTTCCGAATCAACAATCTGAAAATCAATCACTCCGCCCTGTCCATAAGCTGGTACGCCAAGATACCCGACCAGAGCCACAACATATAGAGTACAAACTCGACTCATCTCTATCCTCACCAGTAAACTCTCATTTGCCAAACACGAAAACAGTTACGGCTTGTCAGTTTACTAGGCGCACCTCTACAATCCCAATAGCGAATCCAAGAATAACCGAATATTTATCAGCCGCGTCCAACCGCAATACCACGACAATTCATGAGCAACGATTACTACAAAACGCTAGGGCTATCTCGACACGCCGAAAAAAAAGAAATTCAAAAAGCATATCGGGAACTTGCTCGAAAGTACCATCCCGATATGAATCCGGATGATGCTAGCGCTAAGTCGAAGTTCCAAGAGGTACAACACGCCTATGATGTCCTCTCCGATGATGCCAAACGATCACAATATGATCAGTTTGGCGAAAGATTTGAAAATATGGCACAGGGCCCCGCCGGCGGCGGAAATCCTTTTGCCGGAGCTGATCTCGAGTCACTGTTTGGCGGTGGTGGTGGAGGTGGTTTTGAACAGTTCTTCAATTCAGGCGGACGTCCTCAGCGCCCTCGTCCAACTAAAGGCCAAAGCCTTGAGGATAAGTTGGAAATCCCCTTTGCTACCGCTGTGACCGGAGGTAAAGCATCTGTGAATACCGTTGCAGCCAACGGGAATACAACTGCCGTGCAAGTAACAATTCCTGCTGGAATCGAGAACGAACAGAAGATACGCCTCAAAGGAAAAGGATATCCAGGCAGCAATGGCGGACCCAATGGCGACATTTTGCTGGCAATCAAAATTGCACCACACCCAGACTATCGCCGTAATGGCAATGATCTCGAATTGACAATGCCGTTGACACTGGCCGAAGCACTGCAAGGAACCGAACTCGATATTCCGACGCCATATAGTACGATCACGCTTAAAATTCCAGCCGGAACACCTAGCGGAAAACGGTTTCGAGTAAAACAACATGGAGTGACTCACAAAACGGGGAAAGGGAATTTGTTTGTCATTACACAAATCCACCTTCCTGATGAAACGCCCGCTGAACTTATTGAGCAAGTCCACGCACTACAGCAGCCAAATCCACGCAATCAAATCAACTGGTAGTCGCCATGGAAAACATTGAACGGAGGGGAAACGGCGATAATATTGATAGAAGTCTAACGTTTCCCAAATCCAAGCGACTATTGTGCCAAGCGGAATTTAAACGCGTATACGACCATGGCGTTCATTGTCATGATCGCACTCTAGTTTTAAACGTCTGCACCAACGACTTAGGTCACCATCGACTCGGGTTGTCTTTCTCCAAGCAAGTTGGCAATGCAGTAGTTCGAAACCGCTGGAAACGTCGTATTCGCGAAGCGTTCCGCTGCAGTCAACAACACTATCAACGCGGGTTTGATATTGTCGTTCGCTCACGGAGAGGTGCTATTTGCGATTTTCAAGCAATTGATGCCTCACTCAATCAATTGATTCTCCAAGCAATTCAACAATTGTCTAGCCACAACACCAATTCATGAACGCATTGCAACAGTTTGCTAAATGGTGCTTACGCGGCCTAGGCAAGATCCTCATCGGCTGTGTACGACTCTATCAAATTATACTGAGTCCCCTTATTGGGAAAAACTGCCGTTTTCATCCATCATGCAGCAGTTATTTCATTCTTGCCGTTGAAAAGTACGGTCCTATACGAGGCAGTTTCAAGGGTGCCTGGCGTATCTGTCGCTGTCATCCTTGGTGCGAAGGCGGACACGACCCACCTTAGGGTTTACCACTGCGTTTCCAAGTCTACAAGTTCCAAATCCGGAAGCAGGACGCTCTCTAGAGAAACACCGGGTGCTAGGACAATGGTATTGACCTAAAACGGCTAAAACCATTATTTTTTGGGCTTAAATTAAACGCTTAACAGTGACCGTGGCGCCTTAGCAGTACAACACTGCGCGGCGATGGTATTTTTATATTTGTACGCCTACCGGAGTTATCATACGCATGATTGTTCATTACGTTTCTTCTCGATGTACAATAAGTAAACGACTTGCTATTCTCGTCATCTTGATTGCGTCTTCTACTCCTATCGCGTTATTCTCTGGGTGTAGCCTAACCGATAAGATACCCGGCAAGACTCAACTACAGAATCTGATCGGTGAAAAACCGGAAAAAACAGTGTTAACCGTCGCCGATCTTTCCGTCGCTATTGGGATGAACTACCTCAAGGTTGAAAGTATCGGCCTCGCCAACTCACTCAATAACAGTGGCAGTGCCCCACCAACTGGCATTCATCGATCACTATTAATCGATGAAATGCTAACCCACGAGGTCGAAAATCCTAGCGAGCTTTTGGATTCTTCCAACACTTCTCTGGTTCTTGCTCGTGGTTATTTACCACCTGGAGTGCGCAAGGGCGATCATTTTGATATTGAAGTCCGGTTACCTGCACATTCCAACACGACGAGCCTGCGTGACGGATGGTTGTTGCGCTCAAGAATGCGGGAAATCGCTGTTTTAAATCAAGCCGTTCACACCGGCCATGTCGCTGCACTTGCCGACGGCCCTATTTTGGTTCGTTCCATATTTCGCGGCAACGACGACCCAAATAACGAACACACCGGCTTGATACTAGGGGGCGGCATTTCGCAAATGGACCGTCCACTTGGGCTCGTCGTCAAATCAAAACACGCCAGTGTCCGCACAAGCACGCGGATCAGTTCTTCGATTAACAAACGATTTCTGCAGTACCATCAACGCGACAAATTCGGCGTTGCAAGTGCTCAACGCGACAATTATATCGAACTATCGGTCCATGCAAGTTATCGCAATAACGTCTCGCGATATATGAACGTTATCAATCGCATTGTTGTTGGTGAAAATGTAACCGATCAACGAGAACGCATGGAACTGCTGTTGCCCAAACTCCTAGAACCAACTTCCTCTGCCGAGGCTGCTCTGCAACTAGAAGCTATTGGGAAGGATGCGACTTCGCTGCTGCAATTGGGTATCCAGTCCAGTGATCCAGAAGTACAGTTCTATTCCGCCGAAGCATTAGCCTATCTCGGTGAATCCTCGGCAGCACCTGTCCTCACTGCTCTCGCAGAGACGCACATGGCCTTCCGCTGGCATGCATTAACCGCCCTTGCCGGCATGGATCACGTCAGCGCCCTCGATGGTATTACTGAATTAATGGAGTCTGACAGTGCGGAAACACGCTACGGCGCATTCACGGCATTGTGGAAACGCAATCCAGGTTCCCCCTTGGTTTCAGGAATGCACTATCCGGGATTTACCTATCATCACGTAGCCTCCACCGCTTCGACGATGATTCACGTCTCCATGGCGAATCGAGCCGAAATTGTAGTCTTCGGTAACGGAATTACTTTAACACCAAAGCGACTCATTTATGCGGGTAAGCATATCTTGATCAAAAACGAAGGCCCGGGGAAATTACAAATCAGTTGCTTTACAGCTGGGGAACCGGACCGCTTCGCGACAACCACTACTCGTTTAGAAGACGTCGTACGTGGAATTGCGAAAGTCGGTGGGGGCTATTCTGAAATCGTCGATTGCTTACAAGCCGCTCGCGACCAAAACGCTATTAATGCCCGCATCCTAATTGGTGTTCGTCCTAGACCCGTTTGGTCATACAACCGCGACGCTGCCAATTCATCCGACATTACGGTATCCAACCCATTACCGGAAATGTTTTTTAATCGACTCGGAGAATCCGACTCGACCACTCAAGAACGAAATTCCCAACGCGTACAAACTGACAATGACTCAAACGTTCGCTCTCAACCCGACTTGAATTTATGGGAAAAATCCAAGTCGTGGCTACCCACTTTCTAGTTTTAAATATAATCCCGATTTCCCTTTACCCTTTCTTGGCTTCTGACCCGAAAAGCAACTCGCCCCATGCTCAAAGCACTGGAACTTACCGGCTTTAAAAGCTTCGCCGAGAAGACGCGGTTTGAATTCCCTGAGGGAATCACTGTGGTGGTAGGGCCCAATGGATCTGGGAAGTCGAATATCGTTGATGCCGTAAAATGGGTGCTCGGAACAACTAGCGCCAAAAGCCTGCGCGGGAAGGAAATGACAGATGTCATTTTTAAGTGCCCAGCGGCGAGCACCCGACGTGACGTCAATGTTGCCGAAGCGACGATCATTTTCGACAACTCGAATGATATGCTGCCACTCGACTCTCAAGAAGTTCGGGTCACTCGACGAGTATACCGTAGTGGTGAAGGTGAGTATTTAATTAACGACGAGCCCTGCCGTCTTAAAGATATAAAAACCCTGATTCGTGGAACCGGCATCGGCGCGGATGCCTACAGCATTATAGAACAGGGCAAAGTAGCGCGAATGCTCGAAGCGTCGGCCAAAGATCGCCGACATATATTTGAAGAGGCGGCGGGCATCAGTCGCTTCAAGGCTAAGAAGGTAGAAGCGCTGCGGCGTCTTGGTAGAGTCGACCAAAATCTAACAAGACTATCCGACATCGTGGAGGAAGTCGAAGGCCGTTTAAAGGCAGTGCGCAATCAAGCAACGAAGGCCCGGCGTTACAAAGAATTCACCGATCGTTTGCAACAATTGCGGACACAGATAGGCATGGTCCAGTGGCGACAACTCTCGAAACAACTCCAATCGTTCGACGAAGATATTGAACGGTTTGACGGCGAACTGTCCGAGTATCAGGACCAGCAAGATCAGGGGAATCAATCCCTGGAATCGCTTGAGTCGCAAAATGAGTCCCTCACGCAACAGGCTCAACGTCACGAGGAATTGGCAAGCTACAACCGCGAGCAAATCGCGCAACACGTAACTACAAACGAACAACAACTGCAACGACTCGATGAAACCATGGCTCGCATTGTCCGTTTGCGAATTCAGTTAGCAACGGCGGCTCACGGTGCGGACGGTGTTGAGGGCAGAATGGCTGATACTCTGCAGACTCTGCAAGCGAGTGAAGCACAACACAAGGCCACTTTGCGATCACTCGGTAAACTTGATAATGATATCACGGATATCAAACAACAACTGAGTGACGCACGCCGTGAAACGGAGCGTTCCAGACAGCATCAAAGTGACATTGCGCAACAAATTGCCCACGTGCAATCCCATTGCCAAGCGTTAGAAACTGAAGCTACTCAGTTAGTTGAACAGTTTGACGATGTCGAACGAGTGATCGCCGACAAGGCAAAAACCGCAGCGAAAATTAATAATGACTTGCTGAGTCTTCAAGCCACCGAAGAAGCACTCGGGCACAACATTCACGATCTTGAGACTGAAGAAGAAACGCTGCGACGGGAAAGCTTGCGGCAAAAACAATTACTGACGCGCCGCCAGCATAATTTGACACAACTAAACGAACGATTAACAGCCAAACGTGAGCGCGAAAGTATTCTTGCCGAGTTGGAACAACAACGCGAAGGTGTCAACGGCGCAGTGAGCCAACTGCTTGGAGAAGCAGATGAAGGTGCTCATGAAGATCTGGGAATTGTTGGTCTCGTTGCTGATCTCGTACAGGCTGACTACGACACCGCCCGTTTGATTGATATCGCACTGGGCGATCAAGCACAACTAGTTGTTACCAGTACCGATCATCTTTTGTCGCAAATCAGCAATGGTGCGATCTCGCTCAAGGCTCGATTGGGGGTGATTAATTTCAAAGAAATTGTTACCGCTCAAACGCAACTTGACATCAGTGATTCTCCCGGCGTTATCGGGCGACTCGACCAAGCCGTGCAAATTGATTCAGCATACAGTAATCTGCTAACCGCTCTTTTATCCAACACGTGGATTGTCAACAATCTCGACACCGCACACTCCCTATCCAAAAGATATCTTGGTCGCTTGCGACTAATAACACCCGAAGCAGAACTACTTAACTGCAACGGTGCCGTTTGCGTAGGTCCGGCGGACAATTGTACCGGATTGGTATCACGACGAATGGAACTCAGGGGATTACAGCAAGACATCTATGTCTTAACTGCTCAAACCAGAGATCACCGAGCAGAGCTGACACGAATCGAAAACAATCAATCCAACTTAAACACCAAGCTCGATGAAACGGTCGCTCAACTCAACACCGATCGTCAAGCTATCCTTAAGCACCATCTCACGGCCGATACCTATAAGGCACAACTCACACAGTTAGCCGATGAAGGATTCGAACTCGACGGACAACGCCGCTCGTTACGCGCCCAGCAACAGGTCAATAAATCCTCGCTGATTCAACAAAACACAACACTCAATGACTTACAGACGACGCACAAACAAACCATTGGCTCTGTCCAAGAGTTCCAGCAGGCTGCGCAAAGATTAGATAATGAACACCAAACAATTCTCAATAAAATCACCAACCTGCGTGTCACCCTAGGGAAAACGGAACAGCAATGCACCGCCCTGCAAACACAGCTTGATCAATTTGCCTTCGACCATGAAGAACGCACAGCAGCTTGCCACGAGCAAACCGAATTGCTGCGTGAAGCCGCGACAAACGCTACGCAAAATAGAATGCAGATTTTGAGCGGTACTTCGGCATTAGCGGAACTTTACTTGGCTAAAGATACAAACCGTACACTTATCCAAGAACTGCGTGGACAAGTTGCTGAGTGTGAACAACACCGGCGTCAAATTTCAATCACACTCGCCTCGACTCAGACGGCCATGGAGAAAGTCACCCGAGAAAAACACGAACGCGAGCTTAATAGTCGCGAATTGCGACTAGAACGCAAATCGCTGCAGGAACGTTTACGAGACGACTACGGTATTGAGATTGCTAATTTACACGTCGAACATGAAACCGAAGCCGAAGTCGAACAACGCGAACTGGTTGAAGACGAAATAACAACACTGCGAACAAAGATCAATAATATAGGCGCTGTGAATATGGAGGCCCTCGGTGAACTCAATGACCTCGAATCAAGATTTAACGTTCTGTCTGCGCAATTCACCGATCTGACTAATGCCAAAGAGACGCTCGAGCGCATCATCCAGCGAATCAATGCTGATAGCCGCCGACTGTTCCTTGAGACGCTGGAACAGATCCGCATAAACTTCCAAGCATTATATCGGCAAACATTTGGCGGTGGCCAGGCAGACATTATTCTTGAGGAAGGTGTCGATGTGCTTGAGGCTGGAGTGGAAATTATTACCTCGCCCCCCGGCAAGCCCTTGATTAGCATTTCATTGTTAAGTGGGGGAGAAAAAGCATTGACCGCCGTCTCGTTACTGTTAGCCATTTTCCAATTCCGCCCGAGTCCGTTTTGCATTTTAGACGAGGTCGATGCTCCGTTTGATGAAGCCAACATCGGACGTTTTATCAACGTACTGAAAGGGTTTCTCGATTGGTCGCGGTTCATCATTGTCACGCACTCCAAGAAAACAATGACTGCCGCGGATACACTCTTTGGCGTAACCATGCAGGAATCTGGCGTCAGTAAACAAGTATCAGTTCGATTCGAGGATGTCGCTGAGGACGGTAGTATTACATCGGATCAAACCGATATATCCAAAGCTGCCTAGTGCAGTCAATGGGCATTGGGGCCACAAAACGTTGGTTATTTAAATAAGTTTCACTAATACACGCGCATTTTCTGCGAGTTTGTGCGCATAATATGGCAACCTAAAACAGGCCTACTACTCGCCTGACCTATTTTACACCGCATATTTACACGGAATGAAATTGCCGGAGTGAACACATGAGATGCCCATTTTGTCAACAAGATGACGACCGCGTACTAGATTCGCGTTCCAGTACGGACGGATATTCCATACGCCGTCGCCGTGAATGTCTCAATTGTGAGCGTCGCTACACGACCTACGAACGATTGGAAGAACTTTCCATCCGCGTCATCAAGAAGGACGGAATTCGGGAACCGTTTTGCCGCGACAAGATTCGGCAGGGCGTTGTAAAGGCGTGCTGGAAACGTCCGGTGAGCACCGAAGATATCGAATCCTTGATTTCAGAAATTGAAAGCGAAATCTATACCCAGAGTAACAATGAAATCAGCGCTTCTAAGATCGGTGAGATTGTTATGGTTGCCTTAGGCAAATTCGATCAGGTAGCTTTCGTGCGTTTTGCTAGCGTCTACCGTGAATTCAAAGATGTACGCGATTTCGTCGATGAACTGCAACCAATTCTCGATCGATCATAGCACACGTTCAACTCCCAGAACAACTTATCCGCGTGAGCCAGATTTTCCACCGGTCTTCTCAACAAGCTCAATCGCGCCAATCACCATCTCGCTGTCCATCGCTTTACACATATCGTAAATCGTCAAGCCAGCAATACTCACTGCCGTCAGCGCTTCCATTTCCACACCCGTCTTACCTGTCACTTTTACCGTTGCCGATATTTCTAGGCGACCTTCATCAACTTGTTGGAATTCGACATTGATCGAGCTTAGCGCCAAAGGGTGACACAGTGGGATTAACGTGGCCGTTTGTTTGGCGCCCATGATCCCGGCTATCCGAGCAACTCCGAGTACGTCGCCCTTGCCAACATCACCCGCCACAATACGTTGCATTGTATTTTCCGCCATCGTAACTACTGCTCGCGCGCGGGCCATTCGCTGACTCGGGTCTTTCCCTCCAACATCTACCATTTGTGCGCGACCTTGATCATCAAAATGGTTCAGTTCGTTCATAGGCTTTGCGAATTCTCATCGGGGGACACTAATCATGCGTTAATGCGATAACGCAAAACTGCATTTTATTCTAAGCCGATAGAATTGCACAGCAATAAAAAACGTGGTGCGGATATTAGTCCGCACCACGCTAGTAACTCTTTTCGCGTAATACTGCTATTAGACAAGTTCTTTTTTAGCACCGATTAAGGTACGCAGTCGTTCAGCAAGCAGGCTTGCATCGAACGGCTTCTTAAAGGTTTCGTTAATAGCCGATCGATCGAAGCTCATTGGGCTTCCAACATCCGGTAGCAAGGCGATTAAAATCGTTTCAGCGAACTCTGGGTTTCTGCGCAGATTCTGGCAGATTTGCAGAGATTCAACTTTTCCGATTGAAAAATCGACGATGATACAATCCGGATGAAAACTTTCCGCTTGAATTCCGGCTTCGAATCCGCTAGCAGCAACAGCTACTTTAAAGGACCGTTCCGACGGCAATTCACGCTTTAAATTTTCAATCAATACTTGGTCTTGCGCGACGATTAATACTTTGGCCATCGCTTCATCCTCAAGATCACCCAAGGGCATACCATGCTCTTTGAGGAACTTGATCAGCGAATCGCGAGGGATTCGACGATCCTGCGATCCGGGGATGCGATATCCCTGGAGTCGTCCAGAATCAAACCATTTGCTAACTGTACGCGGTGCGACTTTACAGATCTTTGCGACCTGTCCAGTGGTGAAGACCTTCATTATAGGCACTCCAATTCTCTCTCGATGACTTTCTTGATAGATACACGTTGTGTATCTGCACCCCAAACCTATGGACAACATGTACCGTGTTTTATTGTGTGGGGGCAATAAAACAAAAAGGCTTTTGGGAAGGGGCTTATGTAACTCGCTTCCTATTGAAACAACCATCTCCATCTGGTTGATCAACTATTTGTTCATTTCATTTCCTGTATGAATTACACCGCAGTCACGCGTATCTTGCTTGGACTACCGTATCGATTCATGCAACGATCTAAAATGGAGTACTTCGGCGAAAGTACCGTTCTCAGAGAGAATCCTGAAGAAAATGACCTAGACGGGTCACTGTCAGCATTCATATCCTTCCAGCTCAACATCAAATAAATGATGCGTTGCTTTAAGATTCCCCCCTGGATGGTGATTTTTTCAATTCTCGTCCGGATATTTAATATCTTGATGAGGTGAATAAATCAACCTTCCTGTTCATACTTCGATTATTCCGAGGGTAATACTTTAACCAGTTCTACAAACGAAACAGACTTGTTGGATGATTCGTGTCATTACGATTAAGTGTTGCTGTGACGAACATCCCGATAGACAGGCTAAAACCGCTTATTATCGTTAATAAAGGGGTTCTTATCAGGGCAGAGATTCTGAATTTCTTGAGTAGTTAAAATCGCAAAGAATAAACTATTACGTAGAGCGGGTAGTCTCGGAAATTGCGTTAAACGGGGTTGAGTTTAACGATTAGCTATCGTTTAACTTGTGACCAGTCTTTCCGTTGGCGCGAACTAAGGATCCCCATGATCTTACGATATTTGGCGATTGTGCGTCGAGCGACAGACAATCCGGCCGCCTTAAGACGTTTGACCAACTCGTCGTCACTCAGTGGACTTGCTTTATCTTCTTGGTCAATCAATTCCTGTAGCTTCTGTCGAATTTTATCCCAAGCGACATTTTCACCATCGTCCTGCGTTGTACCGCCAACGAAGAACCCACGCAACGCGAAAATACCCCTTGGGGTCTGCAACCATTTATTGTCGACAGCTCGGCTAACGGTAGTCACATGAACTTTGACCCGATCTGCAATTTGCTGCATCTTAAGTGGAACGATCGCCTCAGGTCCATCTTCGAGAAACTTCACCTGATGATCCACAATCGCTTGAGTTACTTTCAACATGGTACTACGTCGTTGGGTAATCGCATCGATCAACCACTGAGCCGCATTCAATTTACGCCGCACAAATTCCTTTTCCTCGGCTGTCGCCGCTGGATTGGACAAGCGTTTGCGATAATAGTCGCTAATATACAAATGCGGGATATCCCATTCATCAGCCTTAACTTTGTAGGTCCCATCTTCTTGTCGGTTTACGGACAAATCTGGTCTCACCACTTGGACATTACGTTGAACGAAAGAACTTGCAGGTTTCGGATTCAACTGTTTGAGCTCTTCCCAAACCATTTGTATTTCCTCAATACACAAACCCGTTTCTTTCTCAATTAGTGGCAAGCGATTGTGTTGCAAGTCTTCTAAATGATTAGTAATCAATACATGCAATTCTCGGTAGTCCGGATGTTCTTGTGACAACTGCAACAGTAAACATTCCTTAAGATCACGCGCACCCACTCCAATTGGGTCCAACGACTGGACCACTTGCAGTGCTTCATCTGCCACGGGTAGCATATCCTGAGCCTTGTGTTTAGGAATCAATTCCGCCACCGACGACGTCAAATACCCTCCGTTATCAGCGTCCAAGCTCGACACGATCCGTTCGGCCAGCTCAAAAACGACTGCTTCTAATTCGAGTTCGCCTAACTGCACCATCAGATGATCATAGAGTGTATTGGAGCGAGCAGAAACATTCGCCATCGTATCGTGATGGTATTTGGATATATCCTGTATTCGATTAGACGACATCCGCGGGCGTTCATCAAAATGATCTGGTATATCTCCACTGAGATTATCTAGACGCTCGAAATCTTCGACGTTGTTTGAATCTTCTTCGACGACGAGTTCGCGGTTCTCGTCAGATTCAGCAGCCTCTGAGTCATCACGATCAGGTAACGATCGATCGACGTCATCAATTTCCAACAGCGGATTTTCCGTCATCTCTTGATCAATGCGATCCTGTAAATCTAGCAACGGCAACTGCAGGATCTCCATTGACTGGATCATCCGTGGAGCCAATTTCTGGATCTGCTTTTGAGATGTTTGTAGGTTGAACGAAAGTCTCATGTTTACGCCCGCATGTTACCCGGTGGATTATTTACCCAAAGGAATTGCTAATATTTCTGTCTGCCCGACATCGCATCCGCCAAAATTTCTTTATTTGTAAATTCGAGGATACTACCCGTTGTTATTCCACGAGCTAGCCGTGTGATTTCCACGTCACATTCCCCAAGTAAGTTTGTGATATGTAAAGCGGTGCCATCCCCTTCTACGGTTGGATTGGTCGCCATGATTATCTCTTCGACTTCGCCATTGCGAACCCGATCAACTAAAGCGTTAATCGTCAATTGTTCCGGGCCAATTCCTTCCAACGGAGCAACTCGCCCCAACAACACGTGATACAAACCATTATAGACGCCCGCGTCTTCGAGAGACATTAGATCCCGTGGTTGCTCGACCACACACAATGTATGCTGATCCCGTCGGCCATCGTTGCAAATCAAACATGTTTCTTGTTCTGAAAGGTTATAGCAAACGTTGCAATAACGGACATTCTCACGAACGTTGCGAATCGAATCTGCTAATGCAAATGCTTCTGACTTGTTGACTCGCAACAAATGATAGGCCAAACGCTCAGCACTTTTACGTCCAATGCCAGGAAGCTTGGAAAGTTCCCCTATCATATTAGTTACGGACTCTGCCAATTCTGCCATTTCACATTCCTTATTAAACGTTTGCCGGCTTGCGACACATCAATATCATGCGTCATCGATTTGTTCTAGATTTTCAATCGCTTCGGTCAATCCTGGAATCCCAAGTTCCGCAGTCATTTCTTGCGTAAGCCGAGCGTGCAGTGATTTTGTCTTTTCGCGAGCTTCATTAACCGCTGCGCGAACTAAATCTTCAATCATCTCAAGTTCTTTTTTTTCCACCAACTGCGGGTCGATTGAAACACTGATAACGTTTCCCAAGCCGGTCATCGAAACGCTGACCATACCACCACCTGCGGTTCCGTTCACCGTCTCTGACTCCAAGCGGCTATTTAATTCTTCAACGCGGCCTCCCATTTCTCGAGCTTTTTTCATCAGGGAAGTCATATTACTTATAGACTTAAACATCAACTGTCACCTTTCTCTCTACTCACCTGCTGTCGAATGGTCTTGTTCATTTTTTACACCAACAAGTCAGCTTGCGACCAACCTCTGTCTCGCCTAAATCCCCAATAGCTTCCCAAGTGTAGCTAAATCAATCACACATTAATACTGAGTTTTTAATGGGGATGATCGATATGGCTAATCTCGGCTTCGAAAACTTCCACGGCCCTTCGTACAAACGGGTTGTCCTCGGCCTCTATGTTTCGTTCACGTGCGGTTTTCACAACTGCGACGGGAGACACGTCCACTGCTGTTTTTTTCAACAACCCAAAACTAACTTTAAACTGCATGCCTGTAAGTGCATTAATCGCTTCAACAACTTTTTGGCGACGCTCGGGACGTTCACATGTTTCTTTTTGGAATGAGAAATCATGCGGAAACATTACAGATATATGGTTTGGTTCGGACAGCGACACTACATCTGCCGACTGCAAAATATTGGCAAACAAATCATCGAACTCAACGCACAACTGACTCCACACCGCAGCAATATTTTCAGAAGTAATGACGACCAAATCTACTGGAGGTTTGGTCTGGGAAATCGTCAGCGAATCCCCCACTGGGACTGTAACTGTGACCTCGTCTACTGATGTGAAAGTCGCCGCTTCTGTCGGTTCCTGCGACACATTTAAAGGTTCTGTCGCAGGCGTTGTTGTGGTTTCACTTGCCACTCGAGCCAAATCGATCGGCATTATGTCATTTTTTTTTTCGGCAACCGAACTTGTGATATTACTCTCATTGCCGACAGCGACCATTGGCGATTTTTCAGCCAATTTCATCAACTCCGGGCTTTGTAGTAAATTCAGCCAATTCTGAATCTCATCAAGTTCTTCCAACGTCGCGATGCGGATGACTGTCATTTCGATCAGTAAGCGAACTTGCACACTGTTACGCATTTTCCGAAACATTTCCTGTAGAATTTCAAGCGCTGCCAAAGCTGTGTATTTGCCAATCGATTCTGCAAGTTGTTGCACTCTGGCAAACTCGTCCACTTGCGTGAACTCCATAATTTCTCGACCAGCACCAACCGCAACCGTCAACACATCTCTATAGACGCCCATCAACTGCTGAGCCACTTGCTCAGGCTCCGACCCAGATTTCCATAGTTCGTGTAAACAGCCAATCGCTCCAGCGGCATCGCGACGACTAAGATGTTCCAACAAATCCAAAACACGGCCACTCGCCGTCGTTCCCAACAAACGATGCACATCATCAACGGTAATATGCCCTGTGCAGAAAGCCATTAATTGTTCGAGCAATGACTGACTATCTCGCATCGAACCATGCGCTCGTCGGGCAACCAAGTCCAAGGCAGATGCATCCGCTGAGCGGCCTTCCGATTCGACAATGAATTGCAAGCGATCCTGAATTTTGTCGTGGGTAACCGGCAGCAGGTCAAAACGCTGGCAGCGTGAAAGCACCGTGATGGGAATTTTATCTGGGTCGGTCGTGCAAAACATAAACTTCACGTGCTCTGGCGGTTCCTCAAGCGTCTTGAGCAACCCATTAAACGCTTGACGTGATAGCATGTGCACTTCGTCAATGATATACACTTTGTACCGACAACGACTGGCCATCACTGAGACATTTTTTCGCAATGTTCGAATTTCATCAATTCCATTGTTGCTAGCACCATCGATTTCAATCACGTCCATATCTTCGCCGCTGGAAATCATGCGGCAGACATCGCATGTCTGACACGGCTGAATCGTCGGCCCCGATATACAGTTTAATGCTTTAGCGAAAATACGAGCCGTCGTTGTTTTGCCAACTCCACGAGGCCCGGCAAACAAATACGCATGCCCTACTCGACCAGTTTCGATAGCATTGCCCAAGGCTTTCTGCACGTGCGACTGGCCGATCAACTCATCAAAAGATTGAGGCCGATACCGACGAGCCACCACCACGTAAGCGTCTTGACTAGTAGTATCGTGGTTCAATTCGTCTTGATTTTCTATAGGTCCAGCCATTGCAATACAATTTTACGATTACTTTAAGGTTGTGCGGCGAACGCACGGAAACATTAGTCCGATGGAAAAATGGGAATACATACCAAACGAGCATCCATTCCTTGGGCTCTATGGGGATTGCCCACACTATAGACATTGTAACGAAGATTGAAAGTTTTAGCGCCAACTATCTTCGTGGGTAGTGTCATTGAACTACGGATTTAATCCAAAAAAATAAAAGACGCCGTCACAAAATGGTACTCGCACAGAAGTACCCCGCTTAGAGCTGCTCCGGTTAAGGCCTGACTCGGTTCACGGTTCCCTCTTGCGAGCACCATTTCACAACAGCGCTCTATTTGTGGAAGCGATTTTGTCTAATCCACTAGATAAAATCTGCAATCCTCATATAAATGTTTTAAATCGAGCCGGCCATTTCCGCAAGAGGCGACCATTCACTCCCTTACTCTAATTTCGCTCTAAGTCAAAGGTGCAAATCCCAGACTCCGTCGTGTCGTGGTAAGTTGCCCACAATGTATACCTTCGTGCCAAATAGCCATTTCGAAGACCGCTGCGAAATCCGCCATAAACTTGGGCGCCCCATCAGGAGTCGCCGCGCCTAACTCTTCATCACTGAGGTTATTCAAGATACCCAACAACACTTCGCGGCGACTACGCATAAACTCACACACTTGTTGTACATCTGGGTAACTCACAATATCGCCGACTGGCTGCGAACCGATGCCAAACAACTCTGCATATCCATCAGGGAGACTAGCTAAACTGGGGTTAAGCACCGATATCATAAAATTATCGGTCACACCCATGTGACCAACAAACCATAAAGCATGATTAGCATCCGGCGTTATCTGGTGAACCCACGAATTCGAGTCAGAAAAATCTTCCAGTAACCGCTCGGTAAAATTGCGTGCACTTTTTAATCGACTATATAAACGTTCTTGCAGCATGACACCAATCCTAACAACATTCAGTTAAACTACTTCAACAACTAATCGTTCTGCTTCAGCGAGACTAATGGTTACCAGGTTATTATGCAATTTCAGCCGTAAGTTATCCGCCTCTTGCCCTTCAGCAACCACTGCCTCAGCTCCAATACCAAATCCATTTCCACTAAGAAATCTCAGAAAATCCGGATGCTGGTCGAGGACTCGAATCAACCGTACCGTTACTCCCTGCTTAATGGTCGCCAGTAATTCGCCATCATTGGGCAAGACTGTTCCATCAGCTTTGGGAATTGGATCCCCATGGGGATCATGATCCGGTCGACCCAAAAATTCGTCAATGCGATCGACCAACATATCACTTACGGCGTGCTCCATGTTCTCAGCCTCTTCATGTACTTCATCCCACGTCAAATCCAGCGTCTTTACCAAAAATAACTCGATCAAACGGTGGCGACGAATAACACGTAATGCCAACGCCTGGCCTGAGGTGGTTAGCTGCACACCTTCGTAAGGTCGGTATTCTGCTAACCCCGCTTCGGACAACGTCTTCATCATACTAGTCACTGTCCCCGGCAGTACGCCTAAGGCATCGGACACTTGTCCGGTGGCAGCTGGTTTGCCATCTTGGCGGATACAAATGTCATATATCGACTTAACGTAATTTTCAATGGTGAGACTGGGCAAGGAAAACTCTCCTAAATCAAATTTGCTAACTGATTGTTTTTATAAACCGTGGCCCACAACTACGGTCGTTAAACAAAATTCATACGTGATCGACCAACTATAGAATAACGAGGTCCTTGCAAGTTATCCATGATACCGCGATGTGCATTAGTAAGTTTGTCGTTGATTACTTATTTAATTCTTTGATGTTGGTACACTACACGTTAGCTTTTTGGAAATTCGTGTGAAAAACCACACAGAACTTTTAGACTAAACGACATTGAACAATGACAATTCGATTAAATGACAGCGCTGCGGTCTTAGTCCAACAATTACTCGAAAAATCCTCTGAAACTGAAATTGCTCACTCACAACTAGACAGTGGCGTTACGGTCATCGATCTTGGCATCTCAGTGTCAGGCAGTTTAGCAGCGGGCATCTCACTGGCTGAAATCTGTTTAGCCGCACAGGGGCACGTCACACTCGTTCCCTTTTCAAGTAACCTGCCCACCGCACATGCAGTTACTGTCAAGTCCGACCAACCACTTGCAGCCTGCATGGCTAGTCAATACGCCGGCTGGCAAATTGCGACCGACGATTTCTTCGGAATGGGCTCCGGACCGATGCGAGCGGCCGCCGGATTGGAAGAAATATATAAGCACATCGGCTGTACCGAATCCGCTGCGCATGTCATCGGAGTCATTGAAACTGCGTCCATTCCGACGGAGACAGCATGTGAGCTCATCACCACCGCCTGTCACATTGAACCGCAGAATCTAACGCTTTTAATCGCCCAGACCTCTAGTCTCGCAGGAACCGTCCAAATTGTCGCTCGTAGTCTCGAAACCGCTATGCACAAAATGCACGAACTCGGATTCGACCTTCACCGAATTCTGCGTGGCACAGGAACCGCTCCTCTGTGCCCACTTGGCAAAAACGACCTACAATCAATTGGACTCACCAACGATGCAATTCTATATGGCGGCGAGGTGGAACTTTGGGTCAGTGGTGATGATAGTAGCCTCAGCGACATCGGTCCAAAAATCCCCAGTAATGCATCTGAGGACTACGGTCGCCCATTTGTGGATATCTTCGAACAATACAACAACGATTTCTACAAAATCGACCCCCATCTATTCAGTCCAGCGACTATTCGCCTCCACAATGTCGACACTGGTAGTGCTTTTTGCTTTGGTGAAATCAACTCCGCGGTATTAATAGAATCCTTCAACTCTGCCCGACCTTCAAATTAAGTAAGCCCGATGAAAATCGCCGTCCTTGGACATCCTAATTCTTGGTACCTGAGAGATCTACAGCGCGCCGCCAAACAGAAAAGCCACGGGCAAGTCGAATTAAATGCGGTCTCATTTACCCAAATTAGTGCCCACGTCGAACCAGACCGTAATGCGTCGCCATCTTTCCTGAGTGACACTCACGATCTCGCAACCTATGACGCAGTTCTTGTGCGAACCATGCCGCCAGGATCACTCGAACAAGTCATCTTCCGTATGAATGCACTGGCAATGCTCCAGCATGCAACTGACGACACCGGGCAATTCATCCCACCGATTATTTTAAATAGCCCACGAGCCATCGAGATGGCGGTCGACAAATATCTTACACTCGCACTGCTACGCCAAAACAACATTTCCGTTCCCCGAACGCATATTTGCCAACAAGCGGATGCTGCCATGCGCGCTTACGAGCATTTGGGACCTGACGTTGTCTTGAAACCACTTTTTGGAGGCGAAGGTCGTGGAATCACACGTGTATCGGATCCTGCTTTGGCACTGCGTGCATTCAAGATGATTGAACAATTAGATGGCGTTATATATCAACAAGAATTTATCGCGCACGAAGGTTTTGATATCCGCATCTTAGTTATCGGTGATAATACATTTGGCATGCGGCGGGTCAATCCTGACGATTGGCGCACCAATGTATCCTTGGGAGCGCGTGCAGAACCCTTTGAAGCAAGTTCGGAATTGATACAATTGGCATGCCAGGCGGCAAAAGTTGTACAAGCAAAAATAGCGGGGGTTGACATCTTGATCGGTCCCGACGGTACGCCAACAGTACTCGAAGTTAACGCGGTTCCCGGTTGGAAAGGTCTCACCGAGGCGACCGGTAAGGACATCGCCCAAGAAGTCCTTACGTTTACAATCGAGCAAATTGCTAACCATCGCAAAAAATTATAACCTAGTAGTCACACTAACAACTACACTGTAGTCTATTCCGTTCGCCTTCCAAGAATCCTTCCGGCTTATTAACATACGCATGAACGTCGCCGACTTATTACATAAACATGCCCTTGAGCGGGGCCAAGCGATGGCCGTGGCAGAACCCATCCCCAAAAAATGGGATCGTCGTGAACTGCCTCTTGCCAAGCGTTATCACTGCATGACTTTTGCCAAGCTCGATGAAGACAGTTCCCGCTTAGCCGCCGGATTGCTACAACTCGGGGTTCAACCCGGAACCAGAATGGCACTCATGATTCCACCGAGCTTGGAATTCATTTCGTGGGTTTTTGCGTTATTCAAAGCTGGTGTTGTCACCGTGCTCATCGATCCAGGCATGGGTCGCAAAAACATGATTGATTGCCTGCAACGAGTACAAACCGAAGGATTTATTGGTATCAGCTTAGCCCAAGCACTACGGGTTATGATGCGCCATAAATTCCCCTTAGCTAAAACCAACGTCACCGTTGGGCGCCGTTGGTTTTGGGGAGGCCCCACTGCTAACCAACTTCGTCATACGTCTCTCGATGACTTCCAGATTTTTCAAGCTAATCCAAGTGATCCTGCAGCGATTATCTTCACCACAGGGAGCACCGGACCACCCAAAGGTGTCCATTACTGTCACGAAAACTTCTATCAACAAGCGGTGCAAATCCAAAACCATTATGATATCCAACCCGGCGAAAGTGACTTACCTGCATTCCCTCTGTTCGGCCTGTTTAATGCCGCCATGGGAGTCGCTACGGTATTCCCAGTAATGGATCCCACTCGTCCAGCACACGTCAAACCGCAGAACATCATTGGCCCAATTCAAGATTGGAAGATCAGTCAATCGTTTGGTTCACCCGCATTATGGGATGTGGTGGGACGATACTGCGAAGAGCAACATATTCAACTGCCCTCACTCAAACGCATCCTCTCCGCCGGTGCTCCCGTTCCAAGTCGGGTGCTGGAACAAATGAGTGCTGCGATGCTGCCCGATGGTGAAATGTTTACCCCCTACGGCGCTACAGAAGCACTACCTATTGCGTCAATCTCGGCCAGCGAAGTACTTCAAGAAACAGCAGCGCTCACCCAACAAGGACACGGCACTTGCGTTGGCAAGCGGTTTTCTGGGATTCAATGGCAAGTCATTGAAATTGACGACGATGCGATCACGTCTATCGATGAGGCAAAACCAGTGGAAACAGGAACCATTGGTGAACTCATTGTCCAAGGTCCTGTCGTGACTTCGCATTACGTGACACATGACGAGGAAACGCGGATGCATAAAATCTCCGCTGGTGAAAAGTTTTGGCACCGCATGGGTGATGTCGGCTACCTCGATGTCGATAATCGATTCTGGTTTTGTGGTCGTAAAACGCACCGCGTACAACTCGCTGATAAAACGCTTTTTAGTATTCCCCTCGAAGCGATCATCAATCAACATCCAGCTGTCTTTCGCAGTGCACTCGTAGGTATCAAAGTTGGCGATAAAATGGCTGCGGCTATCGTCGTGCAACGCTGGGCTCGTCGACATGCGAACGACGTGACACCGGTGATTACCGATGCCCAATTGTCTCAGGAAATCCTAAAACTTGCGGCAAATAATCTCACCACCGCTGACATCCAATTTGTGCTAGTGAAAGATGATTTGCCCGTAGATATCCGCCATAATGCCAAGATATTCCGTGAAAACATTGCTCTCTGGGCCCAGGACCGCATCCCGAAAAACTAGTACTTCCTTTAAATCAATCAAAATATTTAGTAACTGCTTAATAACAAAAACGCCGATATTTCGAAGTGTATATACTTTAAATGTAAATGCTAAGATATTAACGATGCTTAGAAGAACTTAATAGCATCATTACATCAAAAACCAGTATGAGATTTAAAACAGAGCGATGAGTACAGAGTGGTTTTACAGAATCGGTGAAGACGAACACGGGCCTATCCCAAGTAAGGCGCTCAAACTGCTTGCGGACGTGGGACAAATCACACCCAGCACACTCGTTCGCAAAACCACTTCCAAAAGTTGGGCCGAAGCGCATCATGTAAAGCAGCTTTTTGACGCTCAAAACAC
Source organism: Planctomycetaceae bacterium (assembly GCA_018658605.1). The sequence continues at coordinate 1,260 of JABHUV010000195.1, read as the reverse complement.
TTCCCAACGGAGTATCACCGCACCACAAATAATTGGGCAGTCCTCGGATTCCAAGCACGAACAACCTGTACCCGTGCAACTACCAACAAAAGTGCGCGCTGTTAATAAACCACCACCACTCATCCCCACCGCCGAATTAGCAACGCCAGAATCTACCGCATTCCTGCCGCAAATCAACATTGTTACAACGCCGCATCTAAACGGAACTGCTCCGGACGATAGCTCCAATCCTAATAATACCGCCGACGGCGCTAATAGAAAGAACAACAACAGTAAGCGTCCGCTGACCCTGGTACTCACCTTAGTCGGACTTATCATCCTAACAATTCCAACCGCGTGGTATTTACACAGTAAACCTTCGAAAATTGCTGATAGTGGATCTACTCAAGTGAACCGGTATCCCGCGGCAAGCGCCAACATTCCCACAACCGACAGCTCCAACTCGACAGTAAATAGTACCCCCAATCATTCTTACAAAATCAACAATATATTTACCAATCAACCCCAATGGATCGATCCCACCAACGATACATTACTGACCCACGGCCAGGGCGCAAGCCTATCGATCACTCATGTTTGGCTGGATATGCAGCAAACTGAACACCACATTCTCAATATCATCATCAAAATTGAAAACCTTAATAAATCAACCGAGTTATCATTGCAACGCCAATTTGCCAACCAAAACGCGACGGATCGATCTTTTGAATTAAGCCCGTACGTACCGCTGATTAGCCTTGCCACAAGTGACGGGCACACGCTTGACTCGGAAACACAACTAGTCAACCGCACGATTCCAATAGCAAGTGAAATCAGTGAAACGTATCAAATCGAACTTACCGATGCGCAAACCGCTGGACTTAACCAATTGCGAGTTGCGGTGCCCAAAGCTTGGTTTAATAAATCCGGTTATTGGGGATTTGAAATTCCACAAGTCATGATCACGGCGACGAAACCGACAAAACCTCCAGTTCAAATCGCCAGCGAGCTAAACTCGGATCGTGGCAATTTCGTCAACACAAAACCCAGCAATGTTGCTCCTGAAAACATCGCAGCCCCCAAACCCCCTGCTGATGGAAACGGTGTGCTACCAACATCGCCATTTGGAAACAATGATCCAAAGCCAAAAGAAGCAAATGGAGATCAGCCAAAAGAAGCAAATGGAGATCAGCCAAAAGAAGCAAATGGAGATCAGCCAAAAGAAGCAAACGGAGATCAGCCAAAAGAAGCAAACGGAGATCAGCCAAAAGAAGCAAACGG
>JABHUV010000121.1 GCA_018658605.1 Planctomycetaceae bacterium | reverse complement strand
TCTTCAACTACAGCTTCTTCAACTACAGCTTCTTCAACTACAGCTTCTTCAACTACAGCTTCTTCAACTACAGCTTCTTCAACTACAGCTTCTTCAACTACAGCTTCTTCAACTACAGCCTCTTCAACTACAGCCTCTTCAACTACAGCTTCTTCAACTACAGCTTCATCAACGTGCGAGATGGAACCGTCGTCAAATCCTTGATCTTTTTCCATTTCACGTTGACGTTGAGCAGCTCGTAAAGCGACTACATCAACCTCCGTGCTTTTCTCAACGATACGAACTAAGTCCCAACGTTTTGTTTTACTACGACGAACGCTTTCAATGATTTCAACAACATCGCCCTCGCCCGACGCGTTTTCTTCATCGTGTACATAACAAACAGTCTGTTTACGAAGGAACTTTCCGAAGAGCGGGTGCCGAACGAGCCGAGGAATTTCTACTCGTCTGGTCTTATCCGATTTATCGCTCTTGACGATTCCGATTACTACTTTCTTAGGCATGATTTGTTTTACTAACGATTAAAAGGGAGGTGTTGTATCTGTTGTAATTCTGAATAAAGGAATAACTATTCTTGCCCGTCGGTTTCCACTGCTGTGGCCACTGATTCGTCAGTTGTTACTTCTGCGACAGTTCCATTGGCCAATTCTTTTTCGCGTTGTATGGTTTTGATACGAGCGATTAGTTTACGACTGCGAAGCAATTCACTAGGTGCGTCAAGTCGTTCAGCTTGAGCTTGTACGCGTAATTCAAACAAGCGTCGGCAGGTATCGTCGAGGATCTGTTGTAGGTCGTCGTCGGTCAAATCTCGTAGTTCTTTTGTTTTCATAATGATTTTCCCAAAACCACTTTGTGTTTTCAATAATTACAACACAGGCGGCATGTTGTTCATTTATAAATTTATCTGGATTGTGTGTTAAACAGGTCGTCGTCGAACCAACCGTACTTTGATCGGCATTTTGTGAGCAAGCCGAGCAAAACAGACACGAGCCTGTTGCTCACTCACTCCACCGAGTTCGTATAAAATCGTCCCCGGTCGAACTGTTGCGACCCATGCTGATGGTTCACCCTTCCCTTTACCCATTCGAGTTTCTAAGGGCGTAGATGTAATTGACCGGTGTGGGAACATGCGAACGTATAGTTTGCCTGTACCGCCACGAATGTATTGCTGTGCAGCAATACGTCCGGCTTCAATAGTTTGTGCTTTGATCCAGCCCGCTTGTAATGCTTGCAGTCCAAATTCGCCAAAGACGACTTTGTTCCCACGAGTAGCATTACCTTTTATGCGACCTCTTTGCACTTTTCGGTGCTTGATCCGTCTCGGCATCATTGCCATCGGATGATTCTCCCAAATAGGTACCTTGGTTAATCCAGACTTGCACGCCAATATGCCCTTGTGCCGTCCAGGCTTCAGCAAAACCGTAATCGATTTTGGCATTGATCGTACTTAATGGAATTGATCCTGTTATTTGTTTTTCTCTTCGAGCCATCTCAGCTCCACCCAGTCGCCCTGCCATTTGGATTTTGATGCCCTTGGCACCAGCGTCCATGGTCTGCTCCATAGATCGTTTCATCGTTCTACGGAAGCTGGATCGTCGGCTCAGCTGTTGAGCAATATCTTCCGCTACTAACTGGGCCATAATTTCTGGTTTGGAAATCTCTTCGATTTTTAAGTTAATTCGCCGACCGACCAAGTTCTGCAACTCATCCTGCAACAATTCAATCTCTTGACCCTTCTTTCCGATAATCAAACCGGGTCGAGCAACATGCAATATCACTTTTACTTCGTCTCGCGTACGTTCAATTTCAATACTGTCGATTCCGGCATTACGATATTGTGTCTTCTTTGGATGGTTTTTAATAAAGTCGCGAATCTTTTTGTCTTCGATCAAGAGACCTGCAAAGTCCTTTTTCGAGGCGTACCAACGACTCTTCCAGTCACGGACGATACCAGTACGGAAGCCGATAGGATTTACTTTTTGACCCATGTTACTTTTGCTCTTGTTGAGGTTGTAAAACTTTGTGTTGTTATGGTGTTTGGTTATTAAAATGTTAGGCGATAGTGTCGGTATCACTCACCGAATCACCATTCGATATTACTTAGTCATCACTACCTAAAGTGACTTGAATATGCGCTGTTCGTTTAAGAATGACATGAGCCATTCCTCGCGAGCGAGGTCGCATTCGCTTGAGCATTGGTCCGCCATCGACTCGTACATCAGTAATCACTAAATCTTCCGGACGAACCATCTGGGAGTCAGGCGATTGATCTGGATCCATGGCGTTGCCCAGTGCACTTTCGATTACCTTTTTCAACATCACCGCGCCGCGCTGAGGTTGATATTCAAGAATGCTTAATGCTTCGACGACAGTTTTGCCTCGCACAAGATTCGCCAATAGACGAACCTTACGGGCACTAATACGTGCGTATCGATGAATTGCTTTGAATTGGTTACCAGCCATGGGCAGGGGACCTTTACTCTATTATTTACGTTGTTACTTTATTGCTTACGTCGTATTATCGGTTATGACCACGGAATGTTCGCGTTGGAGCGAACTCGCCTAACTTATGACCCACCATGTCTTCGGTAACCACCACTTGGAGGTGCTGGCGCCCGTTATGAACCATAAAAGTAAAACCGACAAATTCAGGCACAATGGTGCAAGCTCGAGCCCATGTTTTGATAGGCTGTTTGGTTCCAATTTCGATTTGCTTGCTCACCTTTTGGTAGAGTTTCAAATCGACAAAGGGACCTTTTTTCAGTGACCGGCTCATAGTTGACCTTAAGTATTTACTTGACGAAAGTGTTTTGGATTAATAGTTAACTTACTTTTATTTCAGTTTCAACTGACCGTATCGACGTGAACGACGACGACGGACAATTGCTTGATTTGACGGTTTGCGTCGTTTACGAGTGCCACCACCCTTGGCAGGAACGCCCGTTGGACTTACCGGGTGACGTCCACCCTTGGTACGACCTTCACCACCACCATGCGGGTGGTCTACAGGATTCATCGCGGTACCACGAACATGTGGGCGTCGACCCATCCAACGCTTACGACCAGCTTTGCCCAACACCACTGCACTGTGATCGCCATTACTGACTTTCCCAAGTGTTGCTCGACATAAAATAGGAACACGGCGTATTTCGCCACTTGGAAGTGACAATTGAGCCCAAGTACCTTCACGGGCCATCAAAACAGCACTTGTTCCAGCACTACGGCACATCACCGCACCGCGACCTGGATATAATTCGACATTGTGAACAACGGTGCTTAAAGGAATGTTCTTGAGCGGCATACAATTACCAACTTCTGGCGGTGTCTTTTCACCACTGATAACATCCATCCCAGCAGTCAGTCCGTCTGGTGCGATGATATAACGCTTTTCACCGTCGGAGTAATTTAGAAGTGCGATGCGAGCACTACGATTTGGATCGTATTGGATAGAATCTACACGAGCCGAAATCCCATCTTTTTGGCGATAAAAATCGATTAAGCGATATCGTCGCTTGTGTCCACCACCGCGATGACGAACCGTAATTTTACCTTGGTTATTACGACCACCATTCTTAGTGATTGGACGCAACAAGGATTTCTCTGGCTTGTAACCTGGTGTCAATTCAGCAAAATCGCTGACTGACGCACCACGGCGACCAGGAGTTGTTGGTTTGTATTTTCGAATACCCATTTTTTACTGCTCTATTCTTAATTCACATACTTAGGTGACAAACACCAAGTGGCCTTTAATATCTGTAATACCTATACGACTTGCATTTCCACACTAAAAGAATTCGATTTCACCATGTTCAGGATCTAGCGTTACAATTGCCTTCTTCCAACTTTTTGTTTGACCTAACCGATGGCGGTAACGACGATTTTTACCTTTGCGATTTTGAGTTGCAACTTTGGTCACTTTGACATTGGGGTACAATTTTTCAATTGCTTCCCGCACAGAAATTTTGTCGGCCAATGAATTAACTTGAAACGCATATTGATTGTGTCGAGTACTGCGATGAATCCCCTTTTCCGTCACAAGTGGACGTAAAATGATCTGGTGGGGTTCCAGTTCTAGCCTTGATTTCGGTTGTCGGTTATTAATATTTGCGTGAGCCATTTCTGAGCCTGTTATCTATGTTACTTAGGAAGCGCTGATTGAAGCATTCAATTCTTCAACAGCTCCCGTAGTCAAAACTAGTTTGTCGACCTTCAGCACGTTAAATGCGTTTAGGTCTGAAAATGGTGAGACGTCCACCCGGTTGATATTCCGAGCGCTTTTGTAAATGTTAGCGTCATGTTGCTTGGTTGTGATCAGAGCACTTTTACCGCTTAAATCGAGCTTGCCAAGCAACTCAGCCATTGTCCGAGTTTTGGGTTCGTCCATTGCCAATCCATCGAGGATTAGGATTTCACCATCTTGAATTTTTGAGGCGATCGCCATGCGTGTTGCGGAGCGGACAGCTTTTGCCGGTAAGCGGTAATAAAAGTTACGTTGTTTCTTAGCAAAGATATGACCACCACCACGACGGACACCACTAGTGCGATGACCCGCTCGAGCGTTACCAGTACCTTTTTGGCGGTACATCTTTCGACGCGAGCCGGCAACTTCTGCCCGCGATTTGGTCGCGGCACTACCCTGACGACCATTGGCCTGATACATCAGAACAACATCATGCAGCAGTTGTTTGTTAATTTTCGGAGCGAGTTGGTCTGTATCGATATCGACACTGCCTGTTACATCACCCGATGTGTTATATACGTCTAACGTTGCCATTTTCATGCCCTTTGCAGGCTTACTGTTAATTGTTGTTGTCTTTTATTGTCTTGTTCGTTTTGTGTGTTGTTGAACATCACCTGTTGCCAATTACGATTAAACTAACCAACGTGATTAGTTCCACTGACAACAACGTACCCACCATTAGGACCCGGTACAGAACCACGTACTAATAACAGATTATTGTCTTCATCAACGCGAACCAAATCTAGGTTTCGTGAGGTGATTTGAGTACTACCAAATTGCCCCGCCATTCGCTTTCCTTTGAAAACGCGACTTGGAGCAGCACTCATCCCAGTACCACCAGCATGGCGGTGACATTTTGTCACACCATGCGTAGCACGTTGCCCGGAGAAATTATGTCGTTTCATTACGCCAGCGAAACCACGGCCCTTACTGAGGCCAGATACGTCAACCGATGTTACTTCCGCTAGGTCTGCCACGGTGACTTCTTGGCCAACTTCATAACCATCAGCCGATCCACGAAGTTCGCGAACGAATTTTTTGGGTTCACATTCAGCTTTGACCGTTGCTTCGATCCCAGCATCAGCTTGACGCTGGGAACGCTTACTAGCCAATTTGTTACTTACATGACCGCGCTCACTGCGACGGGCTTGGCTTTGATTTCGACGTTCACCTTGAGGACGCTTTTTATCTTCATATCCCAATTGAATGGCTTCATAGCCATCGCATTGTTCTGTTCGAATCTGCAGTACATGACAGGGCCCGGCTTCAATTACCGTTACAGGGATTGCAATCCCGCTCTCGTCGTATATCTGTGTCATACCAACCTTACGGCCGAGTATTCCTTTAGTCATCGTTTTGTCCTCATGGTGTCTACCTCTAGGACTGCTGGATCCCACTGATTTAGTGAGGATAACAAGTTACCTAGAAAGGCTTCCGTCCATATAATTTATTGTCTCGATTATTTTGTTTTAAGATGTGCCTACAAGCGACATCCAAAAATTTACTTAACACATTGCTGATGAAGGCGAAAAATCGACCAGCATCAAAACTACATTTTATTGAGCTGAAGATTTGATTTTGATATCAACACCAGCTGGTAAATTCAACTTGTTCAAAGCATCAATCGTTTTGGATGTTGCTTCAACAATATCGATGATTCGCTTGTGTGTGCGAATTTCAAACTGCTGACGTGATTTCTTGTTGACGTGAGGTCCTCGAATGACCGTGTAGCGTTCGATTCGAGTTGGCAATGGGATGGGTCCGTGGACTTCCGAGTGGGTTCGCTTTGCTGTACCTACAATCTCTTGAGCGCTCTGATCCAATATTGCATGATCATAGGCTTCCATTCGAATGCGTAATACTTCAGTTTGCTTAGCCACTGCGGATGAAACTCCTAGTTATTTGTTCGAATCCCGAACTTCAATTGTTAAATATTGGCCCTGTTATAAAACGAGACTCAACACTTCCTTACGTGCAACACCTTAAAACAAGCGAGAGCAAGTCACTGATGCAGTCCCATTTCCATTTGGAATAGACTGTCAATTTAGGCTCACCAACGCCTCTCAATAAACTGTTGTGTCAAACATTCGATATTACGCCTGTTTTCTAGGATCGTCAACAGCGAGAGTTCTAAAAAAAACTAAATATTTATAGCTACAAAACGCCTAAACTGTACATTGTTTACGATCTCTAACAAGATTTTCATTTAGAACCCAAATTCACTCAAATCTTCTTCCGGAGCAGGCATGTAACTAAATGGTGCAATGCTACATCCGGCGCGACCCTGACTGAGGCTTCGCATCGCACTTGAATAACCAAATAGTTCCTTCAGAGGTGCATGGGCTTCGATTTCCGTTCGATCACCATAAGCCTCGGTAGAAACAATCATGGCACGCCGCTGTTGCAGGTCGCCAACAAAATCTCCTAAATAGTCTGCTGGTGTAGTAATCGATAAACGCATAATAGGTTCAAGCAGTACAGGTTTACCATCTTGTAAGCAACGGTTAAAAGCATCTGCTGTAGCAATACGAAAAGCAACGTCATCGGATCCCTCTTCAGCAATTTCTGCGTCAAGTACCGTGACTTTTAAGCGCATCAATGGGAATCCAGCAATGACGCCTCCACCAGATCCGCAATTCCGTAATTCGTCAAATGTTGCTTCTAGGCAATCCGGTGGTAGTGAATCGGGAGCGAGTTGATTGGACACAGCCAACCCGTGGGTTACATCTTCATTGGGCTCCATGCGGATCATTATTCGTGCATATTTTTGCACACCATTTATCAAGCGATTGCATTCGCCAGTGACTTCCACTTTTTTGGCAATCGTTTCGCGGTAACTAACCTGCGGTTTGTGAAAACGGACGTTTAACTTGAACTCTCGCAATAAGCGATTTTTTACTACTTCTAAATGTAATTCGCCCATTCCTCGCAACAATGTTTGCCCAGTTTCACCGTTGAAAACTTCGAGCGTAGGGTCCTGTCGCATTAGCATTTCGAGTGTATCTTCGAGTTTGTCTCGTTCCGTTGTGTTTTCAGGCTCAATTGCCATCGAAATAACCGTTTCTGGAAACTCAATGGACTCCAGTAAAATCGGATTATTTGCATCGCATATTGTATCTCCGGTGACGGTCTGCCGCAGTCCGACAATACCGACAATGTCACCTGTTTGGACCTGGTCGATTTTTCCCTGTGGGTCTTTGTGAGTGGCATAGATTTGCCACAGTTGAGCAACGTTATCCTTTTTGTCTTTTCCGGGGTTGTAGATTCGCGAATTCGCCGTGATTTGCCCGGAATAAATTCTTGCCCATGAGATATCACCAGTTTTGGCTGGAACCACTTTAAAGACTAAGCCACAAAAGGGCTCGTCGACGGCCGGCTCGCGGGTCACGACTTGTTCTTCTTGTTTGCGTCCGGTGGAAACAAGCGTTCCCGTAACGGGAGGTCGTTCAAGCGGGCTCGGTAAATAGGCTTGAACGGCGTCTAAAATTGGTTGCACTCCGATACCATGCAGCGCCGATCCACACATCACCGGTTGAAAAGACTGTTCTATCGTTCCCTGGCGTAATACATCATGAATAGTGGATTCAGGGATATCTTCTTCCATGAGCAACAAGTCGGTGAGTGCGTCGCTGTATTCAGCCAATTGTTCGAGCATCGTCAATCGCCATGCTTGAGCAGTGTCGACGAGCTCTTCGGGGATCTCGGTTTCTTGGATATCTAATCCGTCTTTTTGATCATCAAAGCTCAGCATCCGCATCCGCACGAGATCAATGACGCCATAAAACGGCAGGCTCGTATGTGCCGGTCCTGCGCCGGCTGGAATTTGAATTGCAACAGGATTGGCTCCTAGGCGATTACTAAGTTCCCCAAAGACGGCGTTAAAATCGGCTCCCTCACGATCCATCTTGTTAATAAAGACAATACGCGGAACTTCGTAATGGTTTGCCTGTCGCCATACTGTTTCACTCTGGGCTTCGACACCTTCACGAGCACTGAAGACAACCACTGCTCCATCCAATACTCTCAAACATCGCTCCACCTCAGCCGTAAAATCAACGTGCCCAGGAGTGTCGAGTAGATTAATATGGATATCTTTCCAGTTGAAGGTGACACAGGCCGAGTAAATGGTGATTCCCCGCTCCTGTTCTTCCGGATCGTCATCTGTCACCGTCGTTCCCTTATCAACCATACCCACACGATGTTTGGCACCGCTATAAAACAACATTCGTTCGGTGACGGTAGTTTTTCCGGCATCGATATGCGCGATGATGCCAATATTGCGAAGCTTGTCTATTTGACGTGCCATGAGTTATAGAGACCAATAAAAACGAACTAGAACAAGAGATGTGGACAATTTATATTGTTAATGGGAAAGCTGCCTATGGGAAGGTACCAACGTTAAATGGAATCCGCAAAACGGGGACTTGATTTCCATAGCGCAAAAAAAACCGCGCGACTGTAAGTCTAACGCGGCTTGATTTATTGGTTGTGGAATTACCAAGCGAAGTGAGCAAACGCTTTGTTCGCATCCGCCATGCGGTGGATGTTTTCACGTCGAGTAATTGCGGCGCCTTCTTTGTTGTAAGCAGCAACGAGCTCATCAGCAAGTTTCAGATGAGTAGGTCGGCCTTTCTTTTCACGCAAGGCGATTAAGATCCAGCGGAATGCCAATGATTGTTGACGGTTTTTGTTGACCTGCATTGGTACTTGGTAAGCTGCACCACCGACTCGTTTAGAGCGAACTTCGATTTGTGGCTTGACGTTTTCAACAGCTGTTGTGAATACTTCAAGCGGTTCTACGTCTGGAATCCGAGTTTGAATTTCATCGAGTGCATTGTAGAAAATTGCCTGAGCGACAGTTTTCTTTCCATCATTCATCAAGCAATTGATGAATTTACTTGCAAGCAGTGAATCAAACTTGGGATCCGGCTTGAGTTGTTTTCGACTGGCGGTAATTCTACCCATCTTTATTTATTCCGTAATTGTTCTGTGGAGCTGTGTTATTGGTACCGAAGTGATACATGATATGGTGTTATGGCTTTTTCGCCCCATAGCGACTACGTGATTGACGCCGACCGTCTACTCCGAGAGCATCTAGAGCTCCACGAATGACTTGGTAACGGACACCTGGTAAGTCACGAACTCGCCCACCTCGCACAAGCACAATCGAGTGTTCTTGTAGGTTATGACCTTCACCTGGAATATATACGGTGACTTCTTTCCCATTGGAAAGACGAACACGAGTGATTTTCCGCAGAGCCGAATTTGGTTTCTTCGGTGTCATAGTACGTACCTGTAAACATACGCCCTGTTTTTGTGGGCAGCGTTCTAACACAGGTGCTTTTGATTGCTTGCGTCGTTTCTTGCGACGCTTACGAACGAGTTGATTTATCGTTGGCATGAAAGGGTTCCAAAAACCGTTAAATTAATGAATGTTGCTTCTGTTATTAATACTTATATATAAGCGTCAATAAGGCCAAAGTGCCTCGAAAAACGCTAGGGGAACTACTCAGCCTACACGCTCACAGCTGCTTGTCAATTGCCATTGGCGTTATTTAAAAAACTCAATCACCCCATGCAAATGATGCCGGCCAGAAAAGCATTTTCGTATTTCAGCGCTTTCCTTAGCCTGCTGCTGTCTATTATGTGCAAACAGAGCTAATTCGCATCGTCACCTTCTCCCAATAGTTCGTCAAGAGATTTGGCTGTATCTTCCGTAGCCGGTACCTCAGCGACTGGTTCTGATGTAACTGTTTCCTCACCCGCTTGTAATAAGGGGAATTGGGTTACAAGCGATTGATCGTCTTCGGCAGCAAGGGCCTGTAAGGCTTCTGCTTCATAACGAACTTCACCCGACTGGAACTTGCGGAATCCAGTCCCTGCTGGAATTAAGTGTCCGAGGATAACATTTTCTTTGAGGCCAACAAGTCGGTCGACCTTTCCTGATAATGCTGCTTCGGTGAGTACCTTGGTCGTTTCCTGAAAACTTGCTGCCGAGATAAAGCTTGAGCTTTGTACCGACGCCTTTGTAATTCCCAATAATTGAGGGTCAGAAGTTGCGGGTTTAGGCTTGGTGCCTTTAGCCGGACTACCCCCCTCTGCTTCAACCGCAGCATTAGCTGTTTCTAAAGCAGTTTTTGGAATGATTTCGCCAACTTGGAAGTTAGTGTCGCCAGCGTCCTTAATTTTCAAGCACTTGGCTAAAGCTTCGTTTGCCTGTCGTACTTCGATCTTGTCCATCACCATGCCGGTCAACAACTTTGTGTCGCCAGCGGTTCGAATTTGGACTTTTCGCAGCATGCGAGCAATGATGATTTCAATGTGTTTGTCATTGATTTCCACTCGTTGACTTCGATAGACTTGCTGGACTTCACGAGTCAAATAACGTTGGACTTCTTCTTCACCACTAACACGTAAAATGTCGTGTGGTTCAAGGGGGCCGTCGACGAGTTCTTTACCCGCTTGGACGACGTCGCCAGAGTGAACCAAGAAACGTTTGCCTGGTGGCACCAAGTGTTCGAATTCCATTTCACTTTCTTCGTTGCGAATTAGAATTTGTCGTTTACCACGTTTCTTTTCACCCGTGATTTCGATCACACCGTCGATTTCAGCAATAACAGCTGGGTCTTTTGGCTTCCGAGCTTCGAAAATTTCGGTAATTCGCGGCAAGCCCCCAGTAATATCACTAACCCCAGATGCTTCACGTGGAGTCTTAGCAATCACCGATCCAGCAGTGATTTTTTCGCCTTCGTCCACTTCAATGTGGGCACCTTCAGGCAAGTAATAAACATCCTGAGGTTTGCCATCGGAGTCTTCTAAGATAATTTGCGGATGGAGTTCACCTTTGTGGTCAGTGATCATACGTCGCATACTACCACCGGCGTCTTTTTCGAGCCGTAAAGTTTCCCCGTCGACGATGTCGTCGTAGCGTGCAATACCGGAAACCTCAGCGAGAATCGGAATGCTGTGTGGATCCCATTCACAAAGGACGGTTCCGGCTTTAATTTCGTCATTTTCGTTGACGCGAAGTAGAGCACCAGTAGGCACACTGTGTGTTTCGAGTTCACGGCCTTTGGGGTCTAGGATAGAGATTTCACCATTACGGGTAAGTACGATATTGTCACCTTTGACATTAGTAACATTTCGAATGTGAACGAATTTAACGATACCCCCCGTTTGTGATTTTGTATCCGATTCTTCAATACTTGTATTCACAGTACCACCGATATGGAAAGTACGCATAGTCAACTGTGTACCCGGCTCACCAATACTTTGTGCAGCGATGATTCCGACCGCCATGCCAGCTTCAACTTCTCGTCCGGTAGAAAGATCCATGCCATAACATTTGCGACAGATACCCAATGGTGCGTCACAGGTCATTGGCGAACGAACTTGGATTTTATCCACACCTAATTCTTCGATGCGCTTTGCCGTTTCGGGAGTTATCATTTCGTTGGCAGCAACGATGACTTCATCTGTAACCAAGTGAGCGATCTGTGTCTGACTAACTCGACCATTAATCGCATCTGCCAAACGCACTTCGACTTTTTCACCACGGTAAATAACACCCTTGGTAATGCCTCGAGCAGTTTCACAATCTTCCATAGTGACAACGACGTTTTGTGCCACATCGGCTAGTTTACGTGTTAGGTAACCAGAGTCAGCAGTTTTCAAAGCGGTATCGGCTAATCCTTTTCGAGCACCATGGGTTGAACTGAAATATTCCAGTACTGATAACCCTTCGCGAAAGTTTGCCTTAATCGGAGTTTCGATAATTTCACCTGTTGGCTTGGCCATCAAGCCACGCATCCCAGCGAGTTGGCGAATTTGTTCAATACCGCCACGAGCACCGGAGTGAGCCATGAGATACACAGGATTAACGTATCCATCACCCTCACGGTAATCTTGCCTCATCCCTTCCATCATCAGGTCGGTGATTTCCTCGCGAGTGTGAGTCCAAGTATCTAGTACTTGGTTGTAACGTTCCATTTCCGTAATCACACCACGCTGATACAACTTACTATATTTTGCAACTGTCTTTTCAGCTTCACTAATGATAGAGAATTTTTGCTCAGGTGTAATGAGGTCATCCGTAGCAAATGAAAGTCCAGAATGTGTACTGTTTTGGAAACCGAATTGCATCATGTCGTCAAGCAAGTCAATGGTTGATCGGCGCCCTAAGGTTTGGTAGCAATCAGAAATCACAATGGACAAGTCGCCACTTCGTAGAGTGTCGTTATAATAATCCATACCTACGGGCAGCATTGTGTTAAAGCAGATACGGCCATAGGTTGTTTCGATAATTGCACCTAGTTCCGCGTCACCCTCTTCCGTTTTTAGTTTGCAGCCTGCAGGTAAACGCAGGTTGATTTTTGAATGAGTCTCAATAATCCCTTCCGCGTGAGCATAGTCTGCTTCCGCAGCACTCGAGAAAGTCATGCCTTCACCTTTTCGGTTCGGCAATTCTAATGTGCTGTAATAGCAACCCATCACGACGTCCTGCGACGGACTCATAATTGGCTTACCATTACTGGCGGCAAAGATATTGTTTGTTGAGAGCATTAGGGTATGCGCTTCGACTTGAGCTTCAACCGACAATGGCAGGTGAACTGCCATTTGGTCGCCATCAAAGTCAGCGTTAAAACCTTTACAAACTAGTGGGTGCAAGTGAATTGCATTACCTTCGACGAGTATTGGTTCGAAGGCTTGGATTCCCATGCGGTGAAGCGTTGGAGCTCGGTTGAGCATGACGGGGTGATTTTGAATCACAGATTCAAGAATGTCCCATACTTCTTCGTCTTTGCGCTCAAGCATTTTTTTAGCGCTCTTAATTGTGTCGGCATGGCCAAGTTCTTTTAGACGTCGAATAATAAAGGGTTGAAATAATTCGAGCGCAATTTTCTTGGGTAAACCACATTGGTGGATTTTCAGTCGCGGTCCGACCACAATCACACTTCGAGCGGAGTAATCAACACGTTTGCCGAGTAGGTTTTCACGGAAACGACCTTGTTTACCTTTGATCATATCGGTCAAAGATTTAAGTGGACGATTACTGCTCCCTAAAACCGGCCGTTTACAACGATTGTTATCGAACAACGCGTCGACGGACTGTTGTAACATTCGCTTTTCGTTGCGAATGATTACTTCTGGGGCGTTTAAATCAACCAATTTACGTAAGCGGTTATTACGGTTGATAATTCGGCGATACAGGTCGTTCAAGTCACTCGTGGCAAAATTGCCCGAGTCTAATAGTACCAATGGACGTAAGTCCGGTGGAATAACTGGGATGACATCTAGAACCATCCACTCTGGACGGTTGTCGCTATCACGAATGGATTCAACAATTTGTAGTCGCTTGGCCAAGTCCTTTGTCTTTTGCTTGCTCTTGGTGTTATCCAAGTCTTCGCGTAGCTGAATAGACAATTGGACAAGGTCAAGTTTGTTGAGCAATTGTCGGACAGCGGCGGCACCCATGCCAGCTTCAAATGCGTCAGGACCCCACTTTTCACGAGCGTTGCGGTACTCTTCTTCGGTTAACAACTGCTGGATTTCTAAATCGGTTTCACCGGGTTCGGTAACGACGTAATCTTGAAAATAGACCACTTTTTCTAAGCTGGTTGTCTTCATAGCAAGCAGGTTGCCTAATCGACTAGGCATCGCCTTAAAGAACCAGATATGAACAACGGGAGCCGCGAGTTCGATATGCCCCATTCGTTTTCGTCGAACACGTGAGTGGGTAACTTTGACGCCACAGCGATCACAGATCATACCCTTATATTTCATACCGCGATATTTACCGCAAGCACATTCCCAGTCCTTTTCAGGGCCAAAAATACGTTCGCAAAACAAACCGTCCTTTTCCGGGCGATAGGTTCGGTAGTTGATGGTTTCTGGTTTCTTTACTTCACCAAATGACCAACTCCGGATGTCATGGGGTCGCGCCAACGAGATTTTTACCGAGGCGTAATCATTAATCCTGTCGTATGAGTTTTCACCAACTGTCATGGTTCCGTGCTCCTTTGGGATCACTATGCTAATTGCAAATTAGAAATTGTGTTTTAATGTTGTAAATTTAGTACTCGAGTTTTTGGGAGGCGCTAAGTTGATTAGTTCCGCCGTTTTTCAAGTTCCATGTTTAAGGCAAGACCGCGAATTTCGTTGGTCAGTACGTCGAAACTGGCGGGCGTGCCAGCTTCAAGAGTGTTTTCACCCTTGACCATCGCTTCGTAAATCTTTGTACGCCCTTCAACGTCATCGCTCTTAACGGTTAATAGCTCCTGCAGAATATAGGCCGCCCCGTAGGCTTCCAGAGCCCAGACTTCCATTTCTCCAAAACGCTGTCCACCAAAGCGTGCTTTACCACCAAGTGGTTGTTGAGTAATCAATGAATAAGGTCCGGTGCTTCGAGCGTGAACCTTTTCATCTACTAGATGGTGCAGTTTGAGCATGTAAATGTAGCCCACTGTTGTTTCTTGCTCAAACTGCTCACCGGTGCGGCCGTCAAACAGAGATGATTTGCCATGGCTAGGTAAACCAGCTTCTGCTAATACCTCATTGATGTCCTCTTCCGTTGCTCCGTCAAATACCGGAGTGATGGCTTGGAAACCAAGCTTAGAGCCGGCCCATCCTAGATGAGTTTCTAAAATTTGACCAACATTCATACGACTGGGCACACCAAGTGGATTCAACATGATTTGAATTGGTGTTCCGTCTTCCAAGTAAGGCATGTCTTCGACAGGCATGATTTTTGAAATCACACCCTTGTTACCGTGGCGTCCAGCCATCTTATCACCAACAGAAATTGTCCGTTTGGTAGCAATGTAGATTTTTACCATCTGTAAAACGCCACTGCGAAGCTCGTCGCCTCGCTTCATGCTGTTGAGAGTGCGGTCACGTTGGTCAATCGCAGTCTGCAGTGCATCACGATGGGAAGCGTAAATTTTATTGATGGCCTTAATACCATCGTCACTACGCATACCACTGGTGACTGAGTTGATGTGGAAAACTTCCGCAATTTCGGCTAAGAATTTTATATCATCGTTGACGGTGTATGGATTCCCGTCTTCGTCGGAAAGCTTACGACCGAGTGATGACTCCATTTCCGTGATCATGTCTTTAAAGAGACCGACGATAACCGTGTTTCCATCGAGTTCTGCGGCCTTTAAATCTTTCTCGAACACCTTGCGTTCAAAGTCGGACAAACTCATGCGGCGCGAGAATTTCTCGGTGTTGATAACAATGCCTTCAATTCCGGATGGAGCTGTTAGTGAGTCATTTTTGACATCTTCACCTGCTCGACCAAAAATAGCGTGCAATAGCTTTTCTTCCGGAGTTAATTCAGTTTTGCTCTTTGGCGATACTTTACCAACGAGAATATCACCGGGTGTCACGTAGGTTCCTACTTGAACAATACCGCTGTCATCTAATGCGGCGAGCATTTTGTCGCTGACGTTAGGAATATCACGAGTGAATTCTTCTCGGCCAAGCTTGGTCTCGCGAATTTCAACATCAAATTCTTCGATATGAATGGATGTATATGCATCGTTTTTAACGAGCTCTTCACTAATGATGATAGCATCTTCATAGTTGTACCCATCGAAGGACATGAAGCCAACAAGTACGTTGCGACCCAAAGCAAGTTCACCTAAGCGAGTAGCGGCACCGTCTGCGATGACCTGTCCCGCTTCAACTTGGTCGCCAAGATTGACGATCGGTTTTTGGTTGTTACAGGTTCGCTCATTGAGACCAACATATTTTTGCAACGGGTAAACAGTATTGCCAATCGTGATTTTTAAAGCATCACACTGGGTGACCTTACCGGCACGTTTGCTGCGTACAACCATACTGGTGTTGTGAGCAATCGTACGTTCCATGCCCGTACCGACAATCGGTGGCTCCGCTTCTAACAATGGAACTGCCTGCCGCTGCATGTTGGACCCCATCAAAGCACGATTTGCATCGTCGTGTTCTAGAAATGGAATCAAGGCAGCGGAAACACCAATCATTTGAGTTGGAGCAACATCCATGAATGAAATTTTGTCCGGGGTAACCATCTCAAAGTCACCTCGACGGCGAGCAATTAAGTTCGGGCCAACGATCTTGTTGTTTTCTACGTCAACGTCAGCCGGAGCAACGTATGCGTCCGCTTCTTCGTCCGCTCGTAGATATCTAATTTCATCGGTTAACTTGCCGTTAGTGATCGTGCGGTACGGTGTGACTAAAAATCCATAGTCATCAACCGTCGCGTAGATGGCCAGGCTGGAAATCAGACCAATGTTAGTGCCTTCAGGGGTTTCGATTGGGCAAATTCGACCATAGTGAGAAATGTGGACGTCGCGCACTTCAAAACCAGCTCGCTTTCGATTCAAACCACCAGGACCCAGTGCCGATAATCTTCGCTCGTGTGTCAACTGACTAAGCGGATTGGTTTGGTCAACAACCTGAGATAGCTCACCACGACCAAAGAAATATTCAATGGCAGCTGAGATGCTTTTAGGGTTGATCAAATTACGAGGAGTCATGTCCTCTTGATCCTTGAGATTCATGCGATCCTGAACCGTGCGACGTAACTTAAGGAATCCTTTTCGTAGTTCGTCTGCTGCTAGTTCACTGATCGTTCGCAAACGACGGTTGGCTAGGTTGTCGATATCGTCGACTTGCGCTTCGTCGGATTGAACCGCGAGTTTAAGAATATAGGAAACGGATTCAAGAAGGTCATCAGGGCGAAGCGTCATTTCCGTTTCCGGGACGTTGAGCTTCAACTTGCGATTGATACGGAAGCGTCCGACGCGACCTAAACGATAACGATTCGAATCAAAGAATTTCTCTTGAAACAATGTCCGCGCTTTTTCAAGATTAGGAGGATTTCCCGGACGTAACCGCTGGTAGATTCGTAATACAGCTTCTTCGTGGCTGCCCGTGGTGTCGTCATTGAGACTGTTTATAACCAACGGTGTGCCTGGAGCATCCATGATTTCGATTTTGGATAATCCCGAAGTGCAGATTAGTTCCGCAGCGTTACGAGTGATCTGTTGACCTGCTTCGAGAATGATCTCGCCAGCGTGCTCGCTCTTGGCAGGATATACAATGTCGTCGACGGCAATCTTGTCCAATATTTTTCCGACACTGCGACCATCTTTTACGGATTCAACTACTGTTTCATAAAAACAACGCAGTAAGTCGGCGTCGCGACTGTACTCAGGAGCCATAGCTCGTAACAACGTCATCGCCGAGAATTTACCGCTTTGGTCAATGCGAACGCTGAGGATGTCTTTTTTGGTGGCGTTGATTTCGATCCAACTACCACGCTCTGGAATGACTCGGCAACTCGGCAACTTGCGATCACTCGTGCCTTCGGTCGCCATCACAAAGTCAACACCAGGCGAACGGTGAAGTTGGCTGACTACTACACGTTCGGCTCCGTTGATGATAAATTCACCACCCCCGAGCATCACGGGTAAATCACCAAGATACACATCTTCTTCAACAGGCTCGTCTTTGTTCAATCGCATCCATACCCGTAGCGGACAGCCGTAGGTTAAACGCAACTGACGACATTCATCAGGTGTGTAACGAGGCTTACCCAATTCGTAACGGATATATTCCATGTTGATCTGCTTGTCAAAGCTCTCAATTGGGAAAATTTCCTGCAGGACTGCTTCCAAACCTAATTGCTTACGCTTTTCAGGTTCAATATCGGCTTGCTGGAATTTGCCGTAATGATCCGTCTGGATCGCAGTTAAATCTGGAATGGCGGGATATTCACGACCGCTTCCAAAACGACGTACACTTGCAGGGGCTAAGCGTCGTATAGCTGGCGTTGGCATGTTGTTGCTCCGATGGTAATTACGTTACAAAGGCCTAGCGTTTAATAACACTAAGCGGCGATGACGAAAGGGGAATTGGGTAGAAATTGATTAGGTAAAACAAATAAGGTGACAGTTGTGCAGTTCAAGTTGCCACGATTGTCACTGTTGATGCACTTGAGAAAACCAATGATAAAATTCATGGCTAACGTAGGCAGGGGAAATGCAATGAGATGAAATTGAGCAAGAAAATAATTGCTTGCACAGTTATTGGTTCGCGTGACGCTAAATTGATCTGAGCGCGCACACTTTGCGCAACGCCTGCAGTGGTTCTTCTTTCGACTTGTGATTTTGTTAAAAAAATCACTCTCGAAACGGAACTGGGTCAAACGATCACCTTTCATTGTCCCCTAGCTAATTATTCAAGCTAGGCTTGGTAACCCTATCTGGGGTTTCCTACGAAAACGAGTACAGGAAATCAACAGTGCACATTGAATGTTGTAATGCCAGTTGTGTTAAACGTCGGCTCACATCTTTGTTGTGCGATTGGAGAAATACCAAAGTAGTGTACCTTCTCCAACTGTAAAAAATCCACTTAAAATGTCGAAAATTAAAGGGGTGAACTCCGGTTCTTTATAGAACTAGTGTATCACCCAACGCCTAGAAGAAGTATTTAACGAGTTTGTCGTCGAGCAAATAAGTATATTTGATTGACTATGTTCGTGTTAAATACCTAGCAGGTGTTGAATTGAAGAGTTACTTCAATTCAACAGCACCCCCAGCTTCTTCCAGTTTACCTTTAATTTCTTCGGCTTCTGCCTTGTCAACACCTTCTTTGATGGTGGCTGGCACGCCTTCGACAAGTTTCTTCGAGTCCATCAGGCTTTGGCCAGTGATGTTCTTGACTTCCTTGACGACATTAAGTTTCTTTTCACCG
>JABHUV010000201.1 GCA_018658605.1 Planctomycetaceae bacterium | reverse complement strand
GGACACGCATCCCCCGTAATTTGGGAGGATCATGTCTTTATTGCAACCTGTGATATGCAATCCCAGTCAAGACAATTGATCGCCTTGGATCGGCATTCCGGTAAGATATTGTGGAATCGCGAAGTCCTAAAGGCCCGACTTGAAAAGAAACACTCCTTAAACAGTTTTGCGTCTAGCACACCGGCAACGGATGGTAAATTAATCTATGTGACCTTTTTCGAAGCGGAAGACCGTGAAATATCCGCTCCCAATGTAGGCGGTGCGCGCAATATTTATCCTGGAAAAATGATTGCCGCGGCCTACGACTTTAATGGCAACCTCAAATGGCACGTCAAGCCAGGAGATTTCATTAGCGCGCACGGCTTCAATACATGTCCAGTCCTCTATAAAGATCTCGTCATTCTCAATGGCGACCATGATGGTCAATCTTACATCTTGGCACTCAACAAAAACACCGGCGAAACCGTATGGAAAACGGAACGCAAATACGGTATCCGCAGTTATGCAACACCGCTCTTAAGAAACATCGACGGTCAGCAACACCTAGTCGTCTCGGGATCCAAACGGGTTGTCAGTCTCAACCCTGATACGGGTGACGTCCGCTGGGTTATTGAAGGTCCCACAGAGCAATTTGTTGCGTCAATGGTATTTGATGGAAGCTTGTTTTACGTCTGTGCGGGTTTTCCCACGTACCATGTAATGGGAATCGACCCGCGTGGTTCGGGCGACGTCAGTGACAGTCACGTCAAGTGGCATGTTACCAATGTCCGGTGCTATGTTCCTTCACCTGTTGTTATTGCGAACTTCCTATTGGTGGCAGACGATCGCGGAACAGCTAACTGTTTTAATACGAAAGACGGTACACGATTATGGCAGGATCGGTTAGGGAACCATTTCAGCGCGTCCTTGCTTAAAGCCAATGGTTTGGCCTATTTACTGGCAGACGACGGTACTATGAAAGTCGTTAAACCCGGATCTGTACTGCAGGTCGTTGCCGAAAATAAACTTGGGGAATACTGTTATGCGTCACCAGCCATCGCACACGATCAACTGTTTATTCGCGGCGAAAACCATTTGTTTTGCATAGGAAAAGCTAAGTAGCCCGACTGCCTGAATCCTGCCGGTATGTTCTTTCCGCATCTTTCAGATAGCAATTTAGCAATTAAAAATACATGTTAACGGTGACTCATACCCAACCGAATCGCCAACGACGCGCCCTGATTCAGGCCGCCGGCGCCGGACTGCTCGGTTTAAATCTGCCGGATGTTCTTGCTGCTCAGCAAAAAAGTGCAGGACCGATTCCTCGAGTTAAAAACGTGATTTTCCTGTTTCTTTTCGGTGGTCCCAGTCAACTGGAAACCTTCGACATGAAACCAAACGCACCAACTACCGTGCGCGGACCATGGAAACCAACTCCATGTAAAACCCCTGGCTTGCAAATTTGTGAAAAACTTCCCCTAACGGCATCCATTACGGATCGGCTTACTGTAATCAAGACAATGAGCCACGATTTCAACGATCATAGCGGTGGTGGCCATTATGTGCAGACCGGGCATCGATGGCAGGTACCGATCGGGGGCGGTTTTAATGTTACGCCACAGGACTGGCCATCCATGGGTTCCGTCGTCAAACACTTTCAACGACGGCAGGGTAACAACAGCAATAAACCACCCTACGTCGTTCTTCCTAATTCTCTCGGACGACTGCAGGAATACAAAGTACGGTTAAAACGTCCCGGCGAAACAGCGGGATTTTTACCTCCTTTGGATGAACCGCTGATTACACGAATTGATAAAAAGGATTCTGCAGACAATCCCTATTGGCGTAACATGGACGACGAAGAATTGAACTTCGAAATCGACGGTTTGCAGTTACATCCCGATCTTCAAATGGAACGCCTTATCAATCGCAACACGCTGGTTGAGCAATTCAATCAGCAGCGAGATCGTTTACAATCGAATGCTGGCGTGGGGGCAATGAATGACTTTCGCAGAAAAGCACTCGAACTCGTTTCATCGGAAGAAACCCGTATCGCCTTCGACGTCACTAAGGAACCCGACAAGTTGCGAAACCAATACGGCAACCACCTTTTTGGGCAATCGGTATTGGTCGCACGCCGACTTATCGAGGCAGGAACCAGATTTGTAACGGTTCATTATGACTGTGTTGATGGTTACAGCTGGGACTCGCATCGAAATTGTAAATCACTGGACAAACACCTCCTTCCCACACTTGATTCCGCCCTGTCGTCCTTAGTACTAGATCTGGAAGATCGCGGTCTGTTAGACGAAACCCTGGTGGTTTGCATGGGCGAAATGGGAAGGACACCAAAAGCCAAGGACGGGTGGGGGCGTGATCATTGGAGCACCCTTTTTCCAGCCGTGCTGGCCGGTGGCGGCATTAAACAGGGTTTTGTTTACGGGAAATCCGACCGAGACGCAGCCTATGCCACGGAAAACCTGGTCACCCCGGAAGATCTTTCACGAACCATTTTAGAGGCCTTAGGAGTAGACCCTGCGTGGATGATGCCCGGTATAGGCGGACGGCCTCAATTGGTTTCCGATGGACAATTCATTTCCGATATCTGGATGTAGTATCAATATTGCTATGAAAGCCAGACTCATTCCTTCCGATTGCTCATCAACCTTATTCCTTGACTGGACCAAGAAACATGTATTCCATTTTTGTCACTATTGACGTGAACGAGTCCGATATGGAGGCCTTCATGCAAGCCAGTTACGGTGACGCTGAGGGCAGTGTCCGTGACGAACCCGACTGCCTCCGTTTTGATATGCACCGTGATGCCTCCATCCAATCCCGCTTCTATTTATATGAGGTCTATGCCGACGAAGACGCATTTCAGCGGCATCTGGAAACACCTCACTTTTTGAAATGGCAGGCTGAGGTCGAATCCATGTTTGCCAGTGAACCGCTGATTGTACCCATGGAAACCTTGTTTCCGAGCGATTCCGGCTGGATCTCCCAAAAGCCCGGACTCTTAAGCTGGTAAACATCACTCTATTTTTATACAGGGTTTTTATGAAACGAGCGCTACTGTTCCTATTGATATTTTTTCCAATGTTGGCGTATTCCGCTGACCGACCCAACATCCTGTGGCTGTCCGCTGAAGATATTTCCCCGCACCTTGGATGTTACGGAGACCCACACGCCATTACGCCAGCGCTGGATCAACTGGCTGCGGAAGGCGTTCGATATACCCATGCCTTTACAACGGCCGGGGTGTGTGCACCCTGCCGCAGCGGAATCATTACAGGGATGTATCAAACGACTTTGGGGACGCACCATATGCGCTGTCGCGCTGAGTTGCCGAAACAAATACAACCATTTACAAGACAGCTTCAGGATGCCGGATATTACTGCACCAATAATTCAAAAACAGATTATCAGTTCACTCCCCCAGCGGGAACCTGGGACGCCTCATCGGGTAAGGCCCATTGGAAAAATCGACCCGACAAATCCGCGCCATTTTTTTCAATATTTAATTTTACTGGCTGCCATGAAAGCGGCATTGCGGCGACGGCAAAGTACCAGTCCGTAACGAGCAAACTCTCATCCGCAGAGCGGCAGGACGCTGCCGCGCTGACAACGCTCCCGCCCTACTATCCTGATACTCCGGCAACGCGGGAAGACTGGAAAAGGAATTATGAATTAATCACGGCTTTGGATCATTGGTGCCGTGGACACATCCAAGACCTGAAAGAGGCCGGTCTCTACGAAGATACGATTATCTTTTTTTGGTCCGATCATGGCGTTGGTCTGCCCCGCGGTAAACGTTGGCTTTATGACTCGGGTACGCACATTCCCTTAATTGTCCGTATTCCCGAACCATTCCGACAACCCCAACAGGGACTGCCGGGAACCGAAACTGACGAACTAATAAGTTCGATCGACTTGGGACCGACCGTGCAACGATTGGCCGGAGTTAAAACGCCACAACACGTACAAGGGCGCGCGTTTCTTGGGAACCATCTTAGTTCCCCAAGGGAGTACGTATTCGCCGCTCGTGACCGCATGGACGAACGATATGACATCATACGAATGGTGCGTGACAAACAATATAAATACATTCGAAACTACGAACCATTGAAGACATTTTATCAGTATATGAATACGCCCGAAAAAGGTGCAACCATGCAAGCACTGCGGCAAGGTTATTTAAACGATCAACTCTCCAAACACGCGGCATTCTTCTTCAGCCCAAACAAACCCGTTGAGGAACTTTACGATGTGTCGTTGGATCCCCATGAACTGGTCAATTTGACAACCAGTCCCGATCATCAAACGATCCTAGAACGTTTACGCGCTGCCCACATACGATGGGTAACGGACACCAAGGATTTGGGACTAATCGCTGAACCCATCCTGAACGCCCGACAGAAAATTGTCGGTAATCAATACGACATCCTGCGTGGTGCGGAAGATCCCACCTTGTATCAGCGACTGGCGAAGACAGCCTTACTTGCATCTAGCGGGGAGGAAGCGGTCCCCGAGTTAACCCGGGCTCTCAGCGACATTGACGCCGCCGTACGATACTGGGGAGCAATTGGCTTGGGAAATCACGCCCAGCATGCAAATGGAACTGCTAAACAACTAAACACGATCATGCAAACGGATCCATCTTCCGTATGCCGTACCGCTGCAGCACGGGCACTATGCCGTCTTGGACACCCCAACGCTGCCTTGCCCGTCTTAACCAAGGAACTGAAACAAGGCAGTCAGTGGGAACGACTACACGCAGCAATCGTATTGGACGAAATTGAAGATCAGGCGCGGCCTGTCATCACCCAAATGCATGCGGCATTAAAACCACGTACAGACCTCTATGCCAATGGAAAATATGTCATACGCGTACTGAATCGCGCCCTCAACCAACTCGAAGGCACGCAGCGTCAGGTCCCCTAGCGTTGGCGCCTCCAATTCATTACGAGAGATCAACGACGATCCCAAAGCAGTTCTAAACTAGCATTGCCACACTCGTTACACCTATCATGATCAGGCCGACTAACAACTTCGCTAATGAACCAACCAACCTTGCCCAAAAACTCGTGAAACCAACTCGCCAAGCCTCTCGATTTTTCTTGCCATCCCAGCGTTCACCCAAATAAGCACCCAACATCGCCCCACAACCGGCGAACAACAACGCGCCTATTAGCGAGCCAACTACCGGAATCGGAATGGGAATACCTAATATCACACCAGCAAAACTACCCACAAAAGATCCGACCACAGCTAAAATTGCCCCTTTGCGGCTACCACCCGCTTTCCGCGTGCCTAGTGCACTGGTCGCCAATTCCAATAATTCACCAATTCCAGCCAGCACAGCCAACAACGCTACCAACCACCAGCCAAACGCATAAGGGGATTCTACTGGCATTAACCATGAATACAACGCAGCAGATAGAACCATCAACCAGTTACCCGGTGCCGATAATGAATTCAATGCCCAACAACTAATAAAAATCACCAGCAGAATCAGCGCATAGGCCAAATTCCAACTCAAATATGCTGATTCATCCATTACCATACCTCACCATGTATATCATTAAACCATTGTTCGCCAGCTATAATTTTTCAAAACTGTCAAGTGATCCAGGATTCACTAGCGATTCACGGTTTGTCGGTTCATCACCACAAACAATCGCGCGAACCGCCAATTCAACTTTCTTTCCACTACGAGTATAGGGAATTTCCGGTACCTGGATAATCAATGACGGTACATGACGAACAGACGCTTCCTGGCGAATCCAATTTCGAATACTGTCCCGCAGTTCGTCCCCCAACGTAAGATTTGCAGCAAGTTCAACAAACAACACTACGCGAATATCGCCTCGCCATGGCTGCCCCACAACAATACTATCTTCAACTTCCGGTAGCGATTCCACGATTCGATAAATTTCTGCCGTGCCAATACGTACACCACCAGGTTTTAACGTAGCGTCGCTACGGCCGTGGACTACGATTCCGCCACACGCACCCTGGCTGCCTGTAAGCTCTATTAGATCACCGTGCCACCAATGTCCATCCGCACGAGAGAAGTAGGCCTCGTTATAACGACTACCATCAGTGTCGTTCCAAAACTCAATAGGCATACTGACAAATGGCGTACAACATACTAGTTCTCCGGTAGGCGTATCACCTTCACCTACCCGAACATCCATACCCAAACCGTAACACTGTAACTCGCTGCAAAACACCGGCAATAACGGATTGCCAAGCATGAAACACGAAATGATGTCCGTACCCCCACTAATAGAACTCAGTTGAATATCGGATTTAACGTACTCATATACCCATTCGAATTCCTCCTTTGCCAATGGAGAACCCGTACTTAAAATCACCCGCAATTTTGACAAGTCATGACTCAATTTTGGTTGCAGCCTCCGACGACAGGCGGCCAGAAACTTGGGGCTCGATCCAAAATGCGTAATGCCGCACTCAGCCACAACGTCCCACAGACGATTTAATGATGGGCGCGCTGGAAAACCATCAAACAGTGTGATGCTGGCCCCAGCATAAAGACCGCTGAGCATCCAATTCCACATCATCCAACCTGTCGTAGTGACGTACAGCAGATTGTCACCCGCATGTAGATCACAATGCAACAACAATTCTTTTGCTTGCTGCAACAGGGTTCCGCCAGCGCCATGTACAATACACTTTGGCGGCCCACTCGTACCGGAGCTATACATAATCACCAGCGGGTGTCCGAACGGTAATCGGTTAAATACTAGTTCCGCCGAATCCCGCGATATCCAATCCTCCCACAATTGCATATTCGAGTTCTCGTTTAGCTTCAGTTCGTCATCGGCAGGAACCAATTCCAACAATATCGCTCGCTGTACGCTCGGCAATTCAGCTACAATTCGTTTGAATTTGTCATAGCAATCAATAGTTTTTCCATTATGAACGTGGGCATTCACGCCTAATAGAATTCGGGGGGAAATCTGGCTAAACCGTTCAAGGACTGCTCGCTGGCCAAAGTCTGGAGAACAACTTGACCATACCGCGCCAATGCTCGCCGTCGCTAATGCTGCAATCACGGCCTCAACGATATTCGGTAAAACAGCCGCCACACGGTCACCCACGCCAACTCCTTCGTCACGCAAAGCCTGCGCTACCTGTGCAACTCGTTGACGTAATTTATCCCAACTCAATTTCTCAGTCGCGCGTGATTCGGATATCCCCAGAATTGCTAGGCCAGTGCCTCGTTTGTGGAGTAAATTTTCAGCAAAATTTAATTGCACTCCCGGGAAAAATCCCGCATCAGGCATCTTAGCTCGTTCTAGAACAGGTTGCACAGTTCCCTCAAAAACGATTCCACTGTATTGCAACCAGTCCGCCCAAAATTTTTGGTACTCGCGTACGGACCAACGAAATAGTGTGTCAAAATCAACTACACCTTCCTCGGGAAACATCTCCTGCACGTGCGCAAGGTATCGACCCATATGGGAAGTGACACATGCGTCGGCCGCGGGTTGCCAAAGTTTACGGTTAACCTTCAATTGTACCTCTGCCTTCTGTGTATCAAGCGAACACCTGCCTCCGCGCAACAATTAATTTAGTTTACCGGATATTTTTATCGCAATGGCACTCATTAAACGTCCGAAACTGCGCGACTGTTGCAATTGATGGTACGGGTACGTATGATATTGGAACGACCAAGAGTGGTCAATATAATAGACCGTCACCTTTCAAATAGCCGGAAATCATAGTCACATGACAAAAGCAATCCGTAACATCGCTGTATTATTAGTCCTTTCGCTCGTTTCCTTTATAATTGTCGGCAGTACCTCGGCTGAAGAAAAATGGCATCAGCTTTTCAACGGCAAAAACCTTGATGGTTGGACTCCCAAAATTCGCGGTTATGAATTAGGTAATAATTTTGGCAACACATTTCGAGTCGAAGACGGTGTAATGAAAGTCGGCTATGAAGCGTATGACGAATACAAAGAACGATTTGGCCACATTTTCTATAAAACCAGTTATTCTCATTACCGTATGCGACTGGAATATCGCTTTATCGGCGAGCAATCCAAAGGAGGTCCAGGCTGGGCATATCGTAACAGTGGCATCATGATCCACGGCCAGTCACCGGAATCCATGACGAAAGATCAAAAGTTTCCAGTATCCATTGAAGTCCAGCTACTTGGTGGCAACGCCGAAGGCGCCCGTACGACCTCCAATCTCTGTACCCCTGGGACCAATGTGGTAATGAAAAACGAATTGCAACTGCGACACTGTATTTCGTCATCATCAACGACTTATCGCGGTGATCGATGGGTCACCGCTGAGATTGAAGTCCGTGGAGGCGGAATCATCAAGCATATTCTCGACGGCAAGGTGGTCCTGCAGTACAGCAAACCTCAACTTGATCCCAGAGATGCGGATGCAAAACGAGTAATTTCTGAACGCAAAACCGATTCGCTAATCCTCGAGGGTGGTTATATTTCATTACAATCGGAAAGTCATCCAATCGAGTTCCGCAAAGTCGAAATCTTAATACTCGACAAATAAACGCTCACCCAATCCCTCAGGGCGACAATGCGATAACTTTCATCTTTCCGTCCCTGTTCAATTCAATCAGCACCGAGGTTAACGGTTTATCCACGGTTAGATATTTACCGTCTCCTTTAATACCAAACGGATTTGCAAATACTTGAGGGACACGTTTGGGAACAACAGCTTTTGTTCCGCGGTCGGACTTTGTGTCAACAGGATCAGCCAATGGCAGCTCAAGCGTTGAATCTTTAGAATCCATCGGTGCTCCATCGAATACCCCCACAACGTACTTATTCGTCGCTATTTTGCTGAACAAAACCGGCATGCCGCTAGCTGAACTGTAAATAACCGTCATCGTGAATTCACCTTTTTCGTTGGTCCGTCCACTGGGTACGCGAGAGTTTAGCCCGCGTTCCGCCTTGCCATTACGTGCCATCGGAGTCCAAGGAGTCATAGAGATCACGGCGTTTGCCAACGGATTCCCGTCAAGTGTCAACCGCCCCGATACTTCTACCAAGCCACTCACATCAAGGGTAACCCCCTGCATGGTGACTCTTGAAATTCCAGTCGGATATTCCGGGCTAGTAGATAGATACCACACTCCATCAATCTGCTTAGAACCATCTATTGCGAACTCAAGTTGCGCCTTCCGCATTTTCCCGTCCTTAAGTTGAATTACTGTGTTGAACGTCACAATAATTCTACGGTTCTTTTCCGTGACAGCTTCGATCACGCAATCCTGCCAATGAAATCCCCAATACACCATCGTATTTGCGTAAAGCTTTTCCAAGTCTAACGCTGCCAGTACTTCAAACTGCCCCGCAGACAAACCTTCGGTACCCGTATTCACCGAGGCTGGAACTAACGCTTTGCCGGCCGCGTTAAAATCTCTTGCGACGCAACAGTTGAATACATGACGGCCTAATTCTTCAGCGGACGTCGCTCGTTCAAATGCGGTGACAGCCGCACGCGCACCTGCTGGAATTTTATCGTCGGCTTTAGATATTGGATTGGGAAACCGTGCTAAATCAATAACCAGTTCCATTGAACGTCTGAGCGCTTCATATTTTGACAAATCTTTAGATGAATTAGGAATCGGCAGATTAATCACGCCATCCCGCGTTATCCTCCATCCGTTTAGTAAACACAGGTGAAGACTGCCCTCAACACGAGCAACGCTCACTTGCAACCAAACTTTAGCTGCCCCATGGCTAAATTGAATCATGATCATATCCAAATCCAAGGCGGCAGTCTTTACTAAGGATTCCTGCCAAACATATTTCAGATAAACACGTGACCAATCAACCATTTTCTTCCCACCGCCAAGAATATGATTGACCGTCTCATCGCCTTTCTTGATAGGAACATCCCCAATCAGCTTAAGTACATCTATTAACAAATCAGGAGCGAGATTATCTTCTTGTTTTTTTACAAGCTTAGATAACTCAGCAGGCTGCAAGTACCTATCCAAGATGGCTTTTTGATTGCCGCTTTTGAGCCACTGATGGAGATTTTTAGCCAACTCAATTTGCGTACTAGTAGCTGGTTCCCATCGCTGGGCCATCAGCTGTTGGTTAGATATTGCCACACAAACAAACAAAATTACAAGGTATTCCCCAATGATTTTCATACTGCTTCCTCGACCGCTGTGGTAAACATCAGATTAGCATCCTCATTATACCCCCATCAGAGGCAATTCACAGAAATTTACGGTTTTCCATGGTCGCTACAAAATGCCGCTGGTTTTTCAATATTAGGGGAATTACTGCCGCGCCGACCTTATCACGCTTCAGCGTCTTGTGTTCCCACACGTGTCATTACGCACGGAGAATATTTTCCAGCATCCAATGCAGCCAATTCTCATTATTTGTCAAACGCTCGCCTTGTGCTTCCAAGGCAATGGCTGCGCGAGAATAAATTTCGTCCGGGGTTTGTCGAGCCACCGTATCAATTTTCAATATTCGACATAAATAATCCTCGAGTTTGTCTGTTTTACTATCACTCCATTGTTTTGGACGCGATTCGCCCCGCAACTCTTTAATTAACGACGCCCCGCAATGCTCGACTCTATCGGCGACTTTCCATATGCGTTCCATAAAAGTATTGGAAACCGCACCACTCTCCTGTAAATCTTCCCGTGTAATCAATGCTGCCCGCCCGACACTCCAGTGAATCACCGCATTAGCCACCGCTGCAGCACGCGCTTGAAGCGTCATGAATTGCTGTTCATTAATGAACGAGACGTCAGAGGCATTATGTTTCATCACTTGTTGTAAACTCCCCCAAGTCATCACTCGGATTTGTATGCAAGAGTACAGCAGGTCTAAATCTTCAATCAAATACCATAAATGTAAATCGGGTGGATTGTAGGGAAACAATATGGGTCGGCGCACCCCAAGCTGCTCACCAAATTCTTGATGGCTGCAGTCTTCCGGCGCTTCAATCCTGGCGGCTAACGAAAATGCATCGGCCTGAGGGATTTCCTTTCCAATCGCGTTGTCCAATTGAGCGTCGAGATTGATAAAGCGCGACTCCAATCCGGAATGTTGCTTCAATAACAATTTCCACTTAGCGACTTCATCCGTCTGAGCCGTAAAGTAGAATACCTGACGACCGAGCGATGCGAGTTCTAGTACTGAGTTAATAATATCATGTGCCCGTTCGTCATCAGACGTTCCCAATGTCTCATCCAACACCAGTGGTAACATCGCTTGTTCTGAATGACTTAAAAACGCCATCCGAATCGACAGTAATACTTGAACTCGTTCACCAACAGATAATTGATCTAATTCGCGTCTCTCATTACCCGGCGCTGTTACAAAAAACTCTTCTTGGCCGGTCTGAGATACCCCGAGTGTTAACTGGCCTTTGGTGATTTTTTTCAGCATTAAAGAAGCTTCTACGAATACATCCGACGTACGGTCACTCGTCGATTCCTCTGCCAGCCAGTCAACAAAAGTCCGTCCAATAATTCCCTTAAATGCTGCGTCCCGGTCATCAATCAATTCTTGCTCGATTGACTCAGCTTTGGCTAGGGCTTCGGACAATTCACTGGATTCTCCGGCGGCGCTTATTTTTCCCATATTAGTGGAAATCTGGTCTCGCAACTCATTGAGTTTCCCCTCAGCTTGTGTGGCATACTCTTCCTTCTCTTGCAATTCCAACTCTGACCAATCAACGGCGCCGCTGACGGTGTTTGCTCGAGCCTCCTCACCGCTAATTAGTGTCTCTTGCCCAATCCGTTTTTTAACTAAAGCGTTGTAGGAATCTAACTGCTTCTCCAACTCAACAATGGCACCTAATGCACCATCCTCGACTCCCAACTTATTACAGACGCTGCTGATGTCATCGGTGCACTCCTGTGCTATTCCTCCCAATGTTTCAACTTGGGTGCGGAGATGCACAAGC
The DNA here is from genome assembly GCA_018658605.1 of Planctomycetaceae bacterium. The sequence goes on along the minus strand of JABHUV010000201.1, from coordinate 38,549 downwards.
TCACTAAGGCAATCACGCCGCCGTTGCAAAACCTGTTCGAACTCCATAATATCTGGTGACAAATTATCCACAGATTGGCCAACAGAGTATCCCCACGATTTAAGGATAGTTATCATCGCTGTCCGCGACTGCGATAGATCCGAGTCGATTTTTTCCAACTCGGCGCGCAGTCCCTGCAAGGTACTCACAAGTTCGTTACGTCGATTGATGGCCCGAAACACATCGACAAAATGGAATGGTCCCAACGCATTCCAGTTCAAATCTAATGAACTTGCCCATTTTTGGATTGCGTCGACTGATTCTTGATGCTGTCGTATTGCATTTTCCAATTGCATTGTCGCAGCGTCCGAATTCTGTGATTTTGCTATTTGAGTCGCTAGCTCTCCCTGTTTTTTGTATTTTGATTCGACTAATATCTCCACATTGGTATCGTCCCAAACGTCAATGGGCATCATGGATTCACAATGCCGCTGGATTGCTTTACGTTGGCTGCCTAATTTTTCTGCCATCCTTCCCTTAACCAACCAAACGCCTAGGCCCAAAGGTATGCTGAGCAAGGTCAACCATCCTACATGCGATGTATTGGCCAAGATGACCATTACTACAGCCATGCCAACGATCGATATTAGCGGAATCATATTGTAAAACTTCCCCTGGACTAACCCGCCGCCACTAGGCAACCGCAGCCACTGGTGCAACGATTCAATATCCTGCTTTAATTCCAACCACGATTCCTGCAACTGTGAGGTTTCACCATCCTGCTGGAATACTTCGACTAACCTTTGAGCCGCATCGCGTTGATCGCGATACTGAATTTCTTGTGCCCACAGGCTCTCGATTTGTGTCCAACCTATACCATCAAATTGTTTTGCAACGTCCGCTGATACCGTCTGGGCATATGCTTCTAAACAAGCATCCGCTTCGGCGGTTATTGCGGAAATAGAATTCCCTAAATCCGCGCGTTTTGTAACCAATCCTCGGTAGTCTGCGTGGTCCAATTTGAGTCGGTCAATCTCAGCTTGTTCGACGACCTCAAGGTTCTCACCAGACTCGACTTCCTTTTCAAGCTCTACTATACGCTTTTGCAATTCTTCAACTTCGGCATTTACCGACTCGCGCAACTCTTTCTTCTTAGTGATAAATTCACTATCGTTTCCGGAAAGCAATTCCATTACATCTGGAAATGGGGATAATAAATTTAACGTGTCATCAAGCACCAATTGGTGTTCTCGAATACGACGCACCGCTTCTATCGCCGGAAGCTCATCGCGAGCAGCTATTAGTGAAAGCTTCTGCTCATTCAAATCAGTAAGAGTATCCGCCCACGAGACCAATGTTTCCTGCTTACGTCGTAATTCCGCACAATGTGTTCTTTGTTGCTCCAACTTGGTCTGCATTGCTTTGGGCGTGGAAGGTCGAAGCTTATATTTTCGTCGTGACACTATTTCTTCTAAATCAAATCCGCCACGAGTCTCTTTGGCAATAATCGCAGCGAACTCGACATCGTCCGACTGAATTAACTCTTCCAGCGCCAAGCGGTAACGCGTCAACTGATCAGTACTTGTAAATCTAGGGTACGAAATTGCCTTGTCTGCCGAAAACGCCGATCCATCCTTTCCGCGAACAGCCAAGTCAAGCGTTTGTTGATCAACTTCGATTACGCCGGCAACATCACAATTATCACCTAGCTTACCCTCAGCAGGCGCCAACAGCGCCATCAGTGCCAACCCCGCGGTGCTTTTGCCAATTCCATTGGAACCGTAAATAATATTAACCTGAGCTAAATCATCACAACGAAAGCCACGACCACGTCGTATTCCCCGAGCATTATTCACCGACAACGATTTGAACAGAAGATTCTGGTTACGCATCTGGCTGGCTCCTTAAATCGGAGACTATTTGAGTGAGTTGATTTTTAGCGATGTTCACTATCTCCGCGTGTTGTAGCTCATGCGCGGTATCGATACTATGATATCTTCCTGCGTGTTGCGAACAGCGTTGCTGAATTTGTCTCAACAACTGTTCAATTTCAGCATTGTAATCGCCTGCTTCAAGGCTTTCTAACAAGTTGAATGCACGAGCCAAAACCGTTTTTTGTACCCGCAGTTCGGCCTTATCTAAACGCGGCAAAACATTGAATCGTAAATGTTCAACGGATGTCTGTACGTCTTCAAAGGGCAAGTTTCGGGATTGAGATAGGAGTTCCTTTTCGACTTCCGCTGGATTATCACACTCACCTATGATATTGATTCGATAATTTACCGCCCGCATTCGTTGATGAGCGGCGTTTTTCAATGACTCTGCGTTGTTTTTAATTTCACGGATTACATAACCCACAATCTCATCAGCGTCCCCACAGTTACTGACGTCGATGGTCAGGGGTTCGTAACAGACACTGGACATCGGTAACATTTCCGGTTCGGCCTTTTGGCCCGGTTCCCACAGCCATACTCCGTGGTGGTGGGGTTCACCGGGATCAAGCGCTTGCGGTGAACCAGGATAGAGCACCCACCGTTCGTTTTGGGTGTGGGTCAACTGGGGTTTATGAACATGCCCCAACAACCAGTGATAGTCTGACAATTCATCTATTCTGCTTAACGACAAAGGAGCGTATTTACTAACAGTCGCATTAAGGTCACCATGTACCATCGCAATGTGGTAATCGCATGAATTGATCACGTCCGGAAAAGAATCCAATGGTGTAATTTCAACGTGTGACTCGGGAAACGACCATCCCGTGATGCCTAGAGTTTTGCCATCACATTCAAACTCAAATTGCTCCCACACACCGCCAAGTCCTAACAATCGGAACATTTTTTTGTCAATGTCATTGGTGAGATTTGGCAATACACTAAAATCATGATTACCGGCAACCGCGATTGTCGTGACTCCATTATTTGCTAGGCGAGCGATGCCCGTTTGCAACGGCATATAAGATTCGAAATAGCAATTTTTGCGATCAACAACATCACCACTCAACAGCACCAAATCGACGGATCGATTGAGAGCCTCTTCCACAATCGCTTGCCAACAGCCGATCGATGTCTGCGATTCCATTTCGGAGAATTTAGAAGACCCTCGACCCATGTGTAGGTCACCGGTCATTAGTATTTTCATCTGCGGATACGCCGTACTCTAATGGACTATAACAATTTTGGAAAAGGGTAGCCAAAGCCGTAAAAGCATCAACATCGTAATATTTTACCAATATTCATGGATCGATTACAGTGTCCGCCGACGCTAGCCTAGTTTTGACTTGTCGCTACATCGACGGATTGTTAGGATATCCAAATAAGACTTAGGGTAACGCGTTTCATTAAAATTAAATTCTTTACGGCGCGAAAATTACTTTTGCCCGCCACTAATCCACCCGCTATTTAGATTGAATTATTATGTTGCGAAAATCAGACATGCCTTTTGCCCTTATAATCTCAACGATATGCTGGTTTTTGATACACCCCTCTGCGGCACAAGCGCAAGGCCGCGAGTTATCTCCGGAGCGACTGGCAGAGCGAATTGACCATGCCGTCGTTGAAATTTTGGTAAACGGAAGAATGAGTGGCTCTGGAGCAATCATTTCCGAAACCGGAATCGTGGCCACCGCCGCACACGTTGTGACAAATCAGAACGCAACCATCGAAATACTAATGTTTGATAACCAACGTATTCCCGTAACCGTTTATGCCAAAGATGCCGGCCACGATGTCCTCTTGTTAAAGATGGATCCGCGCGCTGGTGGATACCCTTTTCTTTTGCCGTCCAAACGCCCACTAGTAACGGGTAGCCGAGTTTATATGATCGGGACACCGTTATTTCGACACCGCTTACTCTTCAGCGGTACAGTATCCAAAGCCAAACCATCGGCCGAGTTTCTCAATCCACATTATATTCAGGTATTCTATATTCAATCCGCTTCACCTCACGGAACTTCTGGAGCCGTATGGGTTAACGGCTGGGGGCACTACGTTGGAATACAATCCTCTATGCTGTGGGCCAATAAAGCACCGCAAGGTGTTGCCTTTGCCTCACCCTATTCTGCAATCAAAGATCTAGTGGACAGTCCACGCTCAGTACAAACACCCACCGCCGGGTTTGCCGTAGAAGAGTTATCCGAGCAAACACCTGAATATCTTCAGAATGTTTCCCGTGGCATACGCGGCGTGGTTATCAAAGTCGTGCTGAACGAGTCGCCACTCGATACCGCCAACATTCCCACAGATACAATTCTGACGCATATCGATGGCAGTATCATTGAAACTCGCGACACATTTGTGGAAATTATCCGAAGTCACAAGCCTGGTGATCTTATTCAAGCTACGCTACGCAATCCCGACGGGAGCAACGAACGAGTCATCGAAATCAAACTCGGTAAATTGCAATAGGTACCTGGACTACCATCTATTTTTATCGTCAGTCAAATCCGGCCTAATGCCCGCGCCGCCATATCTGGCTTTACGGGCAGTAGGCCAGTGAACACTCAACTAAACTTTCAAGATTTCAAATCCTTTGCGGCGTTTGCGACTCGTAAACGAATTGGCTTGGTCGTCTCCAATCACCTGCTCCGTTTTCGGGTCCCACTGAATCTTGCGGCCTAGTCGCGCGGTGAGCGTACTTAGGTGGCAAACAGCCATCGCTTGAAGATGACTAAACGGGTCGGAAACCGTCAGGCCGCCTTCGCGAACACATCGATAGAAATTATTCTTGTGCCCCTCAAAAGGCTTGCCTTTATATAACGCGACAACATCCTCGTCCGAATAAAGGTCCTTATCCCAATTCTCTTCAATGGGTACGCCCGTTATTTTACCTCGGTTGACAAACATCTTTCCCTTGGTGCCCTCGAACGTAATCCCATTATCTCCGTGACTCGTAACGTCCATAACCACTCCATCCGAGAATTTATGCAACACGGAGAATACGTGCGATGAATTATAGGCGTCATTGACTAGTGCATGCCCATCCTTGTAATCAACAGGATGCTGGCAATTTGTACCGTCTACTTCGACTGGTCCGTCACCGGCAGCGTTGCGATTTAGGGCCCACATTGCGATGTCAACATGGTGAGCGCCCCAGTCGGTAAATTTCCCTCCGGAATATTCATACCACCAACGAAATTCGTAATGACACCGTCGAGTCCGATATTCCTGTACAGGTGCCTGTCCTTGCCACATGTCCCAGTTTAGCGTTTTCGGAACTTCAGCAACCGGGAATGGACCTCCCGTTGGGGATCCATTAATTCCAACAGTGACACGTTTAATGTCGCCCAACAAACCCTTTTGCACCATATTAACGGCACGTAAAAAACGACCACGTGAACTACGCTGTTGTGTCCCCACTAAAAATGCTTGTTTAGGATGTTTCTTACAGGCATTTCGAATGAGGCGATTTTCTTCCAAAGTCAACGTCAGTGGCTTTTGGCAGAACACATGTTTTCCAGCCTCCAATGCCTCGACAGCAATCTTGATATGCCAATGGTCGGGCGTAACGATACTCACCACATCAATATCCGAGCGATCAAGCACTCGCCGATAATCACCGTAGTGATCGGATTTTCCCCGTCCAATATTACCGTCATTTTTAGCTCGCAATGCATGCGCTTCGTCAACATCGCACACTGCGACGATATTTCCAAAGTTTGCGTGTCCGCGTGCATCACCAGTCCCCATACTTCCGACACCGATACAACCGATATTAGGTTTATCGTTTTGGCTAACATTGGCAAATGCTAACTTCTGCCAACCGAAATATGGAACAGCCGACACGGCTCCTATTGCGGCGCCCCCGATAAATCGACGTCTATCAAATTGAGTGCCGCCAACAAAGTTGCCGGTGTTATTATTCTCGTCTGCATTATTATTCATCGTATCCCCGTAACTTCCAATTTCGCATTTCGAATATATACAATATACTTACCAACAGTTCGATTGCTTATCTATTGGCCAGCGTCCAACTTCTTCTTCAATTTTTCAATATCTTCTGGTAAAGCGTTGGCGTCGGGAAACCCTAATTCGCCTTGCTCGAAGGGGTCATCCGGAAGACTCATAATTCCGGCTTCGTCTGCACCGCCTCCGCCGCCTCCGCCACCTCTTTGTTGACGGGCAGCCATCATCGCCGAAATCGCTTTAAGAAACTCATCTTTTGAGATGGCACCGTCGTCATCCTTATCCATTTCTTGTAATCCGGAACGCAGACGTTCACTGATTTCTTCGCCGGTTAGCAACCCATCCATATCTTTATCTCGATCGGTAAATATTTGTTCTGGATCAAAACCGCGACCGCTGCCACCCTGTTGACCACCGCCACCGCCCGCATTCCCCGTTTGCTGTCCGCCTCGAGAACCTGCTCCCTCTGGATCTTCCCTAGCGATACTCTCCTGTTCGGTACCCGGTCTTGAATTCCACGCGTAAAAATCTTCCCGACTAACTAAAATTATTTCTTCCCGCTGATCACCCTGAATGCCGGAACGACGAACATCTACATTTACAAAACACGTACGAATACCGCTGGAGATGGAAAAGATTCGTTCAAAATCCGATGACAGTGATTGATCGATCACATATCCGCGATCTTCCAACCACCGACTAACCCCGGCGCCACTTCGAATCGTATCAACAAGCGTTAAATCAACATCACCCGTATCCACTAAGCCGGGCGTCTTGGCCATCGTAACCGCAGTAAGAAGTTCCTCAAAATCAGACTCCCATGTGGTTCGCACGCGGTAGTCAATTAACACTACAACAACTGCGATCGCTAACACACCGCAGGTAATAACACGGTCTACCGTCCAAAATCTTTCCTTCTCGGTCGCCGTTAAGTCTTTATCGCTAGGGCTAATGTCTTGCTGTTCCATTGTTCGCCTGCTTCAAATAAATCGCCCGTTATATTCGTTGATTTGCTAACCTAACGTGGCCCACTTTGCTATTCTGGCCTTCCAGCACCGCTATCGCCTCGCGGTGCGACCCCGTCTCCTCGCCCACCCTGACGCGAGTCTCGGAAACGTTGCATCGCAGCAAGGAATTCCATTTTTGAAATAGCGCCATCCTTATCTTTATCCATTTCATCTACCCGTGACTGCATGCGTTCACTGATTTCATCGCCGGATAGTAGGCCATCCATATTCTCATCCCGGTCGTTAAAGATTCTCTCTGGGTCAAAACTACGACCGCCCGAACTTTGACCGTCGCTCGCACTACCTTCACCCCCGTCCCCTGTGTCGCCACCAAAACCGCCTTCGCCCCCGGTCATAGCCTCATCCAACCTGATTTCTTCCTCAGACCGAACTAGCGGTTCTACGGCATATTGAGAATAATCTGGCGGTCCTTTGTTACCCTTAGTTTCTTCCAGCAGTTTTATTTGGTAGTCAGACAATCCGTATTCCGGCGCGTCTTCTAATATCCCGACAACTCCTTTGTATTGGTAACCAAATATTTCAAATCCGTTATAAATCATAAATCCGCCGCCACTCATCACACAAAGAAACACGGTAACCATAATAATCCGTGAAGCGATGTTAGTACCGGACCCTAATTCAATATCCGAATTCTTGGCGACACCAGTCGACGTTGCCGACAATTGCTCCGGGTCGGAAACCACGCTATCTCGTTGGATCATTACTTCAGCATCGCATTTCGGGCAAACGCCCATTTCTCCGGATGCTGAGTTGTCCATTTGCGTAGTATGATTGCATGCTGGGCAGGAAAAATCAAAAGCCATAGTCAGTACCCTAAAAATAATACGCGTGGGAGAAGAGTTGACATTATTCTATCAAATACGGCGTGTAAAACAGAGAACGTCTGGCCACGTCTTCCAATTTTTTTGCATAAAATTATTGTGTCGGAAAATACAACCGCGCCGAACCCAACGTTATTGCCCTGCCGCTAAGAGTCCATGCTCAGACATTCTCCCAACCAACTACGAGCAAAACGGCTATAATTGACGACTATAAACGTGAGATGCGAAGCTCTACTACTGGTTAAGAAAGGTTCAATCCGTTGCGCAAAACTCCTCGACTATCCACCCTTTTTGCACCCTTTATCATCTTGGCTTATGCCTGTGTCGGGACCACATCCGCTTTTCAGGAGTCAAATACAATTGTCTCCCCCCGCGCCGCACGAATCCATAATGCTACCTTTGTCTTTGATGGCCACAATGATCTACCTTACACGCTCAAGAAGGTAGGCTCGTCATCATTCGTAACTATGGATATTGCCAAACCACAACCAACCATTCATACGGATATTCCGCGCCTCGTTCAGGGTAACGTCGGTGCACAATACTGGTCAGTGTATGTACCCGCCGCTACAGCCTATCGAGGTACGGCGCTGTTAGAGACGCTAGAGCAAATTCAGATAGTACACGCCATGATCAACAAATATCCCGATACGTTTGCTGCTGTTTCAAATTATCAAGATATCGTTCAAGCTCGCCGACAGGGAAAAATTGCATCGCTCATTGGTGTTGAGGGTGGACATTCCATAGAAAATTCCGTCGCCAATCTACACCGTTTGTTTGATCTTGGTGCCCGCTACATGACACTTACCCACTCGGATACTCTTAAATGGGCGGATTCCGCGACAGATGATCCCAAACATCAGGGGCTCAACGCTTTTGGTGAGGAAATTGTGCAACAGATGAATTCTCTGGGGATGATCGTCGACCTGTCACATGTTGCCGAGTCCACGATGCATGACGCACTGGATACAACGACAGCACCTATCATGTTTTCGCACTCTTCCGCTCGTAGTGTCGCCGATCACGTACGTAACGTCCCCGACACGATACTTGAGCGCATGCCAGTCAATGGTGGTATTGTCATGGTCAATTTTTTCTCCGGATTTATCGAACCCGAAGCCGCTAAAATCATGTCCACCATGTTTGATGTTTCGCGGAAGTTGCGACAAACACACTCGGACGATGATGAATTTGATGCGGCCGTTAAGCGCTGGCGAACCGCTAATCCCTATCCTCGTGGCACAATCTACGACGTTGTCGATCACATCGACCATATCGTAAATATCGCAGGTATTAACCATGTTGGTATCGGTTCGGATTTCGATGGCGTTTCAAAACTGCCGGTGGGACTAGAAGACGTGTCTACCTACCCCCGCATTACCCAGATATTATTGGACCGTGGATATTCCAAACGTGATATTGATAAAATAATGAGTGGTAATATGATGAGAGTGATTCGTCAGGTTGAACGAGTCGCCAACCAGCATTAGCCAGCATTTTAAAACTTTAACCATTATATTTTTTCGTTTGGATACTTGATATTGAGCAAACTACTTTCCCTACTACTTACACTCTCTTTGATCTTTCCATCCATGGATTCGACAATGGCACAAAAACGACACTACAAATTTGCCTTAGTGATTCATGGAGGTGCTGGTAGTGCGACTAAAGATGAACAAGTCATAGCAGCACGCGAAGTGGTGCTTGGCCAAGCACTCGATAAAGGTTCGACCATGTTGAGTAATGGTCAAACTAGCCTCGATGCTGTTGAGGCTGTCATCCGAATCCTCGAAGATTCCCCGCTTTTTAATGCTGGGAAGGGCGCTGTGCTTACTGCAACCAACACCAACGAACTCGATGCAACGATTATGGACGGCAGTACACGTGCCTGTGGCGCCGTCGGGGGAGTCACCACCGTTAAAAACCCCATCTCTCTCGCACGACTGGTTATGACGGAAACTCACCACATATTACTCGCCGCGGATGGTGCTGACAAATTCGCCGCAAGCGTTGAACACACAAACATCGAAATCGTCACTCCAGAATATTTTCGAACAGGCCACCAAGAACAACGATTAAAGCGAACTCAAAATCAAATTCGCTTGACAGACGAACAACAAATGGGAACCGTGGGATGCGTCGCCCTCGATTGGCGGGGAAACATCGCCGCTGGTACGTCCACCGGAGGATTGGTCAATAAGAAGCATGGTCGCATCGGTGATTCGCCAATTGTCGGAGCCGGTACGTTCGCCGATAACCGCACCTGTGGAATTTCGTGTACCGGAGTTGGTGAAGACTTTATTAGAAACGCGGTTGCCTACGATGTAACCGCTAGAATGCTTTATCATCGGCAGCGGATGGAAAAGGCCGTCGAAGATATTTTACTCGGTGACGACCATCCAGTCCGAGGTGGAATGATTGGAATCGACCACAAGGGACGCATTACTATGCAGTTCAATACTGCTGGAATGTCTCGAGCGGCTGCAGATTCCGAAGGCTTACGCTATATCAAGATTGGAAAATAATGTCGGTGCTTAGGGAATGTACTATTGGATATGCAATTCGCACTCATGCCTATCGGCCACTGCTGACGTGCTGCTGTGTTTTGGTACCCGCTTGTATTTTGTTTGCCCAACAAAGCGCAACTGAACGCTCGGTGCACGCCGCTGTAAAGAAGGAAGCTGAAAGGCAAAACGCCGTCGGCGTCGCTGTGGGTGTTCTCCTTGACGGCCAAATAGCGTTTTATAGTAGTACTGGGTACCAAAATCGGGAAGCACAAATCCCTATTTCCCGCTCAACCATGTTTCGCTGGGCGTCCATCTCCAAGTCGCTTACAGCGATCACATTATTACAATTGGCCGAACAGGGGGTCCTCTCAATCGATCAAACAGTTGATCAATTCTTGGGCGACTATCCCCCCCAACGAACCAGCGACGGCCAATCCCATCACATAACCCTCGAGCAACTGTTGACGCATCAGGCCGGCATCGTCCACTATACAAACGGTATCGTTAAAGGAACTCCCCGAAACTATTTACGGCCTCATCCAGCCAAACAAGTTCGGCTAGCGCTAAACGGATTTAATCAATCTTTATTAGTACACGAACCCGGAACCGCTTATTCCTACACAACACGAGGATACATCCTTCTGAGTGCTATTGTCGAACATTCTGCCGGTAGACCTTTTCACGTCCAGGTAGATCGTATGATCGCAAAACCATTGGCCATGAAAACCCTCCAACCGGATTATCAGTGGAAACGAATTCAAAATCGCACTGTTGGTTATCGGAAGTCGCCGACAGGCGAAATCACACCGTCGACCGATACCGACGTCAGTTGGAAACTCGGTGGGGGTGGATTTATTTCCACCATCGATGACTTAGCAAAATTTGCCGAAGGGCTACTTCAACGCAAACTTGTAAGCCAAGAGACCCAAACAAAAATGTTTACTCGACAACGAATTGCCGATGGTACCGTAACCAACTACGGTTTAGGATTTCAACTCAAGGAGTTCAACGGTCGACCAATGATCGGACATGGTGGCTCACAAGAAAAGACAAAGACTCGCCTAGCTATCGATCGTGAGACCAATTCCGGTGTAGTCATAATGAGTAACAGCGAATACGTGGATACCACAAAGTTCTCTGAAGTCATCTTCAAAACGATCGCCGACAATCCTTGACTTGTTTGCTGAAAGTCACAAACCGACGCGTTGGAATTCCGGACGTTCGGTATTCACCACGGACCAATTAAAACGGAATGTCGTCATCCGACATCGTGGCAACTAACTGCGATTTTCGATCCCCTCCACCGACACTCGTTTCATTTTTGTTTTCCACAAAACTGAATTCTGTCCCCCGGACTTTGAGTTTAGAAAAGTTCTTACCGTCCTTTTCCCAACGATCAAGTTGCAACGTCCCTTCAATCAGTATCGGGGAACCCTTCTTAAAATATTGGGCAATTATTTCCGCTTTACGATTCCAAAACGTAGCATCCACAAATTGAGTCGCATCAACCCATTCTCCATTCGCTCCCAGACGACGCTCATTGATAGCGAGTCCCAAATCTATCACAGAATTCCCCCCACTCGTTGTGCGTAGGTCAACATCCCTCGTCAATCGACCCATAATTATCACTTTGTTAAAACTTCTCATCACCTTTCCTCCATACAAATACAACCAACTCACTACTTAAGAGAATGGGGCGGGGGGATTTCCGAATTTTTTTGGCTTTAATTCCTGAAAACATGTGTTCTGTCACCCGAACTGCCAATCATATTTTTCTTCGTAGAATTTGTCGGAAATTGATCAGTGCCGTTCTCTTAAGTAATAGAATCGCGTTAAAAAACGAACTTAGTTTCGCAAGAAAGAAGACATATCATGAAGACGACCCAACTAGAGTGCATACCTATGATTAGTGAATCCTGTATAAAAGCCGTATCGGCAGCGGGATTTCGTGAGAGCATGTCCAACTACGCCATGCAAGGGTATGAGATGTTAGATACGGAAAACTGCGAAATGGGACTGTGGATCGACAGCGTCGCACGACTGGTATTTGGCAATCCGGAAATCAATCTATGTGATGAATACCGCAGTTATTTTCAATTTGCCTGGGCTGCTCATGCAGTGATGCTCTACAACGTTATCGCAGCACAAATTGAAGGGAATGCCTTAGAATCACAAAACTAGTCACCTGTGATCCCAATGTCGATTTCTTAGAGGCTAAATCGCCCTTATTCCTCCTGTGGGACACACTGCCGCAACAACTCAATTGCCGAATGAAAGCGATCATGCGCAGTGGACAATGGTATTCCATACTCTTGACTAAGCTCTGCAAATGTCATATCCAAAAATAGATGCCCATTGACAATACTCTGCAACGAATCTCCCAAAGTGTCGAGCTTTGTCATAACCAATTGTAGCATTTCATGTTCCGCTGCTAAATGATTGTCCGATATTTCGACGACGTCTGGAACATTAGGCATGATATCAACTCGACGTTTTTTAAATTCATCAAGCATTATCCAACGAAAATGTGTGCAGGCTGTTGCAAAAAAGTGATGGCGATCTAATATTTCGTCGTTACCCATTCTTACTTGCAATTTTTCATATACCCCGCTTATCAATTCATCCGGGTTTTCAATACTCGAATTGGGAAACGTAGCAAGCACTCGGGCGGCAGTTACCCGTAGCGTCACAAGAACCGTTTTCCACAGCAGTTCTTGATGCTCGCGATCCCCAGACCCAGCGTTTTGGATAAGCAACGTAATTGAACCGTATCCCGTTTCTCTCACCGGTCGAAGTTGTTCGATTACGGAATCAAAGGGTGTTGGTTGCGTCATATTACCTCTCTCAGGGAAGAACAATAATGCGAATTTCATGTAAAGGCGTCATACCGGACTCTAATTCTCGCGAAATATATTCGACCATCGTATTTAAGCAAACCTCCGGATCCATACCGGCATTTCCCGTGCCCAACAAAGGAAATGCAATGCTCCTGACTCCTAGGGATTGCGCGTGATAAAAACAATCACCTAAAATACTGCGAATTAGGTCAGGCGTAGGAACAATGCGCCGCTTACCGTCAGCAGCACCACGTTCGGCAATCGTGACCGCATGAAAAACAAACCGGTGTGAAAGTGCTCCTGTTCCCGACGGAATAACTCGACCAGGCAAAACTGGTGCTAAGTGCCGCGTCGCCTGAAAATACTCCCCACCCGCCGATTCTTTGATTTTACCAGCCACCCCGCCTGCCATGGAAAGCATTTCATCATCACTACTCACCAACACTTCGCACCCCTCGGCCCGTTTGACGATATCACCTTCTAGCAACAACAACTTCCGCCCATCACCGAAAGTTTGCACGCATTCCTCGCCCCAGATAGTACTCACTGGAATCTTGCGCTCCGGCGGTGCAACGCTCATTTTTCCCTCGCTAAAACGAAGTTCCGAGGGCATTACAATACTGTAGGATTTCTTCATGACAGACGGCGGAGGACAGTCATCGTGATCGTCTAAGGCTACTTCCTCACATACAGTTGCCGAAATACTGGACGCGGGTAATTCGTCCAAGATTTCTGAAAAATTTGAAAACCTATCGCGCGCCTGCTTAGCCATACACCGTTCAATGATATTCGCCACATTCTTGTCAATATCTGGATTACGTGATCGGGGAGATTCTAAAATTTCCACGCGATGCGCCGTTACTACCTCTATCCAGTCGCGGCCAACAAACGGGAGCGTTCCAGTCAATAAATGATAAAACGTAGCGCCGAAACTATATACATCGTTTCTCAAATCAACAATCGTCGAATCAAAACTTTGTTCCGGTGACATATAATACGGAGTGCCAAGGATCTCTCCAGCTTTAGTCAGTGATCGTCCGGTTGCCGAACGTTCCCCATTGGGTACTGCAATGGCCAACCCAAAATCGAGTAACTTTATTGAATTATCTACAGCGGCAACGATTAAATTGGCTGGCTTAATATCTCGATGCACAATGCCACATTCTGCCGCGGCGACCATCGCTTGGCACACTTGCCGCATCCATGTAATCCCATCCAAAATTGAATGCGGTGTTTCTTTATTACTTAGGATTACGTCGCTCAAGTACCGACCTTTAATATATTCCATTACTATCGCTGCCTCAGCATGCGATTGATCACCGTTATCGAAAAAAGCGAGTTGTCGGACAATATGCTTTGATTCGAGTTGTTGCAGAAGCTTAGACTCACGTTCGAATCGTTCCAGCGACTCGCCTGGCTTGATTATTTTAATCGCGACGTCAAGCTCAACTTGACGGTCTTTTGCTAGATACACATGTGATGTTGCTCCCGCGCCGATTTCACGAATACATCGATAACGTTTGGGAATCCAGTCTGGGAAACTGTAAGACATGTGCAATGCTCTCGACCTCGCAATTAGCGCACTTAGATATGACAACTCAATTTGTCTGGCGTTTTTAGCGTTATGCGCATCGATCAGCAATTTGATATCGGCGTCCGTCACTAACTCTAAATCACTAAAAAGCCGGACGATTTTAAGTTTTAATGACGCAATATCATCGTCACAATTTGGTGGCGTTCCGTCCATCCGTGCATTGTAACATACCCTCGGAAATATTTAGGTGTTTTTAACATAACCGTGACAAAGCTGGCGCAAGATTAAACCAAACGGCGTAGCCCGTTCCCCTAAAGGACGGCACTTAAATGGACTAGTTCGCCATCTAGACGCAATTGTGAACCGATGAAGCTACCGTCATCTCCTCGGTATTCTTCGCCCGCGGACACGGCTACCACGCGTTCCCAGGCTAACTTGCTGAGACGATCAAGTGCTCGTAACACTTGCTGTTCTTTAACTCTGACCACTTTCGGTATTTTTCTTTTTTTGTCACGCGACTGGCGTCCTGTTTTACCCATTGATTCAAGCACGCAGCCCCGCAGTACACGTGCCCAAGCTTTCTTGCACAATCGTTTTTTGCCAAACATCTCAATCGTTTGAATTTCGCCATTAATCGCAATTATCCAACCCCGCGCGTCTTTGGGATACTTGAAAGTGTTCAATGCTCGTTCGATCGAATTGCGTTTTGATTCAAACACATCTTCCATTGAACCGGTCTCACTCGGGGACAGATGCATAAATTGCATGTTCTGCACCTTTTCCCAGACTGCTCCTTGTGACGCGTGGTGTACGGCCGCATGTTCGCGTGCGCCGCTCGTCAGTTCTTCGGACTGCTCCGCCAGTTGTTGCTGCAGTATAAACGTTTGTCTCGCCTCACGCTTACTCTCTTTGAGGATTTTTCGCATCTCCGGCGTGGCAGCGTTACTGGACGAAGAAAAAGCCGCTGATTTGCTCGCCCAACGCCCCTGTTCGACGCAGGACACGGGAATTTCAGCGAATGACTTGGGGGCAATTAAGACTGACGAATTACAGATTCGATTCTGCTTTGCACCAACTAATTGATCTCCTTCCACAAACAGAACGTTGTGCGGACTGTTATTGGTCACATATAGTGTGGGGACACTGCCGGCGTCGCTCACTTCATTCACGTTTACGAGGCCCTTGTCAATCATTACTAAACCAGATTTTACGGCCGCTTTTAGTTTATTCTCCAGATACAATGGAAATACTGAAAGTCCATTTGACTCGATTCGTTTGCCAATAGTAGTTGTTGGTAATTTAATACTGTTCATCGCGTTATCCCTTCTCCTAGTCACATATTTTCTTGTTAACTGTAAGACGTTTTCTATTCACGTGTCACAATTAACTACACTTTTATGGCGGACCTTTAACAAAACTAGCCCTTTCACTACTTAAGAGAATCGGTGGGCGAATTTTCCGGCGCAAATGATGGAATTTTTCCAAATATTTTTGGGTATAATAGAAACACCCCTAAACCTCGCCTAATCACGTAACGCAACAAAAGTCCTTATGAGCACCCAACAAATCCGTGATCAAAAAGGCCGCCTTCTTGGAACGATATCTTGCGGACCTAACAAGCAAAGAAATGCTCGTGATAGCCGCGGCAAATTTCTCGGATCCTATGAGCCGCATACCAACGTCACTCGTAACGCCTCTGGCGCCGCTGTAGGCACGGGAAATTCCCTTGCCTCACTTATTCGATAACTTCCCCACAACCAATACTCTATTAGTATTATTTAGTGGCGGCATTTCGTGTATTATAATTCTTTCAAACGAAGGGCAGCATACATGTACGACATCATTGGCGATATCCACGGACACGCGCATCCGCTAAACGCTCTCCTGCAAACGCTGGGATATACCAATCACAACGGTGTGTACTCCCATCCCGAAAACCGACAGGTGATCTTCCTCGGTGATTTCATAGATCGCGGACCCAACATACTTGAAACACTAGTCATCGCGAAGTCAATGGTCGACGCTGGCACAGCCCTAGTCGTGATGGGCAACCACGAATTCAACGCACTGGCCTACCACACCAAACACCCCACCGACGATGGTTATCTACGACCACATTCCGAGAAAAACCAAAAACAACACCAAGCAACTCTTGACGCCCTAAATGATTCACAACTTGCGGACTATCTAACTTGGTTTACAACCCTCCCGACACACTTGGACCTCGGCAACTTGAGAATAGTGCACGCCTGCTGGGATCAAGCTCAACTCGACCACATAACGCATAAGTTTGCCGGTCATATTGGCTTCGACGTTTCCCTGCTCATGGAGGCTAGTAATCCCGGCGACCCCTTATTCCACGCTATCGAAACGGTTTTGAAGGGACCGGAGGTGTCACTACCACAGGGATACTCCTACCAAGACAAAGAAGGTAACGTGCGTTACCGTATCCGTATCAAATGGTATGAACCGTTTAATGGGCAGACGATTGCGGAATACATGATGCCCCCCATAACGCCCCCAGACCCTGACCTAAACACACCACTAGACTTACCGACCGGTGCCAACTGGAAAGGCTATCCAGCTACTGATCCACCAGTGTTCGTCGGACATTATTGGATGCCAAGCAAGACCCCGGCGCCGCTAGCGCCGAACGTCAGCTGCGTTGATTACAGCGTCGCCAAGCACGGACTGCTCGTCGCCTATCGATACAACGGAGAAAGCACTCTCGACGCAAGTAACTATGTAGCAGTCCCAGCAGAGGCTTAACAACAACACGCTGGATTACACCAAACACTTACGCCCACAACCCTCTTCACTCACTAACAATATTCGATCCGACAATGTTGTTCGACGGTTCCGTAGCTAACGCGGAGTGGTCGCTTTGCACATCAACAAGGACATTATTACTGAATAACACCGATTGTGGTTGTGAATCGTTCACTAAAACCGCTTTCGTTTGTAACGATGAAAACACGTTTCCGGAAATAGCTATATTTTTTGTGCTTTGTAATTGAATTCCAGCTGCCATCAGGTCATCGGTATTACGTCGGACCTTTCCCTCACCAATATAGCTGTTACAGAAATTGTTGCCCGTTACGGTTACACGCCCCGAGGACTCACCAATTTTTAATGCTGGCTCGGTCATTAACGTAAACGTGTTGGCACTCACCGCGATGCCATGCGCATCGCGCAAATCGACACCGGCGCCGTTGTGAGCAATCACATTCGCGGATATCGTATTTCCGTAACAATCACGATCTAAAATGATCGCGGTTCCCTGACATTCTTCAATCATATTGCCACTCACCACAGAACCGTACGTATTTTCGATAATGACGCCATGCCGCAGATGGTCATCAAGATTATTCCCCGTCATACACAAATTGAAACCGTCGGAAACCATGACCGCATCTTGGTTCTCCTCAAACTGATTGGCTGAAACCACGATATCATGACACCCGGGTAAATTGAGACCAACCTGTTTGTTATAGGTAACCAGACAATCGGCAACACGAGCATCTTCATAGCAAAAATCAAGTAATATCCCGTCACCACCATGATGACTAACGGTAACGTTATGCAAAAATATTTCATTCACCAGAATTGCGTGAATTCCATCACCACTTTTGGCATTTCCCGTGAGTCGCAAATTCGCAATCTGCACTCTCCACAATCGATTCTCGGGCTTCACGTCACGTAATTTTTCATGCGCAATAACCAGTGCCGCCAGGCCTTCTTCGTTGCGGTTAATAATGTGTGTAGAGTTGCCTGAACCCTCAATACGCACATCACCTGTTCCAAGACGCAGCGGCGCTGTTATTTCATATGTTCCAGACGGGATTAGCACTCGGCCACCCGTTTTAGGAACAGCATCAAACGCAGCCTGAAGTGATGGATAATCAGCAGCATCGATTTCTGCGGCGTTGTCATCTCTATTGGTCTGTGTGGGTAACTCAACTAAACTCAATACCGACGCCAACACAAAACTCGCACCTAACATGATTTTCAACATAATGGTTTCCTTGCGTATCCCTGTAAATTCTTACTAAATAAAGCCTAATTCGTGGCAAAAAACACTTCGTAATCTTGTACCGACTTTACCGGCCACTTCTCGATCTGTAGTGTCGTAGCCCTTACGGTAAAAGGAATCAAACCGCGGAGCAGCGGTGAGTTAGAACACCGCACCTTGAGAACCGCCTCAGTCTGATTCACGCCGAGTTTTAACGGTTCATACTCAATTAATGCCGCCAGTTCATCGTCCAGCTCCAAATCAATTGTAACGGCTGTCTGTAACTTGCTCGAACGCACGATTTTAATGGGCAAATCGACTATTTCCCCAGGTACAGCTTCCAGCTCAACCTGCAACGGGGCAACTTTCAACAATGCCCCTTCAAGGATCATTGTTATTCTTGCATCGGCGGCGACACCCACATAACGAACTTGTCCTTGCGGATCGTTGACTTCGCCGAAACCCAGAACCACCATCCGTGAGGTCCGATCCGTCGCCAACCATTCCGGCATAAAGCAAGGATAAATTACATCCGTCATTCCTGATTCTACACCGACGATCGGTCCCCAAATCCCCATCCTATGACGTGCTTGTTGTGATTTCATCATTAAATGCACCACGCCGGTGTACCCAGCATCTCGCAATACCTGCAGGGGCGCCGGATATGTCGTTCCTCGATGAACTACTCTTTGGCGATCTTTATCAACCACGTGGAGTTTAAAGGGAGCCTTAAGCGTGACCCCGAGCACCAAATTATCACTGCGATTTTCATCTCTAGAACGAACCGCTAAACTTCCGCCGGTCACGGCGCTAGCGGTAACAGTCAATGCAGACAGCTTTTTCTCCGAATCAGCAGCGCTGACACCAACGACTTCGATTACGGTCCCCTTTACCTCCGCATTGTTTGCGATAAGTAACACGACGGTCCCCTTTTTCTTACCTGGAGCAATCATTGGTTCCCCATCGACTGTCACGCCTTTTGGCAAACCTCGCACTTGCAATTCCACCTGCTCCCCGAACCCACCAGCAGAAACAAGTGTGACCGGAATGCTCGCCTTTTCGCCAATGGAGGCAATCGCCGTTGCCGCCGTCATTAATTCGAATCCCCGCTCCAGTTCCTCGACGTGCAACTCATAAAACAAGTCATCCATCTGACCAGTTACACTCGACCCGGTCACGACTGCAACCAACTCGCCGTCGGCTTTAGCCACAAACCGCACCTCGGCGTCGAGCGATTCCGGCGTACTATCGTCGTTCTCGGCAATCAGATTGCCTTCGTTGTCCATCACCTTCATCGCGACATCTAAGTCGCCGCCGAGCGCGAAACTTGCGGCCCGCACTTGATATTCTTGCCCGGCTCGTCCCGTAAATGTTTGCCTATCCGATGCACCGTCCAATCGCCGACGACGGTCACCTGTCTCTCGCGCTACAGGTACAGGCGCGACGTGTTTTATTAGCAAACGGTAAACAAATTGCGCGGCGCCACGAAAATCTGAGTCATGTATCCCGATTCGATACCGCTTTCCTTTTTCCACCGAGAACTTCAAATCCAAATCCCGACCTTCAGTATCGACTTCATTAACCAACTCAACATCATCAGGCCCAAACACTTGAACCGCGGGATAAAAATCGCTTCCAACTCGGCGGGCAAACACTTCAAGCGACACTTTGCCAGTCTTTGATGCTATGAATCCATAATCGTCTTTCTCCGTCAATCGTCTAAGCCTGCCGGATACAGCAATTGGTGTTTCTCCCAATTCCATCGCCTCGGACCGAAACCGGGACTCCACTTGTTCCACCATGTCGCTTACATAAAATAACCCTCTTTTGGATACGCCGTTGGCATTCGCAATTTGCCAAGACACCCGACCCAACGCACAATTTTTATCTGGACTTAATACAGCCGTAATTTCCCGTGGGATTGGCAGGGCGTTAGCATAAATCCGCGGTCCCTCCCAATAGGGTCGAGGCGGGACCAAAAACGGACCAATTGATTCTACTTCCGATAAAGCAACCGTCGCCGAATGAATCATGATTTGTAAATCAGGCGTAAAATCATAACCACCAAGTCGCACTGACGTTGACGTCCCCTGTTGCACAAACGGTGGATATACATAACCCACATCGGGAGATTGCGATAAAAGTTGCGACTGAATTCCAAAACCCATGGTGCACGCTAACGCAACCAACAACATCCCCGACCGATTTCTTAAGAGTTTGGTCATATAATTATTCAATGCCTTGTGAGCGCAAACCAGAATTTGACAACCACAGTTTCCGCATGTGAAGTTACGCCATAATTTCGCTTATTCGTTTCCCGCCGGTGACCAGCGGAACTGGGCGACCCAAAGAATCGGGATAGATTTTATTGGGGTTGATGCCCATCAAATCAAGAATCGTAAACAACAGATCCTGAATCCCATATGGAGTCGTGACTGGATAACTTGCGGTCTTATCACTCGCGCCAATCACAGCTCCCCGCTTTGTCCCTCCACCCGCAAGAATGACACTCTGGCACATTGACCAATGATCCCTACCGGCATCTTTATTGATCCGTGGAGTTCTTCCCATTTCACCCATCATGACAACCAGTGTTTCGTCTAACATTCCCCGTTGGTCCAAATCCTCGATTAACGCGCTAAACGCTTGGTCTGTCGGAGGCACCAACGCTTTACGATGTCCAGTAAAATTATCGAAATGCGTATCCCAACTTCCATGAGACACTCCGATAAATCGCGAACCTGCTTCAACTAACCGCCTCGCCAATAACGAACATTGTCCAATAGATGTCATTCCGTATCGCTCTCGTACAGACTCTTTCTCGCCTTGGATATTAAACGCGCGGCGTGCTGCGGGACTGGTTACCATTTCCAAAGCCTTTTCATAATATGTATCCATCGTTTTGGCTCGTCCGGCACCACCTCCACCTGCGCCTAATCCATTGGCCCGCTCCAACAGGGTTCTACGGCGTTCAAATCGGTTTTCATCTATTCCATCCACAACATTCAAGTCTCTTACTGAAAACGTCGGCTCAACCGGATCGGTCTCAATCGTAAACGGAGCGTAACGAGGGCCGTAGAAACCGGGACCCCCTGGCCCTAGCGGTTCAGGAACTTCGATGTACGGAGGAACAGCACCACGATGACCCAACTCCCGAGACACCATAGAGCCGATTGACGGGTAATGCTCATTGAACGGAATCCCCTTGGCTTGGCCATCCGGAAAATTGGGTTTATAGCCTGTCAGGACCCAATGCCGACCGGTCTGATGAGCGTTATCACCGTGACTATGACTACGCAAGATTGTGAACCGGTCAGCAATCTTCGAACACATCGGTAAAATTTCGCTGATCTGAGTGCCTGGTACGTTCGTCGATATTGGATTAAAAGGCCCGCGGATTTCAGTAGGCGCATCGGGTTTTAAATCCCACATGTCTATATGACTCGGGCCACCTTCGAGCATCAAAAATATGCATGATTTCACGCGTGATGGTTTGGAACCGGCCGCGAAAGCCTGCATTTGCAACATTCTAGGCAACGACAAGCCACCCAGTAATCCGGTAGCCCCCAGTGTCAGAACGTTGCGCCGCGAAACCTTGTCACAGAATCCGCCTTGCTTATTAAATGAAAGATTAAACATGTTCTACTCCAATAGTTCGACAACTACCCGTATTAATGATTAAATACAAACTCACGTGTATTGATCAATGTCCATAAAATATCTTCAACTGCGGTCTGCCGACTCGTCGACGGGTCCGCAAACACGCTGACCATCAATTCCCGCTCCTCAGCCACCGGGAACCTCGACAACGTCGACAAGTACAGCTCATCCACGATGTCTACCTCAGAAAGGTTGGATTCAACTAATCGCCTCACCGCACCAAACCGACTACGAAGTTTCGCCATTGTTTCTGGTGCATTCATAAGATGCAGTGCTTGAGCAATACTCGGTTCCGTTCCTCGCTCACATTCACAAACGCTTACCCGTTGTGGTTTACCAAAGATACGGAAAAAGTAACTAGGCATACGATTGTCCCAGATTTGAACTGCGCGGTATCCCTCAGGCCACCCGTTGAAGGATTCATCCACGCCTGTCGCCTGTGAAATGGCATCGAGCAGAACCTCTGCCGACATCGCTTTCCAACTAGCATGTGAAAAGTTCTGTTGATCAAATTCGTTAGATTGGTTTACCTCGGCACTCAATTGGTATACACGACTGGTCAATATAAACTTTGTGATCTTCTTGATATCAAAGTCGTTTTCAATGAATCGTTCCGCTAGCATATTCAGCAGCGGCTCGTTTGAGGCGGGGTTGGTACTCCGCATATCGTCAATCGGATCTGCCAATCCACGGCCAAAGTAATGGGCCCATAATCGATTGACGAACATCCTCGCCAAAAACGGATTAACCGGTTGCGTCATCCACTCGGCCAATTCCAGCCGCCTCGACGAACCCTCGTCAACTACAACTGGAGTCGCTCCGAGACCAGCTGCAGGCACTATTTGTAGAGTCCGCGGATGCGTCAAATCCTGCCCAGGTCCCTCTATAATTTTCTGTGCCAGCGCTCCCATTTTCTTTTGCGTAACACCTGTAAAAAAACCGGCGAATGCATAGTAATCGCGCTGTCCCCATTTTTCAAAGGGATGATGGTGACACTGCGCACATTCAATACGCACACCCAAAAACGCTTGACTGATACTACGAGCAAGTTTTTCGGCGTCATTATGCACCACATAGAAAGCCGCTGGGCTTTCACTTACAGTACTGCCTGTCGCGGTAATAATATCGGTAACGAACTCGTCATAGGGACGATTATTAGCAAATTGGCTTCGCAACCAACGCGTCATTGCAATGGTGCCATTAGACTGAATTCGTTCGCGATCAACCCGCAAAATATCCGCCCATTTCATTGCCCAAAAATCAGCATACTCGCCGCGTGATAATAAATACTCAATAAGTTTCTCCCGTTTATCTGGAGCACTGTCGCCCAAAAACCCGCGGGCCTCTGCAACCGTTGGCAACGTTCCTATCGAGTCCAAATAGACTCGTCGCAGGAAATTCCCGTCATCAACTAATTCACTTGGCTGTATCCCTAATAGAGAAAAACGATCCCACACCAACGTGTCAATTGGATTCGTCAACATCGGCCGCTGAATATCTCCTGATTGCGGTAAACGTACGCGTGCCACCGACACTTGCCCTCGATACCGAGCTAAGATTGCCGCTTCGCCTGGCACCGTACTTACTTGCACTAATCCATCGGAGCCGACCTCAGCAACGTCCGTCGCATTCGAAATGAATTCGGCTTCCCTCGTCACGCAACGTCGGGTTCCATCAGAGTCCACGACAAACACCTGTAGCTGTTGCCCGCTGTCGGGAAGCATGTTTGCTGTGCCCGGAAATATTTCAATTCGAGTGGTCTCGAATTCGTGGGGTTCATCAAGCACGGCGCCTTCCCTTAACCACCGCAGAACGCGTGCGTACCAGAGGCCCCCGAATTCAATTTTTCGACCGCCCCCATGCGGTAAATCTCCAGTTGCTTTCCGCAAAAACAAACTCGTCGCCGGTGCGGCCACATTTACTCGACGCCCCCTTGCCGCTTTGACAACAGCAGCAAAGTCAAATTCATCGTCAAATCCGAACAGACTTAACTGGAAACCGTTTTGGCCATCAGCCTTCCCATGGCAGCCGCCAGAATTACAGGCCGCTTTCGTAAGAATTGGTTGAATATCCCGTCTAAAACTAATCGGTTTGGGATCCGCGAAGTGTTGTACATGTATCTGGATTATTTTTGTTCCAGTACTGCTCGATACTCGAACCTCGGTTAACCCTTCTCCTACTGGGCGGACAACACCTCGGTCACTTACGACTGCAATATCTTCATTTTTCGAGCGATACTTCGAATTGTGCGTCAAGTCGATCAACCCATTTGCTGTATCCTGTGTCACGACGAGTTGCTGAGAACTCTCGGGGCCGACGAGCGTAACCTCTACTGGATTAACCATGGGCGCAGCAGCGATGATCAACGGCAAACATGCAATTTCGAACAAGGCAATTATCAAAATAAGACGTAGTTGAAACATACAATTATTATAGGAAAAAACTCGTGCCGGCGGCGACCTCGAATTGCCAAATATCTATTGCGATCCCATTTTCACGCCACCACGTCTTTCGCTACTTCACCGGCGATGTCCGTCAAACGAAAATCTCGACCCGCGTAATTATAGGTCAATCGTTCATGATCAATACCCAATAAATGTAAAACTGTCGCATGCACATCATGCACGTGCATACGATCTTGTACCGCGCGGAAGCCGAATTCGTCCGTTGCACCATGAGCATACCCCCCACGCGAACCGCCGCCAGCCAGCCACATGGTCATCCCATAGTGGTTATGATCGCGTCCGCTGCCATTTTCCGACACCGGTGTCCGTCCGAATTCTCCCCCCCAAATCACCAACGTATCATCGAGCATTCCACGACGTTTCAGATCTGCGAGCAACGCAGCAATCGGTTGATCAATTGAAGTCGCTAATCCTTTTACCGCTTCATTGTGTTTGCTATGCGTATCCCACGGTTGACCATTGCCATAATAGACTTGCACAAACCGAACATCCCGCTCCACTAATCTTCTCGCAAGTAAACACCCATTTGCAAAATGCCCCGAGCCATACTCTTCACGGATCGCGGCGGGTTCAGCGGTAATGTCAAATGCCTCATGCCCTGCGGACTGCATGCGGAATGCCGTTTCCATCGCGGAAATTCGCGCGGATAGCTGTTTGTCGTTACTCCGCGTTAACCCGTGCAATCGATTGAGCGAACCGATCAAATCAAGCTCATCTCGTTGTTCTTGTAAACTCAATTTATCGTTGTTTAGAAACGGAATCATAGACTCCGGCGTTATTGTCGAATGATTGACGTAACTGCCTTGGAATTGGGACGGCAAAAACGCGCTACTCCACAAAATTGAAAACCGCACGGGACGCCCCGGGCATAATACGACATAGCCAGGTAAATTCTGATTCACACTTCCCAATCCGTACATTAACCAAGAACCCATACTCGGAACCGTGGGCGAGATCGTTCCATTATTCATCAACAACAACGCCGGACCGTGATTCGGATTGTCTGTGTAAACACTACGTAGAACGCAAATATCATCTGCGTGATGACTCAGGCGGGGTAACAATTCACTGATTTCAAGACCACTCGCACCATGTCGCCTAAACTTGTACGGCGAACCCAACAATCCGCCAGTCTTGCGTTCTGTACGAAGCTCAACTTCGCCGGGCCGCTGGCCCTGGTATTTGTTGAGCGCGGGCTTAGGATCAAAGAAATCCCCCTGAAACGGACCACCGTTCATAAACAGCTGGATCACTCGACGAGCTCGTGGGCGATGATGACACCCAGCACCGTGTTCCGTAGCCGATGCAATGTGATCTGCTAGACCCAACAATCCCAACCCACCACCCAAAGCAGAGATCGCTGCGCGTCTATCGATGTTCCCTGCAAATGACATTCTAATATTGTCCTATAATCAAGCTATCTGTCACCATCAAACTCAATCTAAAAACGCAAATTCATTGGATATCAACAACGCGTGTATATACCGACGTAACCCATCGGAACCGGATTTCTCGAGGTAATCGATCGCAACGCCATGCTCTAAGGGCGTCGCCTCACGCGCATATACCTTGCGGTACAGTTCTGCCACCATCAGCTTAAAATCTTTCTTCTCTTTCACAGTGTAAGATGACGCAAAATGGTCGGCACATCTCCAAATAAAATCGCTATTGAGCGAATACAGTTGTTGTAGTGGAGTGTTCATCTCATCTCGTTTTGGACTATGCGCCGTCGGTTCCGGAAATCCAAACATCTTCAGGACTTCGTCCAGTTCCCGTCGTTTTATCGTCGCATACAACGTGCGTCGGTTATTGTCTATATTAGAAAGCGGGGAAGGTTTACCTCCGATACTAGAATCAAGTAAACCCGTCACCTGCAACATCGAATCCCGCCATGCCTCAATATCAAGTTGCCGCCGATTCATTCGGCCATACCAGCGATTATCAGGGTCCTTAGAAATCGCCATCTCAACAGTACTGCAACTTTGTTGGAACGTCCCACTCGTCACAATCACCCGCTGCAGCCATTTCAGCGACCACTGGTTTTCAATGAGTCCCAAGGCCAACGTATCTAACAATTCTGGATGACTCGGCACCTCGCCCTGCAATCCGAAGTTACTCGGCGTCTCAACGATTCCCTTGCCAAAATGGTGCCGCCACACACGATTTACTATAACCCTCGCTAACAATCCCTCCGACTTAGACACTAAGGACTCGGCCAATTCCAGTCGCCCACTACCATTTGAAAAGGAAGTTTTCTGTGGATCCATCAACTCAATAAACCGACGCGGTACAATATCACCTAGCGTCGCTGGATTGCCACGCAGTTGAACGGCCACGTCAATCGCGTGGTTGGGCGTGTAAACAACTTTCGTCAATTCCGGACCGTCCGCTATTACCGAGATACTATCTTCCACAACTGCCATCACGCGCGGTGCATCAAAATGTGGAGTCGCCACTGCCAATGACTTTAGCTCTGCCTGTAGTTCCGCAATCCGTTTAGCGTGTACGTCTTTATCCTTGGCACCCTGCTCCAAAACCTTTTGTTGTTGAATCTTGACACGAATCGCCGTCGCCTCCTTAAACGCCGCACGGACAGCGACTTGTTCGCTTGGCGCGACCAACGGTATATCCAGAATTCTACTGCTCGCAAACACTCCTGCCAACGCATAATAATCCCGCTGAGTAATCGGGTCCATTTTGTGGTCATGGCATCGCGCACACGCTAACGATAAACCCAGAAATGTTCGTCCAAGCATGTCGATGCGCTCTTCCCATTCTTCCGCCACGACTGTTCTGATCACAAGAGGGGCCAACCGAGGTTCTTTCCAGTAGGTAGGACTTAAACCGACCAACCCGAGTGCGGCGACATCATCAACATCGCTGTCCTGCATTAAATCGGCTGCAAATTGCAATTTCACAAAACGATCGTAAGGAACGTCCTCATTGAAAGCCGTAACAACCCAATCACGATACCGAAACGAACCCGCTGTACTTTCTAACCAACTCGCTGTCGTATCCGTGTATCGGACAAGATCCAACCAATGCCGCGCCCAACGTTCCCCATAGGCAGGTGACGATAAATATTGATCAACCAACTTGCTGTACTGAGATTCGGTTGGATTGAAAGTGTAGCCGACGACATCACGCCATGCGGGAGCCAATCCCGTTAAGTTAAAGCTCAACCGCCGTATTAACTGCTCCGGCGACGCAGCGTTGGTGCCTTGCAACCGATTCTTTTTTTGATAATGCAAAACCCATCGATCCACCGGATTCAGACGCGATTTACGATCTACCCGAGTGGACACAGCTTCAAGAGGTCGAAACGCCCAATGTGACCGAGCGGCGTTAATGTCAATCCCTCCTTGGGCTTGGTCCGTCGTTGACACGGTATTGCCCGACGGCATTTTGGCACCCGCACCAAGCCATTGGGCTATTAAATCAATTTCCCGTTGAGCCAACTTCCCAGCGGGCGGCATTTCCAAGTCGCTAAGGCGATAACTTATCGCCTTGATCAACGGACTCTCCTCAGGTTTTCCCACGATGACAGCGATACCCCGGTCACCACCGGCCAGCATTCCGGCTCGAGTGTCCATATCAAACCCGGATTCGACTACTCCGGCCTTACCGCTATGACACTCATAACAATGTTGTACCAGTAATGGACGAATTTTGGCTTCAAACAAATCATTAGCATCGTCAGCAAACAAACTACAACTACACAACACCACACAAACAAAAGCCGTGACCCGAATTGTAGTGATGCGCTCTTTCATTTCTGCAAAACCAAGTTCAGTCTGACCTCAAATCACGCTGGGCGGGTAGTTGTTTAATGATTTGATCGAGAGCGCCCCGATATTGTTCTGCATATCGCATAAAGCCTAAATCATTGGGATGCGAACCATCCGTTGCGCCTTCACCGTCACTGCCAAGCAAATCTTTACCCTCTAAGTAATGCAGGTTATTGTCACCAGATTTTTTCAGTGTGTTGAACCCCGCGCGAAAGGCCTCCCGGCTGCCCGTATGTCGATCGCGCGATCTCTGATAAAAAGGTGCGTTAGTGTACGTGCGGTCCTCGACCATTAAAATCGGTGTGTCAGGCTTGTGTTTGCGAAGTCTTTCAAAAAACGGTATTGTCCGCTGTTTCACCAATGCTGGAACGAGATTGGGTAGACAATCGATACAATAGACACTGGCATCTAATTCGCCGAGCAAATCTGCTAATTCCAATTCAAGCATACCGTTACCTGAAAATCCAAGATTGATAACAGGACGGTTATACCAACGCCCCAAAATCGCCGGCAACGCCATGCCGGGTCTTGACGCGCACGCGCCGTGCATTATCGAAGTACCGTAAAACACAATCGTGCCCTTTTTACGTGGGGCAATCGGCGCGAACCGGCTACCAGAACGTACTCCAACTTCCATTTTTTCGATGCCGTTGTACAACGGCAAATAGGCCGTGTAGAGGCGACCGTTACGACCGGGCGGGTCAATACCCGTAACCCATTTGTAGTTAACATCTTGGGCGCTTGGACGCGAAACACTAATCCAGCGATCCTCTCCTTTTTCATTGGCCCCATAAAGGTCTACGCCACTGACTCCGGTGGCGGGCATGTGAGGCATTGCAACCTTTCCGGATTTCAAGCGGTACCGTACGTGCAAGTCGCGACTGTCAGTATTGAACCGCGATGACATTCCAGCGCTATGTAAACTCAAACCCCAAACCGCATTACGAACGACTCCGTTAGCTTTGGATGGCAAGCGATCAAAATAGGTTTTCGTCTCCGAAAATCCACGTCCCTCCACTCCCCAATCCTGGACGTTGTACCAATCGATGCCACCCTCGGTTACTGCGGAAATTTCAGTAGCCGCAATCGAACAACTGCCCACGAGGCCTAAAACCGCTCCGCTGCCACCCGCAATAAATTCTCTTCGTTGCATGCCTAGTCCCTTATAAAATTGTGTTCACCAAACTAACGTGGTCTTTGATATACCACTTTTCCGCCCAAGTATGTCGTTTCCACTTTTGTGTCCTTAATCTTATCCAACGCCACCTTCAAAATATCGCGATCCAACACAACCAGATCCGCAAGTTTTCCTTTCTCAATGGAACCTTTTTCTCGCTCTTCAAATGTTAGATACGCATTATTAATCGTGTAAAGACGCAAAGCCTCCTGTCGCGTTAATGATTGCTCAGGGTGTAAAGACGTCGACATATAGCGCGGCTGCCGTTTAAGCGTAATCCACATACCGAGGAAGGGGTTGTACGGATTAACACTACGTAAACTCCCAATACGCTGCATATGATCGGAGCCGCCTCCAATCACCACGCCTTTGTCAAATAGTGATCTGTAAGGTTGAAAATATTCAGTACGTTCCTGACCAAACTGTTTTAGCAATGTCTTACCGTCCATATACAACCATGCCGGTTGTAAGTCCGCTACGATTCCGAGCTTGCTCATTAAGGCAATCGCATCCGCGCTCATAAAATTACAATGCGTAATGCAGGGCCGGTGACTGGCAACTTTAAAGTCCTCTTGATCGATGAGTCTATATGCATCCAACAACGCATGGACAGCACCATCGCCAACGCTATGTGCTGTCATCTGAAAGCCATTTTTCAACATCAACTTAGAAAACTGGTACAGTCGTTCCTGGTCAATATATCGCATTCCCCGATACTGAGGGTCATTGATGGAATAAATCTCGCTAACCCCCCAAGGCTTGCGCATATAGGCACTGCCCGTCAACATACCGCCGTCGAGAAATACCTTAACGCCACGCAACCACAAATAAGGGTTGTACTGATGTATAGGATCTGCCGCCGCAGCGTCGATACGTTTTTGAATTACCTCAGGTTCAGCTCTGGCATTCATGGAATAATAAAGGAACACCCGTACATTAAGAGCATCAGCTTCATGTAGCGTTTTCCAGATTGCCACAGCACTATCGCCGGCATTGCGATCCGATACCGATGTAATGCCGACCGAGTTATAGTCCTGAACTAACTTTTTCAACTGCTCGACGCGTTCTTCATCGGAGGGTGATTTGGTGTTAGACTCATATTTCAATAGAGATCGACCGCTTCGCAGAACACCGGTCAACTTACCATTTGAATCTCGCTCAAGTTTATAGGGTGCATCTGGTGGCACTTTAAACTCATCGTTGATGCCCGACAACTCGAGAGCACGCGTGTTAACCGCCGTATCGGGACCCGTACGAAACATCACCGGATTGTTTGGGGCAACACGATCCATCTCCTCCCGTGTTGGAAAACGCTGTTCTTTAAGTCTCGTAATAAACACCTGGCTAAGGGAAATCCATTGGTCATCTTCAAGAATTGAAACCCGCTGTTGGATATACGCCAACACATCCCCTATTTCATGCATTGGAGGAACCACATGATCATATTCATAAATGGAAGCTCCGCTAGAATGAACGTGTGAGTCAATTAAGCCAGGAATAACTGTCTTACCCCGCAGGTCAACGAGTTTCGTATTTTCGCCGCGCCATTTCATAATTCGATTCGTCGAGCCGGCCGCCAATATTCGATCCCCACGTACAGCAACACTTTCAACGATGTCAAACGATTTGTTAACGGTTACAATTTTACCGGAATGCAAGATAAGATCCGCCGGCTGTGGCTGCCCCAACAGCTCGAACTGCGAGGATAACGCTATAAATACTGTTATCACCAACGTCTTTGCTAATGTTTTCATTTAATTCTCCCGCGTACGTGCCTCGAATATTAATAATGTACAATTACACTGCATACAGGCAACCGCCGGCTCAACACGCTTTTCAATTCCAACCTAACTTTACCTTCAAAGCGACTCCCTTTATGATACGATACTTTTGGTTACTCTGCATTGCAACTGCGCCACTCGCTCAATCGATGTACGCCGCCGCGTCACAACCCAATATCATCTTATTGATCTCAGACGATCAACGTCCCGATACTATCGCCGCACTTGGTAATGAAATTATCCAAACACCCAATCTGGACTCCTTAGTAAAGCACGGCACAACCTTTACCCGCGCTACCTGTGCCAACCCCTTATGCGTTCCCGCTCGAGCGGAGCTTCTCAGTGGCCAGACTGGTTTTCGCAATGGAGTCCATCCCCCAAGCAACAAGCCAGACCTGACACATACAACGCTCGCCCAAGCGTTAACCGGCGGTGGCTACAACACGTATTGGGTCGGTAAATGGATGATTTCCGGCAGACCCTCCACTCGCGGATTCCAAGAAAGCTTAGGCCTTTTCGGATCTGGCAAGCGCCCCACTGAAACGCAGTACGACGCAGCGGGTCGCGTTGTAACTGGGTATCGCGGTTGGATGTTCCAAACCGATGATCGACAACTCTTTCCCGAGCAAGGTGTGGGCTTAACACCCGATATCGAAAGCAAGTTTGCTGATGCGGCGATTGAATTCATCAGACGCAAGTCTGACAAACCATACTTTTTACAGGTCAACTTTACAGCACCCCATGATCCGCTTTTGAATCCACCCGGTTGGATAGACGCGTATGAAGCAAAGAACATGCAGCTCCCCGAAAACTTCCGCGGTAAACATCCATTCGACCACGGTAATTTCTCCGGTCGTGACGAATTACTAAATCCCTGGCCCCGCAAAAAGAAAGATATCCAACGCGATCTCGTAACCTACTATCGCGTCATTTCCTATATGGACCAACAAGTCGGCCGTATTGTCGCTGCTTTAAAACAAACAGATCCCGAATTGAAAAACACCATAATCATCTTCACGAGCGATCACGGTTTGGCTCTTGGAAGCCACGGGTTAATGGGCAAGCAGAACATGTACGAACATACCATCGGCATACCGCTGATTTTTGCGGGCAACACTATCCCACGAGGCGAAAAACGTTCGGCACAATGTTATTTACGCGATCTATACCCGACAGTTTGTGAACTTGCGGGCGTCGAAGTGCTTCCCGCAGTAGAAGCAACCAGTTTGATGCCAGTTCTACGCAATGAGTTGCTAGAAGTTTATCCGTTTATCATTGGATACTTTCATAATCAACAACGAATGATACGCATGCAAAACTGGAAATTCATCTATTACCCCGAGGTGCAACGGGAACAGTTATTCCACCTCGGTTCCGATCCCTTTGAAATGCACGACCTGGCTAGCAGTAAACGAGCAACGAACGTCAAGAATCAACTACGTGAGGAAATGATCGTGTGGCTACAAAATCATGGCGATCCTCTGTTCTCCGGCACAAATTTCGATAAATAAAACCTTGAAGATTCGTTACAATATTAAACGTAACGCAGTCTATGAGATATAGCGAGATCCGTTCCGCGTGCACTTTACATCTTCATCCCTACCAGATTCAAATTCACATTAAATGCGCCCTTCACTAATTAACCGACGTGGTTTCATGCAAGTGGGTGCTCTTGCTTTGGGTGGCGTCACTCTGTCGGATGTCCTTGCGCTGCGAGCAGCGAACAATCAGGCATTAAAAGACACTTCGGTCATCATGCTTTACCAACACGGCGGCGCTTCGCACTTTGAAACATGGGATCTCAAACCGAACGCCCCGTCGGAAATGAGAAGTCAATTCTCCAGTATTGCCACAAACGTACCAGGAATCGACATTTGCGAACATTTCCCATTACAGGCGAAACTCGCGGACAAATTTTCACTAATTCGATCAATGCACCACGACGTTGATATCCATAGCGACGGGGGCGTTATTGCACTCACTGGAAAACGTCCTGCTAAACTTGACCCCACCTCTCAATCCAAAAGTGATCACCCCGATTTTGGGCATATCGCGAGCCATGTACTCGGGTTTACAAAGTCTGGTATGCCGCCCTACGTGACGTTGCCACAACGGCCCTATATGACTCGACCCACCTATCTGGGGCTGCATCACAGCTCGTTTGAAGTTACCGACCCTAGTAAACCAAATTACCAGACTCCACAATTAAGGCTTGCGGCTGGTCGCAATTCGCAATCGCTACTTGAACGCAAGGGGCTTCTGTCCCGACTAGACACACTCCGCCGTGATATTGACATTCGCGGGGAACTTGCCGGCGTCGATGAATTCAGACAACTCGCCTATCAAATGCTCGCTAGTCCAACCGCTGCCGCTGCATTTAACATCGAGCAGGAGCCACTCGAGGTGCGTAAGCGATATGGACTAAACACTTGGGGCCAGAGTTGTTTGCTAGCCCGCAGGCTCGCCGAAGCCCACGTCCCTGTTATAAATATTTATTGCAACACGCCGCTATCAGGGCCGCAACATACTAATTGGGACGACCATGCTGGAAATGCGGGACGCGAGGGTCATTTTGCAAAATTCATGCGGACTCGACTACCCTTTCTGGATCAATGCTTATCCGCTCTGATTTCAGACATCTATGAGCGAAACCTCGATCGCAAAATCATGGTTTGCGTCGTCGGAGAATTCGGCCGCACGCCTAAAATTCGCAAGGGAACACCAAACAACTCGGTTGGGCGTGACCATTGGCCTCAAGCCTACACCGCTTTGGTATCCGGCGGCGGCATGCGAATGGGGCAAATTATTGGGGCAACCAATTCCAAGGGCGAATACCCCACGCAACGGCCCACCACTCCTCAAGACCTACTCGCCACAATATATCGTCATCTCGGAATAGATTATCGTGCGACAATTTCTGACTATTTCGGCCGCCCAGTTCATATTTTGCCACAGGGACATCCGATAGGAGAACTGTTGTAACGACGATTCCTAGGCTAATCGGCAAACCGACCACAACATGAGGAAACCAAGATGAAATGGCAAGTCAAAATGGGTTGGCACAATGCACTCTTCCTGCATTGGAAAATTGCACCGGACGTGCTTCGACCTTTCCTGCCAGCAACGTTAGAACTAGATTTGTTTGATGATCACGCCTGGATCGGGATTGTGGCTTTTGAAATGCATGATGTCCGACGGCGTTGGATGCCGCGAGTTCCCGGCATGCTTTCCTTCCCAGAAATCAATGTCAGGACCTATTGTCGTTATGATGGCATCGATGGAATCTTTTTTCTTTCACTGGATACGCCTGAGTTCTTTACCCGCACCTTCGGTAAACGTCATTTTCACTTACCGTATCGTAAACGTCGTATGGATTACGAGAAAACAGCTAATTCCTCTACGCTATATCGAAGTTACGACCATGATGGCAAATTAGAATTTGACGTGCGCTATGAACCTGCGGATGCCGACGCAGCGGAACTTAATTCATTTGCCTCCTCCAACTTCATCCAGTGGAGCAGCGAGCGATACTCGCTCTATTCGGAAAGTCGCGATGGCATCCTGTTGCGTGGAGATGTTGAGCATCCGCCGTGGCCCACGAGTCAAGTTTCTTTTGAACTGGCAACCAATCACCTCCTAACACCTTACATGGATGCAGCAGCAACCCCCGATGCGGCGCATTACTCAACCGGCGTTGATACGTTTGCTCGTGGACTCGTTAAAACGTAACTTCGGTCCATGATCAGTCCTTCATGGCAGTGCGGCTTTCTATATAATGCAACCTGTTCTTTGTTTTGCGAGTTGTCGATGCCTCCAATGGTTTTGGTGCGATTCAGTTGTGCATGACGATGCCTTTTCGAATCGGAAATAACCTATTTTGATATTCAACTCGACCAACAACCTAGTAAACTCCATGTTTGACAGGACTGTGGTAAATAGTATGTCGTGTACACAACGTTTTTTTTTTATTACTTTCAGTATACTGGTTGCGCTTGCGGCACCCCAAGCAGAAGCTGGAAAGCCCAATATTCTGTTTTTCCTAGCGGATGACTTAGGCTGGCGTGATCTGGGGTGTTACAACACTACGTTCTATGAAAGTCCAACCCTCGACCAACTCGCCCGCGACGGCATTCGTTTCACCCATGCCTATACCGCAAGCACAGTTTGTTCGCCCACCCGTGCAAGCATCATTACGGGGCAAACACCCGCGAGACATGGTTGCACGAATTGGGGCGGAAGCATTAATCCCACTGAACACATCGGACTGGCTCGCGCCCTGCGTGACGGAGGCTACCACACTTTCTTCACCGGCAAATGGCATATCGGGACCATGACACCTGCGATGGCTGGCTTCAGCACCTCTCAAGAGATTGCAGCGCGGGGCGGATCCGACGAGGACCCCAAATCCACCCGGAAAATTACTAGCAACACAATTGCGTTTCTTGAAAAACAAAGCGTAAACCAACCGTTCTTCGCGTACGTGAATTACCACGCGGTGCATCTTCCCTTAAAAGAAGCTCGTCAAACCGTAGATAAATATCGTCGTAAATTGATGACCAACCCACCTCAGTCGGTCGGTCCAGCCGGACTGGAAAAAGAACACCAGCGAATGAACAAACAACTGCAGGACAACCCTCAATACGCAGCCATGGTAGAAGCGGTTGATCTATCGGTTGCTCAAATTCTGACAACGTTGAAAACGCAAGATCTAGCAGCGAATACCGTGGTCATCTTCAGTTCCGATAATGGTGGCCTTTCGACAAAGCCATGCACATCCAACCTTCCACTGCGGGCCGGTAAGGGATGGATC
The DNA here is from genome assembly GCA_018658605.1 of Planctomycetaceae bacterium. The sequence continues at coordinate 2,250 of JABHUV010000201.1, read as the reverse complement.
TATGAAGGAGGAATCCGCGTTCCCATGATCGTCCGCTGGCCCGAACACATTGCTGCCGGCACCTCTACGGATATTCCCATAACCAGCATGGACTTCTACCCCACTTTGTTAACAATCGCGGGATTACCATTGATGCCCAAACAGCATCTGGACGGATTGAGCATTGCAAAACTACTCACCACCGGCCAACCTCTCACCCGAGACACACTCTATTGGCACTATCCCCATTATCACGGCGCGGGCTGCGTCCCTGTTGGCGCCCTGCGGGAGGGAAACCTAAAACTCGTCCATTGGTTTGGCCAAGATCATTACGAATTATATGACCTCGGTAACGATCCGAGCGAATTGAACGACCTGAGCGCGAGCCGACCTCAGGTTGTGTCACGTTTAAAACTCAAGCTTAACGGTTGGCAAACGACATTCCCCAAAATCAAGTTTGATTCAACCAATCCGTTTAAATAGTCACGCGTTAATTACCGCCACCTAGTTGAAAACCAGAGTGGATTCTTTATTTCACACCCTTGCAAAACGTGTCCCCGCTATAATGGGGTCAACAATTCTATCGTCATTTGGTTCAATCATCCGATGAGAAACCGTTCGTCATTAAACCGCCGTCAGATCATCGCCGCTGCAACTGCGTTCACGGCTCATTCCACAATTCCCGTAGTACAGGGGGAACACTTATTTGATTCCCCGAGCCGCACCAAAGCACAAATCGCTATAACCTACGACCTCGAAATGAGTCGACATTATCCTAAACGAGGTATGCTCGAGTGGGACTATCAAAAGGGAGATCTTGACGAAGCTACCAAATCTTACGCATTGGAGGCGGGTAAGATTGCGGCTAAACATGAAGTTCGGCTACACTTCTTCGCCGTTGGACGCGTGCTTGAACAAGCCAATGTCGACTGGTTAACGGAATTGTCGAAACAAGGTCACGCAATTGGAAATCACACCTACGACCATATCAACGTGCACGCCGCCACAGCTGAGGAAACTCAGTTTCGATTCCAACGATCACCGTGGCTCGTTGCCGGAAAATCAGTTCACCAAGTAATTCGCGACAACGTCAAGATCACCGACCTCGCACTTCGGAAACGCGCAGGCATCAAACAAAACGGTTTTCGTACACCGGGTGGGTTCTACAACGGGCTCGATAAAAGAGAAGACCTACAGAAATTATTTCTCGACTTGGGCTTCAAGTGGGTGAGTAGCAAATATCCAAGCCATCTGTCCGACCGTTCCCCAGACGGTGTGCCGGATGAAATATTTACGGATATTTTACGTGCACAACAATACGCGCAACCCTATAAATACCCTAACGGGCTGATTGAAATCCCGATGAGTCCCATCAGCGACGTGACTGCTTTCCGTAGTAATCTTTGGGAGCTTTCCGAATTCAAAAAAGCTGTCCAGATGGCAATTGGTTGGGCCATCGACAACACCAGTGTATTTGATTTTCTCTGCCACCCTTCCTGCTTAGTTGTGGAAGACCCCAAACATGAAACCTTGCGGATGATGTGCGACATTGTAAAAAGCGCTGACACTCAAGCTGAAATCGTTACGATGGATAAGATTGCCGATACGACGACCTCCACAAACTAGCAATTCCAACCGCGAACCTAGGACACATCTTACATGTTCAAGCAACTACTATTAGTCATCGCAATACTCATTACTTCATCGCTATATTGTGAGGCCACTAAACCTCGCAGTTATTCAAATAACTTGATTCCTATCAATAATCCCAAACCGTTGCTGGCCGACTACCCCAAATACATCGACCCAATCCTCGACGAGACTCACTACCTAGCGCCTCCCTTGGTGAATGATCCCAATTCCACGTTAAGTGTGCGGGCATGGCGTTTTTCATACAACGCGCGCGGTATCATCGAAATCCCAAATTATTTAGACGGTGATGATACCGCCATCATTTGCGTCCACCCGTGGGGAGTCGACGACGGACAGGGATGGCAGACACCGCAGCCTGCCGGTGTAGCCTTCGGTTGCACGCCCGCAAAAAATGCTGCTATCCGCCAGCACGCAAAAGAAATAATTAATCCTCTGATAAAACGTTTGCGACCACGGGTGAATACTGTCCTGTACAGCCTCCCGCGCGATCCCGATCCTGCTCGACTCAAAGCATACCGCTCCATTGACTATATTCCGTCCGAAACTGAACGACTTGAAGGTCGTCGCGAAATGCTCCGCCGACTCGCCGCCTTCGACTATACTGGCGAGCCAATTCCT
>JABHUV010000225.1 GCA_018658605.1 Planctomycetaceae bacterium | reverse complement strand
GGAAGACATAACCGTTAAGGGGAGTTGGACGAAGTGGCCGCTTAAGGTGGCCGGTGAGTTGCCTGCTGGGCTGAAGGTCAAACCGCTGGAAACGGCAGGCAAGCTATCCGTTGAAGCATCCACTGAGGTTCGTGCGGGCGTATACCATTTTCGTTTTTTTGATGATGAAGGAGCCACTAAGGTAATTCCGTTGATCGTCGGTGCAGTGGCTGAGTTCCGTGAAAAAGAACCCAACGGTAAGCCGGGTGAGGGTACCCAAGTTACTTTGCCAGCAGTTATCAATGGACAGTTAAAAGAGTCGGCAGATGTTGATATTTTTCTAGTCGATTTAAACGAGGGTGAGACCCTATCGTTATTGTTAGTTGCGAACAATATTCTTGGCGTGGCGATGGATGCAATCATCCAAGTGTGTGATAGCCGAGGGTTTGTTCTTGCTCAAAATGATGATGAACGTGGGTTAGATCCTCAGTTATCCTATACAGCTAAGCGTACTGGTATGGCGCAAGTGAGGATTTTTGCGTTTCCCGAAGCGACGAACTCAACGATCGGTTTTTCATCGAACGCTGATTACGTATATCGCTTGACTGCCACAAACCAACGATTACTTGACTATTGTTTGCCACTTTCCGTTTCAGCGGAGACCGCGGACTTGCAGTTGCAGGGGACTGGGTTCGAGGAAGAGTCTCTGCAATGGACAGGTACAGTTGAGATGCCTTATGTGTCGCTTGCCGGCGTTCCAGGCACCGTCTACGTACCGCTAACCGCTAGGAATGTGGTGGTTGCCACACAGCAATCCAGTGTTGAATCTCCACAGATTGTCGTTTTACCCGTCAGTATTAGCGGTGTTATTGAACAACGCGAAGATCAGGATGTGTTCCTGCTTGAAAATCTTCAGAAAGGCGAGTCATTGGTCATCGGAATATTTGCTCGTTCGTTAGGTTTTCCAACCGATCCTTTAGTTGAAATCTATGATAGCACGGGGAAATTACTGTCTACACAAGACGACAAAGATCGTGCAAATCGTGATCCCGCTTTTACGTATAAGATTCCAGTCGACGGCGCGTATCAAATTCGCATTAGAGACTTACATCGCGTGGGCGGTCCGCGCTACGCCTATCGTATGGAAGTCGCCAAACTGCAACCTAGTGTGAAATTGACATTAGAGTCGGGCGAGTTTGTTAAATCAGGAGAGAAGTTAGAAATTGAGGTATCAATCTCACGTTTAGGTGGGTTTGCCGATGAACTGCTGATTGACATTGCTGGACTTCCCGAGGGAGTAAGTATTGAAGCAGTGAAATCCGCAGGCAGCGGTGATAGCTCAAAAAAGGTGAAGCTTGTTTTAACAGGCACGTGGCCAGTGTTCTCTGCCCCTATTCGGATCGTGGGTACTTATAACGCTGGACAATTACAAGTGGTTGCCGAGTATGCGGTGGCCAAATCATTTATCGCGCGGACGGATCTTTGGCTGACTTCTGTGCCGGCCAAATAGAACCGTTCCTGCGGGTTCGGCTAACTGTGCATAATGATGCCGCCGTCAACGTTGATCGTTTGCCCCGTGATGTTAGCAGCACCGGTTGAGGCCAGAAACAGGGCGGTGGCAGCAATTTCTTCGGGTGTTTGCCAACGTGCTAATGGGCAGATGTCTGTTAGCTTATTTTGGCCCCACTGTTTGTAGTCAATTTTGTCATGTTCAGCTTGTTGATCATTCCACGCTTGCCAGATACTGCGAACCAGTGCGGTTTGAATCATGCCGGGCGAGATGGCATTTGCGCGAATTCCAAAGGGTGCTAAGTCTTTGGCGACGACTTGCATGAAGTTAATCAAACCCGCCTTAGCGGCACTATAGGGCGGATCGGTTTGGGAACCTATTTGCCCAGCGATTGACGCAATGAAAAGCAGTGTTGAGTCTACGATTTTGGAAGAATTATCGCTTTGGTTAGCTATGAGTATGTTAGAAAACGTGTGGGCTACGTTAACCGCTCCCATTAAATTAACGTCCAACACACGTTTCCAATCACTGGGATGCATATTCCAAAAGGGAAAACCAAATTTTCCGGAACCCGCACCGGCAGAGTAAACCACATGCTGAAGGTTTTGCTGTGTCTCCGGTTGGAATTCGGTAATATTTTCTGCGAGTTGCTCGACCGCGTGTAAATCCGTTGCATCCAAGACCGTTGCGTCAACAGAAGCTTGTGGTAAATTCACCCTAATTTGTTCCGCAGTCTGGTAAACGGATTCGCTTAAATCGGCAAGGATTACGTGGTAATGGTTAGCGGCGAATGTGCGAGCGATCGCTTGCCCAATGCCTTGAGCAGCGCCAATGATGAGGATGGATGTCGCTGAATTGTCTGTAGTCATCGTGGTGCGAAACCGAGTGTGGTGTTATTGAGGGGGTCGCGTGCAGAGTTCGATTGCATGTCCATCAGGGTCGTGCAAAAATAGCTGTTCAGCGCCGTCAGGGCGAGTGCGGCGAGGATAAGTTTCCACATTGAGTTTGTGTAGATGTTGTTCCCAGGCGTCCATGTCATCAATCATTAGGGCGTAGTGATTTCCACGAGGCGCCGCAATTACATCATCTTGGCGATTGCCTATAATATGTAGTTCTTGTCCTGAGCCGAGCCGAAACCATGCGCCTGGAAAATCAAATGCTGGCCGTGGGAGTTGTTCAAGTTGCATGATGTTAGCGTAAAAATCGCAAGTGCGGTCGACATCCTCGACACTAATAGCGACATGATTAAGTTCCAGTGTTTTCATTTGAATATTTGTTTCTTAATGTAGAGAGAAGAATCTCAGCCATATAAATTGGTAGCTTCGGCTGATGAAATTTTGCGAGCACGAATGGATCCGTCATTTAATGCTTCACCGTTGGGGTCAATGTAAACTCGACCACTGTTGCCGCCATGTAAATTAAGCAAGTGAATATTAAAAATATATCCTTGTTCCGCGGTTGCTTTAAACCAATGGACATTGTCATGCTGTTCGGTAATAGATGAAACGTCGCCTCGTTTAAACGTATCGTTGATGGTTGGTTTGATGATCATATGTGACTGGGTATCTTCGAGACGGTCGTAGTGGCGTCCATGAAAAGAGCCTTGTAGTACTAAGAACGCGGTCGCCATATTGTCGTGTCCGTGGGGCACGACACTTTGACCTTGTTTGAGTTTAAATATCTGGTGACCGAAAATCAGATTCGTCGGCAAACCTTCCACTTCAGGAAAACGAAAGCGAATTGCACGTTCTCCTTTTTCGCGAAATGGAGTTTGAGAAATCCTGCCGTCAAAATCTATAAATTCCAACAAGTCTCGCAGGTTGACTTGCTTGAATAGTTTCTCACACTGGTTTTTCCATTGCCCCTGAGTGAGCTTGGTACCCTTTAGATCCTGAGCGATAGTATTGAGTTCTTTAAGCCATTGGGCCGTCACAGGTCGAATGTCTTTCGCGAACAGTTCTGCCCCAAAGAGAGTTTCGAGCAAGGAAAAGGTAAGTAGCGATTGTATCGCAGTACCTTTGAATTGTCGCCTCGTTATTTCTGATCGCATATCATTCCCTTTTAGTTAGTAAAACGCTTTTTGATAACTGGGATGTCGAATTATTCCCATTCTCCAAATTCAACAGAAATGTCCATTTTCTTAGACATCGTGTAATAGACCATTTGCACGGGGCCTTTTTCTGCCAACTTATATTGGCTAAGAAGCTCCTCGGGCGTATGGACTTCAGCCAGATTCATAGTGCTGACGATGTGTCCTTTTCGTAGACCAGCAATATACAAAGGGCAGGTCGTTTTAATCTCCGTAACAATAACTCCGCCAGTGTGTTGAACAAAAGAAACCTGTGGCGCATCTTGATTAGCTTTGTTAATTTTCGAGGTGTGAGGTGATCCTAGCCTTAGTATATGCACGACTGATTTGTCACCCGCCGCGTAATCACTGATGATTTTGCGAAGGTCAAGAAATGATTCAACTTTGCGATTGTCGAAGCCAGTGACAATATCGCCTACAACCAGACCACCTTTGTCAGCCGCCGTACCGTCTTGGACACTCTCGATGTAGCAGGGGCCAGGTGGTTGTCGGCAGCCAACACCGAGGAAAGCGCCTTGTCGGTAATCCACATCGGCTTGAGTGCCTTGTCGAATCGATTCGGCTACATCTTTTGTTCCTAATGTGCCGTACAGTTTGACATAAAGAAGTTGAGTCATGGACGTCAGGTGTTGCAAGCCAGTGTCAGTGATAGGGCAGTATCGCAGGTCTAGATTAGAGAGTTGCTTGAGGTGGCGGACTTCCGAGAACAGTTTATCTTGCAGTTTGCAGCGTTTGAGTACTAAGGACTCAAGGTTTCGCATTTTACCGATGATGGGCATCCAATTACCGGAAAGCTCGACGCCTTCGATGAGTAATTCCTGAGCGGTGGTAATCCATGTTAGCAAGTACAAATCTTCCTCCGTACCACGCCAGGAGGTATTTAGATACATACGGATGACGTACTTTGAGTTGGGCCCAATACGGGTGTAAACACGTTCAATCCAGCCTCCGAGTTTGCGGAATTCAGCCAACGCTTCTTCTTCACGGATTTTGTTGATTCGCGTGAGGGCTGTGGCGGCGCGGCGCGCGATGCGGTTATCGGTAGATTGCGCCAGTACATCTAACGTTTGTTTGGCGCCGTTGCTGGGTCCAAACCGAGCGGTTTTTACTTGTAGTGACAACTGAACTAAGACATGAATTGATCGAGTGAGTCCTTCGTAGTTTTGTTTGGGGATGTTCTTTTCGAGCAATGGAATTATAGATGTACCGCGGTCGATTAACTCTAATGTCGCTGTTTCGCGTTGGATAAATTTACGAGAGGAGAGATCGTCGATAAGTTGTTGCACACTAACCGGATCATCAGCGAAAACCAGTGGTGCCAGCAATCCCACTAGCATAAAAGTTGTTGCGATGCTTAGTATTGCTCGAATTGTACCGGTTTGAGTCTTCATGAATTGGTTTGCGATGAACAAGTGGTTTTCCTGTGTTTATGTTAACAGATAACGCAAAGTTATGGGCCCGCTTACTCGGTGCTTTCCGCCGGAACCTACTAAACTTTGGCTACGAAACACGACAATTGTAAAAAAAAGGCGGCTTCGATAATTCTCAATTGCCGTGAGGGACTCCTATGGCATAAGATGGAAGCTATGGATGATTTCGAGCGTCTGGTTTGTTGCCCGGAATGGATTGTGGTGAATGAATGCTGTTAGGTGGAGAAGTTTAGTGAAACGAATGCTGGTATTATTATTGTTTATTGCATTGTTTGGTTGTCTGGGGTCACCTGAAACCGCCAGTGGCGATCAGGCATTACTATCGTTACGGCAACAAGCCATCATGCAATACACTCGGCAAGGGCGTTTGGATCCCGATACCCGGAAGAAAATATTTGCCGCCGTCGACGTCACCGCATTGCAAGTATTAATCTCCAAACTTGACGATGCGTATCTTAATACTCTCCCAGTGGACGGTCGAATCTGTATGGATAAGTTGAAGGAGATGGTCGCCATTGGTAAACGCTTTAGTGGTTCCCCGGGGATGGATGAACAACGTAAGATGCTTGTGAAGTATTTTAAAGGTTTTGGGGCAACGGTTGTTGAGCAGTCATTTAACGCTAGGAACCCTCTGACTCGGCAATCTGTTGAGTCCGTGAAGATGACTAATCTGATTGTACAATGGCATCCGGAAAGGCACGCACGAGTATTAATTTGCGCGCATTACGATACTCGGCCGTTTCCAGATAATGATCCCATCGTAGCCAATCGAAAAGGGGTGTTTGTAGGGGCGAACGATGGTGCAAGTGGTGTTGCTGTGTTGTGTGGTTTGGCACCACATATGGGCAAGTTAGAAGGTAAAGTCGGAGTTGATTTTGTGTTGTTTGATGGAGAAGAGCTTGTGTATGACAATGATCGCGACCCATTTTTTTTAGGCTCAACACATTTCGCTCGAGAGTACGCGGCGCTGCCACCGGCGTATAGGTATTCAGCAGGGATCTTGTTGGATATGGTTGGCGACGCAAATTTACAAATTTATCAAGAAATAAACAGCCGGCGTTTTGCTCCCCAGTTAATTCAACAGTTTTGGGCAATAGCGCGACGTCTCGATGTCAAAGAATTCTATGCTCAAACTCGGCATGAAGTACGTGATGATCATTTACCATTAAATGAAATCGCGAAGATTCCAACGATTGACATTATCGATTTCGATTATCCTAGCGCGCGGCATCGAGAAACGTATTGGCACACGACAGAGGACACCGCGGATAAATGTTCTGCTGTTTCATTAGCCCATGTGGGGTATGTGACATTGGCTTGGCTGCAAAGTATCCAGTAGTTGTTGGAGCACTGGTTTGGCCAACGCCTGTTCAATTGCAAATATTTTGGAAAATATACCGCATTGGAATCAATTCTATGAAGTTCGAGATTGCACTATATCCAGGTGACGGAATTGGCCCCGATGTTTTAGCACAGGCCGAACGGGTGATGTACCGAGTTGGTGAATTACAGGACATCACCTTTGATTGCACAACCTTCGATTGGGGGATGCAATATTGGCATAAGCATGGGCAACTAGTACCTGTCGATTTCTTGGCACAACTGCAAGGCATGGATGCAATATTGCTCGGAGCGGTAGGGTGGCCAGATATTTTGCCTGACCATGAGACGCTCGCGCCCTTGGTACAGATTCGTCAATCATTTGACCAATACGCCTGTGTGAGGCCGGCGCGACTATGCCGAGGATTAGACAGTGTGCTTGCGGGTCGCAGTTACAAGGATATTGATTTTGTCGTGATTCGTGAGAATTCTGAAGGTGAATATATTGATAATGGCGGGCGATTTAAACTGGGCAGTGACGACGAAGTAGCTGTGCAAACAGCAGTGCATACTCGTAAAGGCGTGGAGCGGATTCTGCGGTATGCATTTGAACTGTCCCAGCAACGACGTGGACGTTTAACGATGGTTACTAAGTCGAATGCTTTGAAGTACTCGTACGTAATGTGGGATGAGATTCTGACCGATATCCGCGGTGATTACCCAGATGTAAAGGAAGTCTCGAAAATGCACTGTGACGCTGCTGTGATGAATTTTGTTCGGCACCCAAATGAGTTTGATGTTGTTGTGGCTTCCAATCTGTTTGGAGATTTATTGACGGATCTCGGAGGTATACTCGGTGGTGGATTGGGGCTGGCTCCCAGTTGCAACGTGAATCCAACTAAGGAATTTCCTTCGATGTTCGAGCCAGTTCATGGCTCGGCGCCGGATATCGCTGGACAAGGCATCGCAAACCCAATCGCATGCATCTTGAGCCTAGCAATGATGCTTGACCATCTGCAATGTAGCAGCGCCTCGGAGAGTATCCGTCAGGCGGTAGAAGCAGCGCTGCTCAATGGCAACAAAACGCCGGATCTTGGAGGAGATTTGACTACTGTACAAATGGGTAATGCGGTTTTGGCGCAGTTGTAAACGGACGCACCAATTAGTACCGAAACATCGGAGTAAATGAGAACAAATCAACAGTTGTCTCAGCTAAATTTTATGTGTTAAACTTTGCAGATTTTATCGATTGTAGGGGCTTCAAACCCCGATGCTTTTAATAGTTATGCTTGCTTTGAGCGTAAACACAACGATTGAATTTAGTGGGGGGGGAATCGGATGCGTTTTGGAGAAACAGCTAAACGCTGGGGACTTATGCTAATGGGCATGTCGTTAATTTCGGCTGTGGGCTGTGCGGGATCCTGTGGATGCTTGCGAAATGGAATCTCAGGTCGTTTGTCGAGTCCAGTCGTTCTTGAAGAGACTATCGTCGATAACGGTGGGCAGCAGTCTGAAGCTGTGATACTAGCTACAGCGGACGAGCCCAAAATGGTACCTCTATTACTTGCAGTTGGTAATAGGATCGCGCACCGAGGTCAGCAACTGGGTCAGGGTATTGCAGATAGACGCTTGCAATTGCGTGAGGGTATTGAAGCCCGCGGTCGTCACAACGGATGTGGTGAGTTCTTTTGGAGTTCATGGCACAACGATCCACCAAAGTTGGCAGATTACGCTACGCCTGTTGAGTAACCGTCGTTGAGTGTAAACAGACGAGGGTTATTTCGATTCAAAGTCTCCAGCAGTAATCACAATCAGCTTTTCAGGTAACATATATTTGCGAGCTGCTGCATTAACTTGTTCCACGCTTAACGCTTGAATGGCAATTTCGAGATCCTTGGTTGATTGGATATCGCGTTGTTGCACGACCAGCGAATTCAGCAGTCCAAGCATTCCATTATCGGTTGCTCGAGATACTGCATTGCTTTGCATAATCGCCTCTTTTGCTTTTTTGAGTTCAGCAGCAGTAATGCCTTCTTTACGCAACAACTCAACCTCTTCGCGTATTGCCGCGACCACCTTATCCGAGTTAGCTGGATTGGAGATTGCATACATCATGAAACGTCCGAGATCCATAAACGAGTAGGTGCGGTACATTGATGCGACACCATAGGAAAGTCCATCTTTTTGTCGCACGCGATCGGCCAAACGTGATGACAAACTGCCGCCCCCAAGTATTTGATTGGCTACAACCAGTGCGGGATAATCCTTATTCATTCGTCCGACAGGCACTTGGTGGGCGGCGAGGTAGAAAGCGTTTTTCTTTCCGGGGGTGAGGATGGTTTCATGACGCCCCTTTACATCAGGAAACGCTGAGGAGTCAATTCGAACATACTCCACCTTCGTCGCAAGTTTTGCGATAGCGTCTGTCACCACGGGTAATAGTTCTTCTGCTGTAAAATCTCCCACGACAACTAGTTCCCCAGAACCATTGCCAATTTGAGTTGCGTAAAGTTCCTTGACGTCGTCAAGCTTTACAGATTTAAGTCGAACGATTTGTTCTTCGATTGTATGTGACGCGCGAATATCGTTCTTGTCATATGGCGTCATGGTTCGTGCTAATAAACTCATGGCAAGCGCTTGAGGATCGGATTTAGATGCTTCCAAACCGGTGATCGACTGTTGTCGAAGGACCTCGAACTCATCTTCCGGAAATGAAGGTGCCTGTAATACTTGAGTCATAATTGCCAATACTGCGGGTAATGTTTTCCGTTTCGCAGTTATTGAGATGGAGAGTGAGCCAGCGGATCCTCCGAAGGAGAGTGACGCGCCGAGTTGATCTAAAGCATCCTGAATCTGTTGATGATTCATCGATTCAGTACCGCGCATCATCATCGACCCCAAGAAACTAGCGGCATCATCATATTTCAATAGACTCGTAGCGTTACCGTAATTAAGGCTTAAACTCAGTACAACTTGTTCACCGCGACTTTTCTTGGAAAGTAAGGCGGTCTGGACACCAGTAGACAATTCGTCTCGCGTCGTTCGTTCACCAATATTATCTAATGAGGTTTCAAATTTTTCACCTTGGGCGATCGATTTGCGACCTTGATAATCCTTTACCATTGCTGCAATATCAGGGGTACTGGGAATCGTTACATGCTGTGGCGCTTCCGTAGGAATAAATAGTCCAGTCGTGCGGTTGTTAGCACCCATGTAAAGTTTTGCAACTCGTTGCACATCTGCGGCTGTCACTTTTTCAACTCGATCTCGATACAGAAAGAACAAACGCCAGTCACCCTGAGCCGCCCAGTTACTTAGCCGAACGGCGACGCGAGCTGTATTGTTGAGAGACTGTTCACGTTGTTTCTTGATTTGCTGAACAACTCGCTGCACCTCTTCGTCTGAAACGCCGCTATCAGCAATCTTGTCAATTTCAGCGATCATGGTGGTTTGAACTTCTTCGACGTTATCCTTATCGGCTGCCTGAGAATAGAAGATCATGATGCCGGGATCTCGTTGAGCAAAAGTGCCACCGACGATGCTGCTAGCAATCTTAGTTTCCACGAGCGCTTTGTACAGGCGCCCGGCCGGTTCAGTTGACAGGATATAGCTCAATACATCGACTGCGGCGAAGTCTTCATGGGCAGAGGCAGGAACGTGATACACGAGACCGGCGATTGCGACTTCTCCCGTACGTTGCAGCTTCACACTGCGTTCGCCGTCTTGCGGTGGTTCGATCGTATAGGTCTTGTCAAGTTTACGCGTGGGTGCCGGAATAGCTCCGAAATGTTGTTTGGTAAAATCGAGTGCTTTGGCTTTGTCAAACTGACCAGCGATGATCAGCAAAGCGTTATCAGGTTGGTAGTATTTGCGATAAAAAGCGCGCAGATTTGGTAATGGTACGAGTTCGATATCGCTCTTGTTTCCGATGGTCGATTTTCCATAATTGTGCCAGTCAAACGCAGCGGATGTCATCCGCTGCATCAAAATGCGACTGGGACTATTTTCGCCTCGCTCGAACTCGTTGCGGACAACCGAGAATTCTGACTGGAGGTCTGAACCTTTAATGTAACTATTGATCATGCGATCTGCTTCGAGCTTAATTGCGAATTCTAAGTTCTCATTCCCCGCCGGTAGTGTTTCGTAGTAATTGGTTCGATCTAGTGAAGTAGTGCCGTTGAAGCGAGCGCCTTTCTCAGTAAGTAGACCTGGGATGTCACCGTGAGTAGGCGTTCCTTTAAATACCATGTGTTCGAGCAGATGAGCCATACCTGTTTCACCATAGCCCTCATGGCGAGACCCGACAAAAACGGTCAGGTTGACGGTTACCGTGGGAGCTGAATTGTCGGGATACAGCAGAATTTTTAGGCCATTATCAAGTTGGAACTGCGTGATACCTTCAATCGTGACAAGTTCCTCGATTTCTGCGGCGGAGGTTCGCTCGACAAAAGAACTCTGCAATGTCAGGCCAACTAGAAATAGAGCGGCAAATTTTATGGATCGTTTCATGATTGAATTATCCTGTGATGGTTTAGACTCGTTGGTATGTTGATTATTCATTGCGGGTATACATTTGAAAATTATTTTGTGCATTTCAGCCGGTGGATCTATTGTACTGAATCTATGAGTGATGTTAACCCACTAGTGAGCCTGTGTGTATTGAACGAGGTACTCAGTCATTGCGGGAATAGTTCAGAGGTCTATCCAGAAAAAAAACTCGTTATAGGGTTGAAAACCATCGTCCATTTTACGAGTCGTGTTTTCCGTCAGAAATCCCGCTTTGAGGAAGAAGTTGTGAGCTCGTTTAAAGCGTGTATCAGACCAAAATTCGACTCGTTGAAACCCTTGAGATCGTGCCCAATCAAGCGCCCATTGCATCAGGGCTTGTCCCAATCCCTGGCCTCGCAATGATTCGTGTAAATAGAGTCTCTTAAAAGTACACGCATGGGGTTGTTGATCGAGTGGAATGACAGCATGGCAACCGACAACAGTCTGTTGTTGGTCTTCCACAATAATGAATTCACCAGCGCGGCCGCGATAGTTGCCTTCCAAATTGAGTAAATCTGAGTCGTCACCATTGAGAATGATTTGATCCCCATGCTCTTGATAACAAGATTCAATCAACGCCACGACTCGATCCTTATCCGAATTTCGAGCGCTGTAGACCGGGAATTCGAGGAATCCGTTTAACGGAGGTAGCGGGATTGATGACATGAAAACAATTTTAGCTAGAGAATAAAGAAAAGGAAAAATCACTAGTGGAATATAGAATATGCACGGTGGGGGATTCTGGGTTAACCGAGCAGTTTCAGCATCGGTGAACCCTCGTTGAGTGTAGGACGTTCTGGGCGGCCTTGATGTGAGTACACTAATTTCATGTTGTCGAGACCGAGCAGATAAAGAATTGTGGTATGGATGTCTTTAATATGCATGCGATCGTCCACAGCGTGCAGGCCCAGTTCATCGGTCGTGCCGATAACTTGTCCACCTTTAACACCGCCGCCTGCCATGAACATCGTAAAGCCATAGGGATTGTGGTCTCTGCCAGTTCCTTTTTCACTCATCGGCGTACGGCCAAACTCTCCACCCCAGATGACGAGTGTTTCGTCAAGCAGTCCTCGTTGTTTGAGATCTTTCAGCAGACCAGCGACTGGCTTATCCGAGGTGCCGCAGTTGTCGGTGTGGTTGGTTTCGATGTTGGTATGTGCGTCCCATTTACTGCCGCAACCGTGATAAAGTTGCACAAAGCGAACTCCTCGTTCGACAAGTCGCCGTGCGAGTAAGCAGTTTTTCCCAAAAGCCTCTGTCTGCTTGTTGTCCATGCCGTAGAGTGCTTTGGTAGTAGCAGTTTCACGTGATAAATCAACCGCTTCAGGAGCAGTTTGTTGCATTAGATAAGCAAGTTCGAAGCTACGGATACGTGCTTCCAGTTCACTTTGATCTTGTCCAAGTCGCTGAGCGTGTTGTTTGTTTAATTGTGCCAATAAGGAATTCTTGTGGACTTGCCTTGGTATATCGATCGATTTATCAGGAACAAGATTACGAATTGGCGGGTTATTACCCGACAATGAAGTACCTTGGTATGTTGCAGGCATAAACCCAGTGCCCCAATTGCGCGCACGGTTAAAAACCTTATTGGGGACGTCTTCAATTACGACAAAGGTAGGCAGGTTGTTGTTTTCTGTGCCGAGTCCATAGCTAACCCAGCTACCCAATGACGGTCGGCCGCCGCGGATGGAACATGTATTCATCTGGCAAACACCGTTGGAGTGGTTTAGTCCATTACCATGGCAAGATCGAATAACGGCAATGTCATCTACGCAAGTTGCGATGTTGGGCAGCCAATCGGAAACCCATGTCCCCGCTTCGCCATGTTGTTTCCACTTTCGTTTGTCTGCCAACAACGGCGCATTGTATTCACCCATAGGGGTGATGATTGGACCATAAGTGTCAGGCAGAGGTTGTCCTGCGAGTTCTCTAAGCTTGGGTTTTGGGTCAAACAGATCGAGGTGACTTGGCCCGCCTTCCATGAAAAGAAAGATGACTTGTTTCGCGCGAGCAACGTGATGACTGACAGCAGCAGAACTAGGCGGCAGTGTTTCCGAACGTAATGCTTGCTCACTCAGTATTCCTGACAACGCTATACTGCCAAAGCCAAGACCTACTTGGGCTAACATCTCACGTCGGGAGGATCGACCGTCTAATATGCGTTGGGGTGTGTTCATAGTAGATGCAAAATGAATTACGTATCGAAAGGTTGGATTATTGAATATATAGGAATTCGTTTGCTGCTAGCAATACGTGACAATAATCGCTCCAAGCTTCCTCTGGTGATCTAGCGTTATTCAAAAAATCACGAGCAAATTGTTTCTCGGTATCGGTAGCACAACGGCTGTATAGTTTCCAATGTATCAGATCAATATTGTTTTCACAGTTTTTCAAGTTTGGTGGTAATGTGAGCTTGCTCAGGGCAGCAGCCCGCGCTAGGACCCAAGCATTATTCATGATCAGTAGTGTTTGTGTTGGAGTGGTGGTGGTGTTTCGTTCCGGTGAACTTAGGATGCCATCGGTTCCATCGAACGCTAATAGAAAAGGGTGAGGATGATTACGCATCATTTTTAGATATGCCGATCGACGTGGTGAGTTTGCATCTTGACCGGCGCCGCCTAATTGTAGTTCCAATTCACCACTGACATTGAGAATGTTGTCACGAATTTGTTCGGCGTCAAGGCGACGAATATTTGCGCGCCAGAGAAATTGATTGTCAACATCGAGCTGACGCATTTCAATCGCGTTTGGGTGGATTGCAGATTGCTGATAGGTCTGAGATGTAACAATGATGCGATGAAGCTCTTTTATATCCCAGTTGCTTTGGATGAAGGAGGCGGCTAAAAAATCAAGGAGTTCCGGATGTGTAGGACGCGTGCCGAGTGTTCCGAAGTCGCTTGGTGTATCTACGATGCCATGGCCGAAGTGGTATTGCCATATTCGATTAACCATCACACGACTGGTAAGCGGATGCTGTGGATCGGTTAGCCAGTTAGCGAGTGCCGTTCGCCGTCCGGTCGTAGGTTGATTCGCTGACGATACGACTGTTGTTGTCTTCGGGTCGAGTAAACTAAGTCCACCAGGCTGCAGAGCATTGCTAGTGTTGGGGATCAATGTTGGGGGAGCCGTCGTATCGACATCGGTGACTGAGGCGATGACTCCGAGTGGTGCTGGTCTTAAATGTTCAAAGGATTTCAATTCGATAGATAGTCGTTTCCATTTTTCGAGGTCGGTTGTCTTAAAATGTTTTAACCAGTCCACATCATTGATTTTCTTTTGAACTTGTCGAAATGCCAAGTAAGCGATTTGCTTCTCGTAGGGTGTCCGATCGCCACTTTTCTTGTAAAGTAGCGGGCGAACATCCAAGGGAAACATTTCTATTTGCGCTGTGGTTAGCGTTTCAATATGTTTTGACTGCATGGAGTCGATTTGTTTGCGGACATCTATTGTCGCTAGTTGCCACTTTTCTAGCTTGTCCTGATAAGCCGCACGTTCGCTCGGAGTGCCTGCTAATTGTTCATCTAGTGGTAGTAAAGGCGCGAAAAATGCCCGCAAGCGATAATAGTCGTTTTGCAGAATGGGATCAAATTTGTGATCGTGGCAGCGGGCACAACTCATACCCAATCCTAAAAACGCGTCTCCCGTGACGTCGGTGATGTCGTTAAGAATGATGTCCCATTGTGATTTTGCATCACGTTGATTGAATTCGTAAATCCAATG
>JABHUV010000318.1 GCA_018658605.1 Planctomycetaceae bacterium | reverse complement strand
TAACGAGCAGCAAATCATTTTCATAATCAGTTGAATCATTGAATATTCAACGCTAGGAGTTTGAATCGTGGCAAAACAACTTTTGTTTGAAGACAACGCGCGTTCTCGGATGTTGCGTGGTGTAAATAAACTAGCTGACGCAGTAGCCGTCACTATGGGGCCAACGGGTCGCAATGTCATTATTGACAAATCTTTCGGTGGCCCGACGGTTACCAAGGATGGCGTTACGGTAGCCAAAGAAATCGAGTTAGAGGATCGTTTTGAAAACATGGGCGCGCGATTGGTTGTTGAGGTTGCTCAAAAAACCTCAGATCTCGCTGGCGATGGCACCACCACGGCAACCGTCTTGGCACGGTCTATTTATAAAGAAGGCTTGCGGAATATTGTTGCTGGTAGCAATCCAATGTCGGTTCGCAAGGGTATCGAAAAAGCAGTCGTTGCTGCTCAAGGCCAGTTGTTGAATATGGCACAACCCGTTTCTAGCAAAGAAGAAGTTGCTCAAATTGGCTCTGTCAGTGCCAATAATGACGATGCGATTGGCGAACTATTAGCCGACGCTCTGCAGCGAGTTGGCAAAGATGGCGTCATTACCGTCGAAGAAGGTAAAACAGCCGAAACTACCGTCGAATTTGTTGATGGCATGCAATTCGACAAAGGCTATATCTCTCCATACTTTATCAATCGTCAAGCTGAAATGGATTGCGAACTTGAGGATGCTTACATTCTTATTCACGAAAAGAAGATCAGCAATTTACAGGCGTTAGTTCCAGTGCTTGAAAAAGCAAGTGGCACTGGCAAGCCGCTTTTGATTATTGCTGAAGATGTTGATGCAGAAGCATTAACACTACTTGTTGTCAATAAACTACGAGGTGTCCTCAATGTTTGTGCCGTGAAGGCTCCAGGATTTGGTGACCGTCGTAAGAATATGCTTGGTGACATTGCCACGTTAACCGGTGGAACGCTCGTTAGTGAAGATCTTGGTATGCAACTTGAAAATCTAACGCTCGAACAACTCGGTCAAGCCCGTAAGATCACGATCGACAAAAGTTCGACAGTGTTGGTTAACGGAGCTGGCAAGCGAGCTGATATCGACGCACGTGTTGAACAAATCAACAATCAAATGGCTCAAACGGAAAGCGAATACGACAAAGAGAAATTCCAAGAACGCTTGGCGAAACTCTCGGGCGGTGTAGCCGTTATTTCTGTTGGTGCTGAAACCGAAACTGATATGAAACAGAAAAAAGCTCGAATCGAAGACGCCTTGCACGCTACTCGTGCTGCAGTGGAAGAGGGAATCGTGGCTGGTGGCGGCGTGGCACTTCTGCGTTGTCAAAAGGTTGTTGAAGAAATTCGTAGCTCTGTTCGCGGCGACGAAAAAATTGGTGTCGACATCATCCTTAATGCACTCGATGCACCGCTGCGTCAAATTGCTGACAATGGCGGAATCGATGGTTCTGTTGTTGCTGATAATGTACGAGCCAAAAAATCGCTAGCCTACGGATACAATGCGAACGCTGGCAAATATGGCGACATGTTGGCTGCTGGAGTTATCGATCCTGTCAAAGTTGTACGTACAGCGTTGGCTAACGCAGGTAGCATTGCTGGTTTGATGCTGACGACCGAAGTATTGGTGACAAACTTCGACGCAGACGACAAAGATAAGCAAAAGGTTGAGGGCAGCGTAAACTAGTTAAAACGAGAGTTGCGTAGCACGACGATCAAACCTAATTCAATTTGGTTTAACGAAGCCGCCTCCCTCTTGGATGGGGGCGGCTTTTTCAATTTCAGGCATGCACTACGGTATTAGAAGTGTACTGCCCGAACAGAAGGTTGTTAACGACTGGAACTCAGTTCCGCCAAGGCCGAATGACAGTAAGACGTATTAGGATTGTGATTAAATAGCTATGGCTCAAAAACGCGATTTCTATGAAGTACTCGGCGTTGCGAGCGATGCGCCCAAGAACGTGCTCTCAAAAGCCTACCGTCAACTAGCGATCAAATATCATCCGGACACGAATCCAGATGATGAAGATGCAGTCGCTAAGTTCAAGGAAGCCGCTGAGGCTTATGAAGTTCTGAGTAACGCTGAAAAACGTCAACGCTACGATCAATATGGGCATGCCGGATTGGACGGTATGGGCGGTGGTGCGGCATCGAGCGTAGAAGATATTTTTGAAGCTTTCGGCGATTTATTTGGCGGCGGCGGCAGTATTTTCGATGGTATATTTGGCGGTGGCGGTAGGCAAACTCGTGTGCGTCGAGGTGGTGATATTCGCTGTGACGTGACGCTTGATCTCGAGGAAGCTGCTACGGGCTGCGAGCAAACATTGGAAGTCGTTCGCAATGAGAGTTGTGATACTTGTGATGGAACTGGCGGCGTTGCTGGAGCGGAGCGAGAGGTCTGCACACGGTGTGGCGGAAGAGGACAAGTTATAAAGTCTGCTGGCATTCTTCGTGTGCAGACTACATGTCCTGCTTGCCAAGGACAGGGCAACGTGATTTCTGCAGCCTGCGAAGAATGTCGGGGGCAGGGTGTCATGCCGCAGACAAGTGAAATAACGATAAGCATTCCGGCAGGAGTTGATGATGGGACGCGAGTGCGGATGACCGGGCAGGGCGAAGCTAGTCCCGATGGTGGACCCACCGGGGATTGCTATTGTTTCATCCAGGTGCGTCCACATCGAGTGTTTCAACGCCATGATGAACATCTCATCGTTCGTCTGCCAGTAACCTATGCGCAATCTGTGTTAGGTGCTGAGGTCGAAGTGCCTACGCTGATCGGGCGTGAAGTATTGACGATTCCTGCTGGCACCCCCTCCGGCGAGACATTTCGGTTACGAGGACATGGAGTACCGCATGTTCATACGGGGCGATTAGGTGATTTGTTGGTGCAAACCTATATTGAAGTGCCGGAAAAGATCAGCGACCAACAACAAGAACTGTTGCGGGACTTGGCTGAAATGGAACAGACAGAGGTTGCGCCGCAACGCAAGGGTTGGCTTGACCAACTGAAAGATTTATTTACTATATCCGATTCTCAAGAATCGACTAATTGAGTGCGCCAATAGATTGAGGCAATTGATATGACTAACGAAGAATTCGAGAAAAACGATACCCCAAGTTCGAGTGATGCCGGGGGGCCACCACCGATCGATGATGTCATCGAAGATATTGTGGATGCGCTTGCCGATGAACATGTTGCGGAAGTGGATACGGAGTCTGGGCAAGAACAAATCGAAGAACAGGTCGAAGAAATAGTCGAAGCGTTGACTATTGAGCAACAGTTGTCGCAAGCACGTGACAACAATATGCGTTTACTAGCCGAAATTGACAACTTGCGAAAACGATCGCAGCGCGAGATGCAGCAACAATTGAAATATGCAGCGCTCCCCGTGATTTCAGAAATGCTTAGCGTGATTGACGATTTGCATCGAACGTTAGAGGCGAGCCAAAGCGGAGGCGATGTAGATGCTTTTACTGGGGGAGTTGAGATTGTTGTTCAGAGCTTTACGACAGTTCTTGAAAAGTATGAGTGCCGAGTAATCCAGGCAGAAGCGGGTGAAGGGTTTGATGTGAAGTTACACGAGGCGATTAGTATGCAACCCAGTGACGAATTCGATACGAATGTGATATTGGCGGTGGTGCAACAGGGATATCAAATGCATGACCGAGTAATTCGCCCTAGTCAAGTTGTGGTTTCCAGTGGGCCAGCCGCCGCTGAAGCAGCGTCAAGCGAATAGATTTTTTGGTAATCGCGTCCAGTGGTTTAGAGAGAATTGTATTATGCCAACCTATGATTATGAATGTGACGCCTGTGGGCACTTGTTCGAGCTGTTTCAAGGTATCAATGACCCGCTCAAGCGCAAATGCCCGGAATGTAAGAAGTTGAAATTGCGGCGGTTGTTTGGTACAGGTGCTGCGATATTGTTTAAAGGTTCGGGTTTTTACGAAACGGACTACCGTAGCGACTCGTATAAAAGCGATGCAAAAAAAGCAAGTTCCGCCGAAAAAAAATCGAAATCGGACGCCAGTTCGGGCAAGAAATCTAGTAAAAAAACGGATAGTAAGTCGAGCTCATCAGGCAATTCTTCCGGCAAGGATGGTAGTTGAAAATCGTAACGAGACTTCAATTTGAGTGAATTGCACGTGAGTTTAGGTGGTTAACGTGGACTTTTTTTATCAAGAAATAGTATAATAGGAATCCTGATATGGGTTGCAGGAAAGTTTGGAGTGAATGATGGCGGTAATTGAATGTGCGACCTGTCAAAAAGAATTCGATACACAAAAGTCACCGGCAGTGCCGTTCTGTTCACATCGATGCCGCCAAATCGATTTAGGGCGGTGGTTAAATGAAGAATATGGTTTACCTGTCGAGCCGACTGAAGAAGAACCACTGCATGATTTGCAAGACGTTCAAGACCAAATAGAGTAAAGTGTGAGTTTTTCGCGTTAGGTTCTTACTTGAAAACATTTCCGGTTGGATCAAGCAGTAGCAAGGAATGCAAAATGGCACAGCAATATGAAGTAGTCAAAGGAATTGACTGGCGGCAAGTGTTTCCCGCCTCCGTACTCACTCGCTGTTTTCGTATCGCTATTAGCGTCTCTGTTTTATTGTTAGCAACGCTGGGTGTTTGCTTGACCCAAGCTGGTTGGCAAGTGTCACAATCTGTGTTTGCACCTGCGGAAAGCGTCCCCTCAGAAGTTCCGCTAGTTGATTTGACAAAATCTGATAATTCGGGAGATGAACCGCTAGGTTTTTGGGGTGTAATAGAAAACGGCGGTGGACCCGCGTGGGTGAGTGCGCAGGTTTGCGATTACGTACGCAAAGAGCATTTGGCTAATGGCTCGATTCAGGGCAAAAACGCATGGGCCATTTGCATCGTCGATGCGTTTTGGCTGCTTTTGGTATGGTCATTTGTCGGCGGGGCGATTACTCGAATCGCTGTAGTGCAAATTGGTCGCGAGGAACGAATTGGATTGAAGGAAGCATTTTGTTTCGTGCGTGGCAAATATGTCTCCTACTTAATGTCCCCCTTGTTTGTTGTGGTCGCCTGTGCCGTCTTGTCATTACCAATCGTGGGAATCAGCGCTTTGTTGAATTTTGATATCGGCGTCGTGCTTGCGAGTGTGTTGTGGGTGTTGGTGGTCATTGCGGGTATTGCAATTGCTGTGTTACTGACCGGCCTGTTTTTCGGCTGGCCGTTGATGTGGCCCACGATCAGTACGGAAGAATCAGGCGATGTCTACGAAGCGACAAGTCGTAGTTTTGCTTACACTTTTCAAGCGCCACTACAATACTTTGGCTTTGCGTTAATCATTTGTGCGATTTGGGTTCCGGGAGTTGTGATTGTTCAGAGTTTCGCAGTTTTGGTCGAACAAGTTGTGTTTGCGGTGGCCGGTGTTTCCGGTGGTAATACGATGGACGATGTGCAGCAATTTATCAAAACGGGCGGGATACATACCGATAGTCCCACGGCCATTTATATGTTGGGCGTTAATGTAATTGGCGGCATTCACTGGATTGGGCACATTATTGCTGACGCATTTTGTGTTGGTTTCTTCTTTTGTTCGTCCGCCGGAGTTTACTTGCTGTTGCGACGATTTGTCGATCAAACAGAAATTGATGAAGTGTTTGTAGTTGATGAAAAGACCAAATATGGTTTGGAAGACTTATTGCAGCAGAGCACTGAGAATGCGGCAGCGACTGTAAACGATGAAGGGGCGGAGTAATCGATGGCGCAAGTGCTTTTTCTGTCGGATGATTTGATGTTTGGTTCGCGAGTGGCTCATGCTGCTCTGATGCAAAGTGTATCACTACAAACAGTGTTACACTTGGAACAACTACCCGAGGCGCTGCAATATATCGATGTGGAACGAGTTATTCTTGATTTATCTTGTGCGGCGTTTATTCCAGGGCATGTAATGGAAGTTGTTGAATCTTCGGATCGAGAACCGCATACCATGGCATTTGGCCCGCATGTTCATCAAGCAAATTTGGACGCTGCGAGCGAAGCTGGATTTGACCAGGTTATCAGTAATGGGCAATTTAATGAAATGCTGTCGGGTTTATTTTCCGAAGATTGAACGCCCCTTGTAGTGAATGGATATGAGCGTTAGCGAGGCTTATAATGCTTCGGGACCGGAAACGGTGGCGCCTAGATCATGAGCTTCACCGAGCGGTAGAACGAATATTTTTCCGTCGCCAATATTGCCTTCTTGCCCCGTTTTGGCAGCCTTGCAAAGCGTATCGATTGTACGTTCAACAAAATCGTCGTTGACGGCAATCTCTAATGTTATCTTGCGCAGCAGATGCGTTTTGTACTCCATCCCGCGGAACGTCGCTGTTTGCCCTCTTTGCCGAGCAAACCCGTGGGCATCACAAACAGTCATCCGAGATATGCCTGCTTTTTCTAACGCTGCTTGCACTGCTGCTAGCCGTGTCGGTTGTATAATGGCAACTACTAATTTCATCTGATTCGATGCTTTACCGGTTGGTTCCATTTAATGTCTGATTCAATTATACGAGTTCTTCAAAATTATGATATCGGGTATGCAGCATCTGCCCCGAATAATCAAGCCATTAAAGCATTGGGTTCAGCGGGAGGCTTTAGTGGTGCAAAGTTTTGGAAAATCATCGTTGGAACAACTGAGTATTGCTTACGACGGTGGCCAAACAATAAACCGACTCGCGCTCAGGCTGATGTGATCTACCCGACGCTAGAACATGTCAGGTGCCATTCGGATTTGCCGTTAGCGTTTCCGATTCAAACCGTTCATGGTGAACCGTTGTGTCGTGTGGACAATACTCACTGGGAGTTGTCGCTCTGGATGCCGGGCGCGCCAATCGCCGAAACGGAAATCAATGACGGGCAATTGCGAGCGGCTGCGAGAACGCTTGCTGAATTTCACAATACGACAAATTCTTTGTCTCAGCAACAGCGAGCGTCACCGGCAGTCGATTTTCGCTGTAACATGATTGACCGTTTGTGGTCGACGCAATTAAAGCAACTGAAATCAACTCGAGATGTATCGGGCGTTGTCGACAGCGGTATCAAGAAGGTGCTGTTAGATCAATTTCAATACCAAGCACATGCACTACGGCAACAACTGGAATTGTTGCGCAGTACACCCGTTTTGCAAATCCCAATTTTTGGCGATATTTGGTCGGATCATGTTTTGTTCAATAACGATGAAGTAAGTGGAATAGTCGATTTCGGTGCGATGAAAATAGAGAGTCCGTGCCTAGATATCGCTCGTCTGTTTGGAAGTTACGCCGATTTTTCGTCTGAGGCATTACGACGTGGTGTTAGCTATTACGGAGAGTTTAGAGGGCTAAACGATCTGGATCATAGCCTAATCGAACTTTATGATCGCGCGTACGTAATATTGGCAGGCGTACAATGGTTGATCTGGATTGAGTTAGAGCAACAAGTGTTTTTGGACAATCAGGCGGTTCGGCAGCGATTGGTCAGACTTGTGCAGCGGTGCGAAACTGCAATTTAACAAGGCGATGATAGGTAATTCCCTCTAGCTATAGAAGGTTTATTATTGTTCTATTAGAATGAATGTTTCACTATTCGATGGTGAAACTCGCAATGCTTGTTAGCAAATGACAACTAGGAGCAAAAGATTGAATATTAAAGGGAATAGGTTGCAGCGATTTGTAATGGTACTGATTGCAACGTTGGTAGCAATATCTGCTGTAACTGATGTTGCGCTGGCCCAGTTTGGCACTCCCGGTGCTGACAAACCTATTGTCACGGGTACTGCGAGTTTCAAAATGCTCGCGGGTTCAAAAACCGAAGGTCAACTGACAGTGCAGTTAAAGATCACTGACGGTTTTCATGTGTATTCGGTAACGCAAAAGCCAGGAGGTCCGATACCCAGCAAAATTAAACTCGGCAATAAAAGTGTCAATGCGCAACTTGGTGCAGCACTCCCCAACGAACCTCCCGAACTGCATGACTATGATGTGTTTCCTGATTTAGTCGTCGAAGAGCATAAAGAAACGGTGACGTGGAAGGCTCCATTGCAGTTTGCTGCTGCTGTGGAAAACCCTGCAGAATTGAAATTCAATGTGAATTACAGCGGATTAGCTTGTACTGATGACTTAGGTATTTGTCAGCCGGCTGACCTCAGTCTAACAGCGGCGTATGCGGGGGAGATTGAAACTGCAGACGCAGATCCTGTAGTAGATGATGTTGAGGATCATCCAGGAGAAATAAAATCAATTGGCGAATTACTTGGCGATCCACCGCCTGCAGGAGCGTTTGGTGGATTAGGCGATGGGTTCGGTGCTCCCGCCGGCCCTCTAGTTAGCGGCAGTGCGGCTTATTTCGTTGATTCAAAATCTGGCGCAGGACAAATTCGATTTACTGTCACGGTAGTTGATGGGTATCATATTTATTCATTGGGGCAGAAGCCAGGCGGCCCGTTACCCACGCGACTGATTGTGAGCGGCAGTGAAGGAGTTGAGGTTGCTGGCGCAGTTCGCGGTGACAAGAAGCCCGAAATACATCATTACGAGGTTTACGAAGATTTAGATGTCGAGGAGATCAAGGGGACGATGAATTGGTGGATTCCAATTCAAGTGGACATGTCGCCACTAGTGGCAGGTGAACAGCTAGAAGTGGTTGTTGTCCTTGATGGACTAGCGTGTACTGATGACCTGGGCACGTGTACTCCACAAAATCTGCGGATCGTTGCCGAATTAGATAGTTCACTGGGCGACGTTTTTCAGTCGTTTATGAACACACAGTCACAAACCCCTACGGTCGAGATGCCCGACGTGCCCGAGATCAATGGTGAGTCGACGGATCCTACAGATGCGTTTACGGGGACGCCACCACCGACAACACAGCGGTCATTAGCAGGAGTCCTAGCGTTTGCATTGCTCGGTGGTTTTATTCTGAACTTCATGCCTTGTGTGCTACCCGTGATCGGATTGAAGGTGATGTCATTTGTGCAACAAGCAGGTGAATCACGGCGACGCGTTTTTACGCTGAACCTGTGGTACGCGCTGGGGCTAATGAGCGTCTTCTTAGTGTTTGCGACCTTAGCTTTATTCTTGGGGCTCGGGTGGGGTCAGCAAAATCAGAATGATAGTTTCAACATCGTTATGGTTGCGGTCATTTTTGTAATGGCATTGAGTTTTATTGGTGTGTGGGAAATCCCGATTCCTGGATTTGTGGGATCCGGAAAGATGGCCGAAAAATCCGAAAAGGAAGGCCCCTTTGCAGCGTACACCAAAGGAATCATTACGACACTCTTAGCCATTCCTTGTAGTGGACCTGGTTTGGGCATAGCGCTTACTTATTGTGCGAAACAAATGGCCGAAAACCCAGGTGCAAGCGGCATGATCAACGTATATGCTGTATTTATTACTCTGGGTTTGGGTATGGCATTTCCCTATATCTTAATTGGCGCCTTTCCCGCATTAGTCAATTTCCTGCCGAAACCCGGTGCTTGGATGGAAACGTTCAAGGAACTGATGGGATACATATTATTGGGAACTGTTGTTTTCATCATGACTTACATCAGTTTCGGATTAGTTGTACCAACGGTGGCTTTTCTGTTTGCTTTGTGGGCGGCTTGCTGGTGGATAGGGCGCATACCGTTTACAGCAACCTCCGCTGTGAAGTTGCGGAGTCGTACGTCAGCATTAGCATTTGCTGCGGTCGGCGGATGGTTTTGTTTCACACTTTTTGGCGATTACATGGAAGATCAATTTCAGTCCCGTATCGCACAAGAGATTGCTTCGTCGGAGGGTGATGGCAAATTGGTGATCGATGAGGAGGGAGACAATATTTATACAGCTCAGAGGTTGGAAGCGCTCTTGGATTCAGGGCGATATGTGATGGTCGACTTTACCGCGGACTGGTGCCTTACTTGTAAGACACTTGAAAAAGCAGTTCTTAAGACTGACACGGTGCAGACTGCGCTACATGAGCGCGGAGTGGTTCAAATGGTTGCGGATTGGACCAAGCTGGATACGGTTATTGGGAAACAAATTGAAACGGAGATTGTGAAATTAAAGACAGGCAAACAATTGCCAATCATCGCATTCTACTTTCCAAATGATCGCGATAACCCGAGAACACTTGTTGCGGCTTATACGACGGCAGGCGTATTAGAGATTCTCAAGGATATTCCGGTTACGCGCCCTGCTGTTAGTAACGCGTCAACAGATGTCGGTAGTAATCAAGTCGTCGATGACAATGGTGATTCAGTGTATTGGGCACAGCGATTGAATGCCCGCTTAGATTCGGGAATGTAATATTCGCTTGAGGTTTTTACCGCGAATTTGTGCTAATGGACGAATTCGATTGTTAATATAACTATCTCCTAGCTCTAGTCTCCTCCCACGAGATTCAAAGAGTTGCTAGAATAACGGCTCTTATATTCACCAAAAGAAACGAGCAATTCAAGGAACTCAGTACATGGCGAAAGCCACCTACAAGGACGCGGGAGTCGATCTCGAGGTTTATGCCGAGTCGATGGCTCGTTTGCCGAAGTTGATGCAGCGTACCTACTCACCTCGAGTCATGCGGCTCGATGGCGGCTTTGCAGGGTTGTTTCAGGTTGATTTTAATAACGGCCTGTTCGCTCGATCTTACAAAAACCCTGTGCTCGTTTCCGGCACTGACGGTGTGGGTACGAAGCTGAAATTAGCTCAAATGACGGGCAAGCATGACACCGTTGGTATTGATCTTGTGGCAATGTGTGTCAATGACATTATTTGTTGTGGTGCGGAACCGTTGTTCTTTCTCGATTACGTGGCGATGAGTCATGACGATCCCGGTCAGCTTGAGCAGATTGTGCAGGGCATCAGTGACGGTTGTGTTGATGCAGATTGTGCTTTGCTCGCTGGTGAAACAGCGATTATGCCTGATCTCTACCAAGCAGGCGATTATGACTTGGCGGGTTTTTGTGTCGGCATCGTAGAAAAAGACCAATTGATTGACGGTAAAACAATCGCCGCGGATGACGTTGTCATCGGCGTGGAGTCCAACGGGGTGCATTCCAATGGCTTCAGCCTCGTACGTAAAGTTGTATTTGAAATTGCTGGGCTTGGCATCGATGATCACGTGGATTCATTGGGAATGACGGTTGGTGAAGTTCTACAGCGTCCCACAAAAATCTACGCCCGTGCTTTGCAGAAGATCCTGACCCACTATAAGGTTAAGAACGTGGTACATGGCATTGCCCATATTACTGGAGGCGGTTTGTTAGAGAACCTTGAACGGATATTACCCGACAATGTTACTGCGACGATCAAGCGGGACAGTTGGGATGTCTTACCAGTATTCGATTGGATTCGTGATTTAGGCGAGATCGAAGAAGACGAGATGGATCGCGTGTTCAATCGTGGTTGTGGTTTGGTGTTGGTGGTGAGTCCCTATTACGCCAGCAAAATTCAAAAAATGCTTGCTGACAATGATTTGAAGAGTTGGGTGATTGGTTCGATTCAGGCGGGTGAAGGTAACGCCGTCTGGCAGTAGTGGTTTTCGAACGACCATGTACAGGTCATGTTTTGTATGATGGAGAGCGCGATGAATTTGCAAGTAGTATTTGTTTTTTTCGACGCTGCCGATAACCATACTGCTAACACAAATGCACCGTTGAAGAAAAATTGAAGAATCGTTTTTCGCAGGAATAGTCGTTAAATGAAGTGGATCAGCTTGCACATTACCGAATTGTGTTGCCCTGAAGAAGTGCTGTTGATACGCAGAGAACTTGAGGGTTCTGCAGGTATAGGTGAGTTGGAATTTGATGTTTTTAGTCGCCGATTGAATGTTCAACATGATGATACGATTGTGTCGATCAAGGGGTTGATTCGCCGACTCGCTACGATCGGAATGACAGCCAGTCTTTGGCGTGAAGTACGACAAGGCGATACTTTCCAAACTCGAAAAGACATTATCCGTACCGTCACCGCGTGGTTATCTGGGTTAGCACTGCTAACAGGTATTTTCTTGCACGCCTTGGCGTTTATCCCTCATAAGGGATACATCGACTGGATTACCGCAGATGCTACTCTCCTGACGCAGGTGGTTTATGGTCTGAGCATCGCCTTGGGATTGATTTGGATTCTGCCCAAATCGTGGCGAGCGATTGTACGTTGTTGCCCCGACATGAACCTGTTGATGTTCGTAGCGGTAATTGGTGCGTTGGTATTAGGTGAGTGGTTCGAGGCCGCGATGGTCGTTTTTCTTTTCACTGTTTCTACTAGCCTCGAACAATGGAGTATGAATCGAGCTTTAGTTGCGATGCGGGCACACGTATTGCAAACGCCTTTGCTGGCGAGATGTTTGGAGTCGGGCCATGCCCAAGCGGTTGAGGTCGCAGTCGAACAAGTTGAAATAGGAACGTTGGTTGAAGTCTGGGCTGGTGAAATGATTCCGCTTGATGGAGAAGTTACCAGTGGGGAAACATATATCAACGAAGCATCGTTGACCGGAGAGTCGTTGCCAGTTACGCGGCGAGTGTGTGACAGCGTTTTTGCTGGCACAACAAATATTGAAAGTACTATTCAAATCCGCACGACGCGGCGTATTAGTGACTCGACTCTGGCGCGAACGATGAGCTTAGTGAGTCAAGCGAGGTCAAAGCAAGCACCGATACAACGCTGGGTTGATAGGTTTTCATTCTATTACACGCCGGTAGTCATGTTGATTGCCTTGATGTTGATGGTGATTCCTCCTTTTTTTCCGGGCGAGACGTTTGATGAGTGGTTTAAGGTTTCTTTGGTAGTATTGGTCGTAGCGTGTCCTTGTGCTCTGGTGATTTCGACGCCAGTCGCAGTGGTTGTGGCAATGACCGAGTGTTTGCGACGTGGCGTTATTGTCCGTGGCGGTCAGTTTCTGGAAGCGATGTCATCGATCAACGCTGTTTGCTTGGACAAGACAGGGACGTTGACTGAAGGAAGGCCAGTGTGTGAGGGGGTTTGGACTGCTCCTGGTGTTAGCCGAGAAGAATTGCTAGGATACGCCGCGGCGCTTGAATCGCAGAGTTTACATCCATTAGGTAAGGCAATTGTTACGTATGCTTCAGGACAGGGAATTAGGCCGCTGTCGATAGAACATTCTGAATCGATGATCGGGTGTGGTGTCCAAGGCACGGTAAATGGCACCGCGGCGTGGATTGGAAGTTTTCGGTGGGCACAACACCTGTTGGGTCAAAGCGATCTAGTCAATCCGTTGGTGGATGAAACCGATACGGCGGGTTTGACAACGGTCGTGGTAGGACAGGGAACGACGTTGTTGGGAATGATCGCAATTACGGATCCCCTGAAATCGGGTGCGATCGGGGCGATAGAGGATTTACAATCACTGGGAGTACGTCAGATCGTCATTCTCAGTGGTGACGAACAACCGGCGGTGGATTTTATTGCTGATCAGATTGGAGTGACCCAGCGCCACGGCGCGTTAGTACCGGCACAAAAGTTAAAGATGGTTGGCGAGTTGTGCGACAGTCACCATGTGGCGGTGGTCGGTGATGGAATCAACGATGCCCCAGCGCTGGCTCGGGCACACGTAGGGATCGCTATGGGGGCGTTGGGAGTGGATGCTGTGTTGGAATCTGCCGATATTACGTTGATGAGAAATGAGATAACACAAGTGCCTTGGTTGGTTCGTTACTCTAGGAGAATGAAACGGACTATACGCAACAATATAGTATTTGCGTTGGCGTTGAAAATCGTAGTGTTAGGATTAGCGGTGTTTGGTTACGCTCATTTATGGCTGGCTGTAATTGCCGATACAGGGGCGACGTTGTTGGTGGTGTTGAATGCTCTGCGATTGTTGGGCTCAATAGATCGAGATTGATCCATGCATGAAATCATAGCTCCGCACCCAGCTACGCTGCCGCTAGATGATTTGATAAGTCAGTGTAAATCACGCAGGCAACGTCGCAGCGGGCCTGGAGGGCAGCATCGTAATAAAGTTGAAACGGCAGTAGTTTACACTCATATTCCAACAGGTGTATCAGCAATGGCGAGTGAGCGGCGTGTGCAGGAGGAAAATCGGAAACAGGCGTTGTTTCGTTTGCGTGTACGATTGGCCTTGGAGGTGCGTTGCGCTGCTTGTTGTAAGCCAACGGTATATTGGAACGAGCGAGTGCAGGCTCAACGGATCACGATCAGCAAGCATCACAACGATTTCCCAGCGATGTTGAGTGAAGCTCTTGATCACATTGAGCAGGAGCAAGGGGACTTGCAGGGTTTTGCCGACCTTGTGGGGTGTTCCAAATCGCAGTTGGTAAAGTTTTTCAAGTTAGATCCAAATGCTTTGCAATGCGTCAACGATCTCCGTCGCCAACATGGGCATCACACATTGCGGTAAGGGGTATCAGGATGGCACCGCCCTGTTTATTGATTACTTGGCGATCTCCCTCCCCTCACTCATTCAAGGTGTCGAAGTCCTAGAAAACTGTGAAAACTGAGGATTGCCGCCTTCAAGATCCCTAGGTGGGCGCGGTACAATAGAATTCACATCCATAGAATAAAACCTCTACGAATAGTGAGAAATATCCGTGTCTCCCGATCAATTTGATGTTGAATTTGTCGTGCCGCAGACTCATCGTTTGCGATTTACCACGGACGTATTTGGGGAAGATCGTGACGTTTTGGCTGCCGTGTTAGAATCGTCTGATGGCCACGCAGTCCGTGTTCAATTTTGGGTCGACCAACATGTGGCTGATGCGACGCCGGATTTGCTCGATAAAATAAATCGCTTCATTGATAGTAACGCTGACGGTATTAAACGAGTTGGCAGTGTTCAACTCGTTCCAGGTGGAGAAGACGTTAAGAACGATGTGCATGTCGTTGAACGCATGTTGAAAGTGTTCAATGCCGGAGATTTGGACCGCCGCAGTTATGTGATTGCTATTGGCGGCGGTGCCGTATTAGATGCAGTAGGGTTTGCGACTGCGATCGCGCATCGTGGTTTACGATTGGTGCGATTGCCCACGACGACGTTGGCTCAAGGCGATTCAGGAGTCGGTGTGAAAAACGGCACGAACTTGTTCCAAAAGAAGAATTGGATGGGAGCGTTCGCTGTGCCGTGGGCCGTAATTAATGATGCTGAGTTGTTAACGACATTGTCGAATCGAGACTTCATCAGTGGATTTTCGGAAGCCGTAAAGGTTTCGTTGCTTAAAGCTCCGGCACAGTTTGAAAAGATCTGTAATGATGCGGTCGAAATTCGCCAGCGTAATATGGAAGTCGCATTGCCGGTTATCAAGGAATCCGCAAAGATGCACTTGGATCATATAACCCAAGGCGGCGATCCGTATGAAGCTTTGGAAGCGCGCCCATTAGATTACGGCCATTGGTCGGCGCATAAAATGGAAGTCATGAGTGGCTTTGCCTTGCGTCATGGTGAAGCAGTCGCCATTGGCGTAGCTATTGATACCGTCTATTCATCGTTAGTGCACGGGTTAGATCCTGCGGTACCGGAAAAGGTTCTTAAATGCCTGACGGACTTAGGGTTCACTTTGACCGATGGTTCATTGAGGGACGTGGAAACGCTGTTTTGTGGCCTGGAAGAATTCAGGCAACATCTTGGCGGTCGCCTGACATTAACCATGTTACGCAACGTCGGTGACGCGATTGATGTGCACCAGGTGCAACGTGATCAAATGGTTGAGGCGATCGAGTACGTGATGCGTTATGCCAACGTTCAATCACATTTGGCCTAAATAGGTGTTGTGATCGCACATTGGTGGATGAATTCTACAGAGGCGAAGTCTCTAGACTGCAGTTACCGTGTTTTCAAGGTCGGTTTGGCGAGTATTTGTCGGTATTGCTTTGGCGCTATCAGCGAATCGGTGAGTTCTGGATCGTAGGCGGTCCACGTTTCGCGGAACTGAGGTGCCGTGACGTGCCGAAAATGCCGTCCATCTTTCCAATGGGCCTCATAGATGTTGCGGCGAAAGTCTTTGCGTGGGAGTTGGTGCAACGATTTCAGTGGTCGCCAATCGGACACTCGGTAACGACTTTTGAGCGGACACCATTTATAGAAAACAACCTGTTCCATGACGAGACGCCCATGTTCATCAAAATGATGGTTGACTTCAATCAGGTCGACTGAGTCGGTGACTGTTACTTCAGCAGTCGTTCCGCCAAAGCTTGCTAAAAGCAAGGCGGCAAATTGAGCAAGTGTGGTCATGTTGAAGCTCCGTTGGTTAAGGTTGGAGTTTGTGTCTCGTTGCGATGCTGCCGTGTGTTCTATTGGGTGTCTTTGTATTCTCTCATGTCTACGTAGTGAAAATTCCCATCCGTTGCCTCGGCAATTTTAATCATAAAGTTTGTTTCCTCTTGGAGTGGCCCAAAACCAAATTGAATTGCATGTACGGTAGTCCGCGATCCGCAGTGTCGGGTGAGATCGCCTATTTGAGCGCGATTTAGTCCTGGATCCCCACCGTCGGTTAGCAAGAATATGACGTCCGGCTTAAAACGCAGTGCGGCGAGCAGACCCATCTCGTGATCTGTACCGCCGAATGCGGCCAAACCATCAAAGAATGGGGATATGGTTTGCAGTACTGCAGGTGTTGATTCAGCAAGCATGTTTCCTTTTTTGAAGTACGTTGGGCGGTGATGATAGGCAATGATGTTAAAATGGTGATGTTGCTTATCGAATCCTTGTAGTGTGGTTATTAGTTGCTGCTGAGCGGCTGCCATGGCATTGAGACCTTGCCCGCCCATGCTCTTGCTGCGGTCGATGACAAAAACAAACTCGTGTCCCACAGCCGGTGCACTGCCAAATAGAGATACCTGCAGGCTCGGGCCACTAGGTCCGGAGAATTGTGGTAGGCGTGCCTGTGCTGCAGCAATCGTGGCATCTGAGGGTTGATTGCCTAGTACGCCGCCCGCAAGTTGACTCGGCGACAATGCATTTTCGATATCTCCAGATGCAACCGGTGCTTTTAACTTTGCCATGCCAGGAAGGTTGATGTCGGGGAGCTCTAGTTCGGGTATTGCGTTAGCCGCCGCTGCGCTGCTACCAACGTTGTTGGCCTCTTGGTTGTTTTGCTGATCGTCGGTTGTCTTGGGTAGATCGGATTCTTGAAAGTACTCGGTTGCACTCGTGTTGGGGGTTTGGGCGATAACGATTCCGACGTCACGCGCAGTCTCACTGGCGACGATGCCTGTGGGACTGCTTTGAGTCCACAAGAGTGCGGTCGCAACAAACAAAACGACGTGGAGGATTACTGAATAGATCCACGCGCAGTTCGACTTGTGTGGATTGGATTGCATGCTTGTAGTTCCTCGGCTGATGTTTTACATCAAGGCGAGTTTAAGGAAAACGGTTGCAGTGCAGCAATAGGTAACGTATTGGGTACACGAGCAACGAGTAATTATAGGCGCTAATGGATGACCTGGATTAGTAAATAAATCGACCAGGATGACCATCCTCACCAAAACTTTTTTGTGTTGTCGGGAAAGTGACCTTGACCCATACGGCAAACAACATTATTTACAGCCCACAAAGGAAATTCTTGCGGAGTAAATTGCGAGAAGATTCATTGTTAAAAGTGGCTGGGGGATGCACTTTTTCAGGTTAAAACGTCATTTTTTCGTTTTTGGTCAGTCAGCTTGACAAAATGGTGGTTCATCCATGCTGAAACAGTTCGCAGATAAAAGTGGCCCTCACGGGAAAAAAATGAAAAATAATTATTCTCAATATTTACTATGCCTCAACAGGAGTTTTGCATTGAAACCGGTATATCGAATTCTGATTACAGCCTTAGCTGTAAATCTATGTTTTGTGGGTCTCACACAACAAACGGTTGTGAAAGGGCAGGCCACGGTAACTGATAATAAGGCAATTCGCACGGAAGCGGGGCAATGGCTTAAGCTTGCAAGACAAGCGATCCAAGAAAGTAATTATGCATTAGCCAGTGATTACGTAATCAAAGCTGAGCGATTGAATCCACAGTACGATGCGTTGACTGTTCGGTTTGAGGATACCCCACAGAAAGTACGAGCAGCGATCCAAGCTGCTGCGGGCCAGCAACCTATACAAATCAGCGTTGGCGACAGTCCACAGGTAAATCAAAATGCTGCTGCACCGATGCTAAATGCTCAACAAGCGAAGGCACAAGCTGTGGCCGCTTTGACCCAGGCTCGCAATGCGATACAAGCAAAAGATGTACAGGCAGCTCTAAATTGGTATCACCATGCTGCTAGTTTTGGTGCGCCTTTTGCTAACAATGAATATGGTCCAAACCAGTTGGCTGCGGAATTGCAACAAGCTGGTGTCCCTCAAAATCAATTGATAGCCCGTCCGCGGACAACGGTTGCAAATATTGCGGCTCCAAGTGTCAAACAGCAAGTGTTGCAGTTGTTGAGCGTTAGCCAAGCTGCAATTGATCGTGGTGATTTTGCTACGGCTCAGCAATCGTTGGCTCGAGCGGAAGGTTTGCGAGTTCCTGATAGTGCCTTTGTCGGTAACGAGTTGCGAACGTGGCAAGTGCGATTACGTTTAGATGAAATGACAGCGGGTGTCGCGGCACAAACAGGTTCAGGGCAATCTGGTGTTGGTGTTATTCGACCAAGTATTTACAACCCCACTCAGAACCCGAGTCAAGTAACGGTTGCTTCGAGTTCAACACCTGCTCAGTACGCTGGTAATGAAAATGTTTCAGCGCGAGCTCGTGGTTTGTATCAAGAAGGTATTGTAGCTTTGCGATCACAAGACCGATCGCTAGCCTTAGCTAAATTTCAGGAAGCTTGGAGGTATGAGGCCAATGTTGACCCTGTACTGCGGCGAGATTTGCAAGAGAAGATTCGTTTGATTTCAGCTGGCCTGGACCAGAACAGCGGTTCCTTGGAAGCATCAAATCCGCTTAACCAGATTGATGCAACACAACAATTGCTGCGGCAGAAGTTGTTTAGCGAAATTATGGCGGAGCAGAAAATTGCCGAGGATATGACTGTAGACAACCCTCGGGGTGCAATGGAAAACCTGTTGGCCTTGCGAAATAAAGTGGAAAACGCTGGGTTGGATCAAGCCAATAAACGGCGTCTGCTAACGATTGTTGACCGCAGTGTTACAAGCTTAGAGCAATATTTGGCGGAAAATCTGTCAGATATTGAACTGGATGAAAAAAATCAAGCCACACTGGCACGCGTTAAACAAAGTCAGGCTGATGTTCAGGAAAATCGCGATGAGATTTCAGTTTTGGTTGACGATTTCAATTTATTGTTGGATGAGCGACGGTATGCTGAAGCTGAAGTCGTTGCTAAAAAGGCCAAAGCGATCGCTCCTGAAGATTCTGTTGTGCAGAATATGATTTGGAAGAGCAAGTTTATCCGTCGCCATGCCGATCAACAGACCTTTGGTGATCTGTATGAACAGGCGACATTCGACGCTCTAGAAGATGTGGATCGTTCAAAATTACCAATGGATACTCGACTGCCGTTACGCTTTGATGCGAAAAATTGGGAATCATTAACCGCATCTCGTCGGAAGTTACTAGAACGAACTGGTTCAAATTTATCACCGGCTGGGTTGAAAATTCAGCTGGCATTAGCTCAGCCAGTTGACGTCAATTTCAATAACGCACCATTGAGTGTTGTGATTGATACGTTGGCTCGCATGACGGGTGTTAACGTGCATGTTGACGCTCAAGGTATTGGTGCTGAGGGAATCACGAGTGATACCCCTGTTTCGATTACGCTGTCGCAGCCGGTGTCATTTCGTAGTGCTTTGGCTCTAATCTTGGACGAGTTGCGATTGAGTTACGTTATACGAAACGAAGTATTGTTGATAACAAGCGAACAAGCTAGGGACCTTGAGGTTTATCAAAACGTGTACAACGTTGCGGATCTCGTCATTGGGATTCCAAACTTCGTACCGGGCTTTAATATCGGGTTGCCGGCAGCAATTCGATCTGCTAACCAAAACAACGGAATGAATAGTGGTAACGCGAATATGCCAATGAATTTCGCTTCCGCAAACCTTTCGGATGCTGTGTCACAGAATTCATCAGTGCTTGGCCAAATGCCGCTGGATGGGCTTATGCCTGGTGCTAGTTCCCTTGGTAATAATCCCACGCTGTCCGCAGGTGGTCAGGGTGGAGCGCCTCAAGCCGACTTCGACACTCTAATAAACCTTATTAAGTCAACGATTGAGCCGCTTTCCTGGGACGACCAGGGGGGTTCCGGAACGATTCAACCGTTTCCCGGTAACCTCAGTTTGGTCGTTAGTGCAACACAGCAGGTTCATGAGGAAATTCGTGACTTACTCGAACAACTACGTAAGTCGCAAGACTTGCAGGTGACGATCGAAGTTCGCATGATTACTTTGACGGACAACTTTTTCGAGCGGATTGGGATCGACTTCGACTTTGAAATCGATGACAACGTTGATCCTAGTCTAATTCAAGACGACAGTGGCCCATCGGCGATGTTCGGTTTGGATAGTCAAGGACCAACCATTGACTTGGACTTGGTGTTCGACCAGAACGACGCTTATGCCTCGGCGATTCCACAATTTGGAGCGTATGATGCGGGAACAGCCGCTCAGTTTGGTTTCGCAATTCTCAGTGATATAGAAGTCTTCTTCTTGCTCGAAGCAGCTCAGGGTGATACCCGTAGTAATGTGTTGACCGCACCAAAAGTGACTTTGTTTAATGGTCAAACGGCATCTGTAAGCGATCTAAGTCAACGACCCTTTGTGACAGGTCTTTCGCCAGTTGTGGGTGACTTTGCAGTTGCACACCAACCGATTATCGTTGTGCTTGGAGAGGGGACTACAATGAGTGTGCAAGCCGTTGTTTCTGAAGATCGTCGCTTCGTACGATTGACATTAGTTCCTTTCTTTAGCCGGATTGGTAATGTTGAAGAATTTACCTTCGACGGTGAAACGACTACGAGCACAGGCGAGACAGTGTTAGACGCTGAGGGAAATCCGGTTAACCGTAATAATCAATCGCAAACATCGCGTGGTACTACGGTTCAGTTGCCAACGTTTAATTTTACTTCAGTTTCAACCACGGTTAGCGTTCCAGATGGTGGTACTGTTTTGTTAGGCGGCATCAAGCGACTTGCAGAAGGTCGATCTGAACGTGGCGTGCCGATGTTGGCTCAGTTGCCGTACATTAGTCGTTTGTTTAAAAACGTTGGTATCGGGCGGGATACAGAAAGTTTGATGATGATGGTCACTCCGCGGATTATTATTCAGGAGGAAGAAGAGAAACGTCAAACTGGAATTACGGCGGATGATCTATAAACCGCCAAGGTATTCTACAGCCTTTGAGAACACCGCAGTTAGTTGTGCCAAAATTAATTACAAGAAACAAACCTCGACTTCGGTCGGGGTTTTATTATGTAACTGTTTATAGGCTGACGGTGTTAGGCCTCCGTATCACTCGGTTTGATGTTACAGGTATTACCCTTCCACAGTGCTGCGGCAAGACAACACCAACCAATGATGTAACAAATTCCACCCAATGGAACTGCGACGACGACGATTGGTAGTATTTGGGTTCCGCTGGTTACGAGTGCGACGTTATAGATCAGAAGTCCTCCACTGAACCCGATGATACCGGCGCTAAAGAAGCTACCGGCGTAGGTGAGTAGTTTCGAGCAGACGTTGACTGAGACCAATCCGGTGAGAATGATGGCGATACTGTGGATCATGAGATACTGCACTGCTGTCGACCAATTGTCCAGTATCTTTTGCGTAGTTTCTACGTCAAACGTGGGATCTGTGGTGAGCCGTGTTTTCAAGGCATGGGCCCCCAGAGCACCACAGGCAACACCAATTGCCGCGAGAATTGAGCCGATACGTATCCATTTGCTTCCGTACATAGTGAAGTTCCCTCCGAGTAATCGTTAATAGTTTCAACGAAACGCCGTTAGTTTGACGATAAATACGAATAGGTTGTTTGCTGGCTTGCACAAAAATGCTTTGCCATAAAAAACGAACAGCTCTATACTTATCGGTAGTAACACTAACTAAAAGTAAGTGATTTATAGAGGCGTTGATACATGGAGATTAGGGCAAGAGGAATTCGCTTTTGTTGTGCTGTCCTATTGTGTCAGTTTGCCGCGTTGATGGTTTCTGCGGAAACGTTTTATTTGTCGACCGGTAGCACGGTTGATGGCAAGTTACTTAATCCTGATCAGGACCCGCGAACGTCGTATGAAATTGAGACGTCGATTGGAAAACTTGTCTTGTCAGCAAAACAGGTTCGCAAAGTTGTAAGCAAGCCTCAGGTTTTACAGCAGTACGAGGAATCGTTACCGAAGGTACCCAATACCGTTGCCGGGCATTTGGCTATGGCTGATAAATGTGCATCCGCTAATCTCTTTGAACAGCGAGATTTTCATTTGCTAGAGGTCCTTCGTATTGATCCAGACAATATCGCGGTGAGAGAGAAACTTGGGTTCGTCAAGATTAACGGACAATGGCGCAAGGAAGATGTGTTGATGCGTCAACAAGGATTTGTACGTGATGGAGGTCGTTGGCGGACCAAGCAAGAATTAGCGGTAAAACGGGCCAATGAGGATGTGGAAGATGGTGAGATTCAATGGCGTATCAAGATTCTGCGTTGGGAATCTACTATTTTACACAATCCCGCAAAGGCCGGAGCAGCGATTGCGAACATTAGAGCAATTAAGGATTATCGAGCGACAAAGACTTTGGCTGAGCGTCTTAATCAAGTGAAGTTGTCGCGAGACATTAAGTTTATGTACCTCGAAGTACTGATTGCGATTGGAGGTAACGTTCCGGTAGAGGCGATGTTAAAGTGCATTACCATGGACCCAGACGAAGTATTGAGGCAGCGTTGCCTTAGTCAACTACGTAACTGGCAAAGTCGTTCCGCGATGTTCTTTTTCATCTCGTTGTTAGATGCAAGTGACAATCAAACGGTCAACAACGGTGGTTATGCATTGGGTGAACTTGCAATGGCGGATGCCTTGCTGCCTTTAATTAAAGCACTACGTACCAAGCACACCTATACGATTGGTGGTGGTAATAACATTAACGCGAACTTCTCGCCAAACCAACCAGGATTGGGTGGTCTGAATTTTGGCGGAAAGCCAAAGGTTGTCGAGCAATATATGGTCAACCGTTCGGTGCATTCCGCGATTCTAACGATCGTTCCGGAAGGCGTTAATTTTGGTTACGACCAAGACCTGTGGATGCAATGGTACATCCGCCTCAATACGCCTCAGGATATCAACCTCCGTCGTGATACGCAAAATTAAGCGGCGGGATAAAAAACTAGCAACACATCTCGAGATATGTTGCTAGTTAATATGGCTTAATCTATTTTGCGGGTTTAGACCTTTCGCCCCACGGCTGTCCCCGACAGTTTGTCATAGAGCGTTTGCTTTGAATCGCCAAGCGCCGTAAAAAGTCCAAAAAAGAGGACTATGCTGGCGAGAAACGATAGGTAGCCAATCTCAGGTATCGCTAAAAATATTGAAAATAGCATCAGCAAAGTCGGTGAAAATTTAATCAAGGCTCGCAGCACATATACTTTGAAATTTCCAGCAGTGCCGTCAGCTTTGCATACTTTTACTTTAAGCAACAAGCCAGCCGGACTGAAGCCCACGCACCCTTCGATTATCATGAAGAGCAGGGCCATAAAAAAGGGGCCAACGATTGTTCCGAGAATGCTCCCGACAAACCCCCCAACGGCCGCACCGACTGCCGCCTCTTCGGACCCCACCGCTGCGCCACTGCTTCCAATCAATATTCCTAACAGTGCAGCCCCGGCGAACAAACCGACAAGCATGCCGCCGATACTAATAAAGATGCCGTCTAGCAAGCCCACGGCAATTCGTATTCCGGGCCCCAAAACTTCTGACCTTATTTCGTGACCGGTACTAGGTTCTGCTACAGTACTCATATAAACGCTCCAAAAAAGTAGAATGCTTAACACAATGTCCAACGCTGAGGATCGTTTTTAATCGAAATAGGAACGAAAAAAAAGAGGAATCCAAGTACGTTCGTGGATTTTTCGAATTTGACCCACTGAGTGTACGGCTCACAGCAAATTCCAAAATCAGTAATTCTATTTTAGCACGGGGGCGAAGGGATCGTCGGAATGGTCTTTAGATGCAGTGACTTGGCGGCGGAAAAATTGTACCGTAGGTGGTTGAGAATAACGCGTGGCTTTAAATGTCTCGGCAACGTATCGTTGGGGGCGTGGGTTTCCGGGGATGCGAAAGTTATCACCCTTTTGCAATACTGGGCGTCGCTCGGGCATCGACCCGAAATTGCGTGTGCCAGCAACTTGGGCGGGAAACCAGTAACCGTTGCCCCGACGGTCTACTAAATAGAACTCGGGATAACAGTGTCCTGGAATCCAGACACTGCGCGCGGGGATCCCATGGTTACGACAAATCGCGATAAACAAACTGGTCAGTTCCTCGCAATCTCCTTTGCCGTTACGCAATGCCGTCAGCGCCCCTTGCAGTTCCTTGTCAAACTCGTATCGGATGTTTTTTCGTACCCAGTCGTATATCATCTCGACATGCTGCCAATCATTTTCCGCAGTAGTTCCGATACCCTTCGTTGTTTTAACAATCAACGGATTGGTCGTTTCGATAGATGGGCTGACGCCCATATACTTTCGTAGCTCAGGTGCTACCACTGTGGGTATCTTCAATTCGTTGGTTCGCTGCGGCGCGGTGATCGACCACCGCTCTACCTCGACCGTAAAACTAATTCGCAACTCCGGGGTTGGATTGACGCGAGCGATCGTGATCAACATTTGCTTGACGTCGCTGCCAACGATCCTCGACTGAATTTTGATTCCGTCGGGTATCTCTCGCTTGATAATTGTCACTTTTTGTTCAGGCCAATCGAGTGGTAATGTGATCGTACCACTCACTCCAGTTAAAACCCCAGGTGACCTAACCGTCATCCCGATTTCCCATTGTTGTTTGTGAGAATCCGCGAGGCCAATGTTATCCAAAGACCGTTGGTGGGTCGGTCGCTGCGGTAATGTCCTCACTTGTGCAGACAGCCCAGTTGAAAATGGGTGGAACAGCCAGAGCATAGCGGCGACGGTTAGCGTCGTTAGAAATGCTGGTCGGTTCATGATGAGCCTAGGTTTCTGAGAAGGGAATTGCGGAATTTATACTTGTGTGTATTCGCGAACAAATTCAACTTGCGGTTTCGCTCCACCTGAAGCTTTCAGGTGTTCTGCGACATAACGTTGTGACATTTGCTTTTCAGGCACGCGAAAATTGTCACCTCGCAATAACATTGGTTTGTTATCTGCTACTTCACCAAATGACCGACGACCGGAAAGCTCACAGGGAAACCAATGGCCCTTGCCATCGGGCGCTTGTAGATAGAATTCTGCGTAGTTGTGGTCTGGCACCCAGACTGTTCGGGCGGGAATTTTCAAATTACGACACATCGCGATAAACAAACTCGTCAGTGCTTCCTTTTCACCAAAACCCGCTTGTAACGTTTTTAAGGCGCTTTGGCTATCGCCATTTTGGTACATGATATTTTCGCGAATCCAATCGTATATAAGTTCGACTCGATTCCAAGTGGATGTCGCGTCTCGGGTAATATCATTTGCTTTCTTCAAGATGATAGCGTTACTAGATTCAATGAGTGGGCTGACTCCTAGGAAATATCGCACGGTACGAGGTAACGTTGTGGTGATTGTTAGACCTGAAACGTTGGCAGGGTGTTGCACGTTGTTTTTCATGACTTCAAACGTGACATGTGCCATGGCGGTTTGCCCTGCCGGGACTTGTGGAATGAAAACAAGCATTTGCTTGAGACCATGTAGACCATCGCGGTATTTATATTGAGTTACATGTCTCGTGAATTGTTCGTTGGCAACTTTGACGGTTTGTTCTCCGGGCCAATTAGCGGGAACATTGGCTGTGAAATAGACGTTGGCGCAATAGGCGGTGGGTGCTCGCAGGGTTAGACCGATCTTATAGTGTCTCACCGTCCCAGGTTGATAAACTGGGGCAAATTCGGAAACGGCGTCTTGGGCGCTGACGGTTGTGCTACCGAGCAGTGCTAGTGCTGCTGAGGTGCCATTGAACTGGCGACGGTTGATTGATTTTTCTCTGCGGTTGAATCCGTTTAATACCATGGTTGATACTATTGCCTCCTGTGCCAAAATAATATGCGCTATGTTTAGTTTCGGCAATCCGTTGGTTAGCGAGTCAGTTCGGCAAACGCTTCTACAGTAAAAGGGCCTATGTGCTCTGCAGCATTGTTAAAATATATCGATTACGCAGTGCGGGTTACTAAGCGCAGCATTAAACCGGTCTCAGATCCCACGCATAGGAAAATTAATAATAAATATGCGTAAAGCTTCTTAAGAGCCGGTTTAAATGTGTTTTGCGGTGCGCTAGTTTGCGAAAAGGGGTGTAGGCAAACCAATGTCTGATTAGATCAAGCGAACCTATTGAACGTTTGCGTCCGCTGGTACGGGCACAGCATCATCACTGATGATCACGCCGCCTTCATAAGAAGTTTGGCAGGGATCACAGTTAAAAAGACCGCCTCGT
Organism: Planctomycetaceae bacterium; assembly: GCA_018658605.1. The sequence continues at coordinate 5,898 of JABHUV010000318.1, read as the reverse complement.
AGTAATGGTCGCTTGATAAGGGGTCGGCAGCAGCCCACGGTACTGAGTACCAGAACCGCAAACAGGCCTAGTGTGAGTAGCCGTTTCATAGTGAAATCTCCATCGATTCGCGTTAAAAATAGTGGTAATAAATAGTAGCCATGTAAAGGTAGCTCACTATTTGAGCGAAGCTGAGAAAAACGTGTCAATTAACAAGTTTTTATAGATTTCCTAATCGTTATAATAGGTATCACTAATAACCACAAATTCGTTCCTCCTACACGTGTAGTCGTGAAACAGTTAAACTTCCTATATAGATGTTGTTACCTAAATCTAATGTGAGTTTAAGATTGTTGAATTCCGACCAATCAAATCTAACCCCAATTGCATTGTTCAACGAAGACATTGTTCCTCGGGAGCAATTACACATCGAACTAGATGACATTGGTTTTGTCATGGGAACGACGATCAGCGAACGACTGCGGACATTTGGCGGTCAGTTGTTTCAAGCCGAAGAGCATTTTGCACGGCTTGCTTTGAGTCTTGAATCGTTAGGTATTGCGTCGCCGGAACTATTGTCGCGAGTGCAGGCTGCGGCGATAGACATTGTCGCTCATAACAGCGCATTGTGCGGGGCCGGCTCAGATTTAGGTTTGGTTGTGCTAGTTACTCCCGGCCGTGTTACGACGAATGAACCAACCGTGTTGGTCTATTCGTCGGCTTTGCCGTTCTCGGAAATGCATAGTTGGTACTCTGACGGAGTTTCGTTGCAAGTGGTTTCCCACCGTCAAGTTCCTGAAAACTGCTGGCCGTCACATCTGAAGTGTCGCAGTCGTATGCATTATTATTTGGCCGACCAGGAAGCTCGTTCTAAACAATCTGAATCGCGGGCACTGTTGCTAGACCAACATGATAACATTGCCGAAGCGAGCACCGCCAATTTGTTGATCTATATTAAAGACACGGGCTTTGTCTCTCCACGAAAAGAGAACATCCTGTCGGGCATCAGTTTATCTGTGCTGGAGAACCTAGCAGCTCAGCTTGGAGTGAATTTCCAATACGCCGATTTTAGTGTTGCTGACTTGATGGAAGCAGACGAGGTCATGTTGTGTAGCACATCACCCAGTGTCTGGGCAGTCCGCGAGTGCAATGGACAAGCGTGTGGTGCGGGTGCAGATGGGGAAATGGTGCGTGCATTGCAACGAGGATTCAGTGATTTAGTGGGAATAGATATTGTCGCTCAAGCTGCTGAGTTAACCGCTCGACAGCGAGATTCGTAGTTGTCACGATTAGAAATTCAGAGCATTGTTGAGTGGGTCAAGATAGAGTGCCTTGAAGAGAATGAAGATCATGGCGACGACCACAATTCCGACACACCCGTAAATGATTCCGCCGGTAATGCGTGTCAACCATGTGAATTGAGATTCAGTAATTTCGCGGTAAATCGCAGCCTCGCGCAAAAGCGATTCTGTGATCGTACCAGTTTGTTCAGCCGTCATCAGCGATGCTAAAAAACCTTTTGGGAAATTGCCGGCTTTTGAAAAAGCGGTATAGAATTCTTGGTTTGCTTGTAGGGAACCGAGGATACCGTCTAGCTCGCGGATGAACATCGGGTTATTAGTGGAACGAATTGCCATGGCGGCAGTCCGTTGAGCGTCTACGCCGGCATTGTGAACAAGGCCAAAAGTCCAGCAGAGTCGAGACAAGGCAAGATTCAAAAAAGGATTTCTCAAGCCGGGTACATGCATGACGACACCCAGAAAAATGCCAACGTTGAGCCATTGCATGTAAATTGCAAACACGGTACCGATAACGAATGTATAGCCTAGTGTTACCACAGCGCAATAAGTATAAAAGGTGTTGATATCACCGACCCAAGCGGGGATTAGGTCAGCTGCCTCACCATTGCCGAGAAAAATTGCAAAGACAAGTAGCACAATGCCAAAGATTCCCGTTGCCATCAAAAATTGCAGAACCGGCCAACTAATTCCCTTAATAAATGTCCGGATCAAGGACACTCGGTGTTGATAATTATCAGCGAGTCCCTTGAAAGCGGCTTCGGTTTTCCCGGAAATCTCACCGACTTCCACCATCATGGTCATCAGTGGCGGAAAAGTGGAAGTCGATTCACTGAATGCCTGATGCAACATATCGCCGTCTTGAAGCATATCTGCAATTTTGAGGCAATTGGCCTTGTGTCCCTTGCCGAGCAGATCTTGGCAATTTGCAAATGAGCTACGGACGTCGAGCCCCGCATTGAGACAAGTCCCCATTTGTTGGCTAAAAGCAGCGAGTCGTTTGGACGAGACAGTTGGCATAGGGAAATTTGTTAGAGGGGCAATAACTGCAGTACTTGAAGTGAAGCGTGCTAATGAATTATATCACACGCTTGTATTTTGTGGTGCTTGCCTCAGTAGCTTTTGCTACAGTCGCAGACGCTATGTCGGACAATAACCGCTAAATAAACTGTTTGGTATTTTCATTTGGTTGTTTGCTGTCGGTAGGTGGTGGACATATTTTAAATGTGGTATTCTGTGGGCTGTTAGGAGTCTCGAGGGAAAGGATTTCGCGATGAAGCCCCCTGCGACGGTGGCAATTCTTGGTGTCGGATTGATCGGTGGATCTATCGGTCTAGCACTGCGCGAGCGTGGGTTTAAGGGACGCATCATTGGTATCGGCCGGAATCGATCTCGTTTGCGCAAAGCACTTCAATTGGGTGCTATTACGGAATCGACTACTAGCATCGAAAGAGGGGTGTCTCAGGCTAGCCTGATTTTTGTTTGCACTCCGGTTGACTGCATTGCCCAATACGTTCAACAGATATCACAACATGCACCATCAGGCACGGTGATCACGGATGTCGGTAGTACCAAGAGATCAATTGTTGCAGCTTTGTCGGGTAAAACCGGAGATGTGCATTTTGTTGGTAGTCACCCATTAGCTGGTAATGAAAAACCTGGGGTGGAGCACGCCGCGAGTGACTTGTTCGTCAACCGCACTGTCGTGGTAACGCCGGATCGAAAAACAAATGTGGAAGCAAAAAAAAGGATCGTCAAGTTCTGGAAAGATATTGGCGCAGTTGTTGTTTCGATGGGTACCAAAGAACATGACCGCAGCGTAGCTATGATTAGCCATATGCCACATGCCGTGGCGGCGGTCTTAGCGTCAACTCCTACCGCTGGGCAGCTGAAATTGGCAGCCACCGGCTTTGCGGATACAACTCGAATCGCTGGTGCAGACGCAGAATTGTGGGTGCAAATTATGCGAGATAATTCCGTCGAAGTGCTTCAAAGTTTGGAGCAATTCATAGACAATCTTGAACAAGTTCGCTGCGCATTGGAGCAAGGCGATTATCGGAAACTTAGTCGTTACCTTAAACGAGGAAAACAAGCACGTGGCTCTTTGGGAAGTTGATATTTACCCTGCGACAGGGCAGGTGGACCGACGTAGTGCGGAAATCGTAAGTGATGTTGCCGATCTAGGGCTAGACGCTCAGGTTCGAGTGGCTGCTGCTCATGGATACTTACTTGAGGGTGATTTGAATAAAGGGGAAGTGCAGCAACTCGCAGCGAAGATCCTAGCAGATCATGTTGTCGAAAAGACAGTGGTCGCTCAAGTCGGTGACGCTGCGCTGAATGAATCTCCAATTGGCGAAAGTAGTCTGGTGCACGTTCTGCCTAAGCCGGGTGTCATGGATCCCGTCGCTATGACGGCGCTTAAGGGTATTCAGGATAGTGGCGCGCAAGCAACACAAGTACGGACTTTTAGTAAGTATTGGTTGGCAGACGTTGCCCCGGAAACGGTACAGGTTATTAGCGAAAAAATCTTGGCCAATGATTCGATTGAACAGGTTATTTACGGCAGTCTGGATTTAGATCGGTTAGAACACGGTGTCGCTTATGAATTCGAATTGAAAACGGTGGGAATTCGTGAATTGACTGATGACGAACTCGAAAGTCTTAGCGCGACGGGTCAGTTATATCTCACTTTGGTGGAAATGCAGACAATACAACAGCATTTCAAGGAGTTAGATCGCGATCCAACGGACATTGAATTAGAATCTGTTGCGCAGACGTGGAGTGAGCACTGTAGCCATAAGACACTGGCTGGGCGGATTGCTTACCGTGATGAGAATGGCGAGCGGCAATTTGAAAATATGCTAAAAGAGACGATCTTTGGTGCTACCGTTCAAATTCGCGAAGAGCTTGGCGACGATGATTGGTGTGTCAGTGTGTTCAAAGATAATGCCGGCATTGTTACGTTCAATGATGAGTTCAATGTTGTCTTTAAAGTAGAAACCCATAACCATCCTTCGGCCCTTGAACCTTACGGCGGTGCAAACACAGGAATCGGTGGAGTCATTCGCGACCCTATGGGCACCGGATTAGGCGCTAAGCCAATCTGTAACACAAACGTCTTTTGTTTTGCAAATCCCGACACTGCCTTAGACGACTTGCCCGCTGGCGTATTGCATCCACGGCGAGTGATGAAGGGAGTGGTCTCTGGTGTTCGTGATTACGGTAATCGCATGGGAATTCCAACGGTTAACGGCGCGTTGTATTTCGATGATCGTTACTTAGGGAATCCATTGGTTTATGCGGGCAACGTGGGGATTATTCCATGTGAAATGTCATTTAAAGAAGCACATGCGGGTGAATGGGTTGTGGCGATTGGTGGACACACGGGGCGAGATGGTATTCATGGAGCAACATTTAGTTCGGCTGAGTTGACCAGCGATAGTGAATCTTTGTCCGGTGGGGCAGTTCAAATTGGCAATGCCATTACCGAGAAGATGGTTCTTGATGTATTGATAGAAGCACGGGATCGTGGTTTATATACGTGTGTAACGGATTGTGGAGCTGGTGGGTTTGCCAGTGCCGTTGGTGAAATGGGTGAAGAGATTGGCGTGGAAGTGTATCTGGACAAATGTCCATTGAAATATGATGGATTGAACTACACCGAAATTTGGATATCTGAAGCCCAAGAACGCATGGTCTTTAGTGTTCCCGATGAGAACTGGCAAGAGTTCCATGATTTGTGCGAATCGGAAGGCGTGTCGGCGAATATTATTGGCAAGTTCCAAGACACTGGGCGACTAGTTTTGAAATATGGAGACCACGTGGTCGGTGATTTGACGATGGATTTTCTACACAACGGTCGACCACCAGTTGTGCGAGATGCGTTCTACGAGCCGCCGGCAATTACAGATATTGATTTTGAGGGTACTTCGGCAAATGCTTCTAACGATTTATTGAGTATTTTAGGTTGCCTCAATGTCGCAAGTAAAGAATGGGTAATTCGTCAGTATGATCACGAAGTACAAGCTGGAAGTGTGATTAAACCTTTAGTGGGAGTCTCCAATGATGGCCCGGGCGATGCAGCTGTTGTACGACCGGTCCTTGATTCGTGGCGGGCATTAACTATTTCTTGCGGTATGAATCCACGTTACGGTGATTTTGATACTTATCACATGGCGACAAGTGGCATTGATGAAGCAATCCGCAATAGTGTTGCTGTGGGTGCTAATCCGGACCGCATTGCCATCTTGGACAATTTTTGTTGGGGCTATACGGATCGACCTGAAACCCTCGGTTCGTTAGTGCGAGCTGCGTTGGCGTGTTATGACATAGCCGTTGATTTGCAGACCCCATTTATTTCAGGTAAAGACAGTCTTAACAACGAGTTTTCTTCGTTTAACGATGCGGGCGAAAAACAGACGATTTCGATTCCGTCTACTTTATTGATCAGTGCCATGGGCCAAGTCGATGATGCACGTACATGTGTGACGATGGACTTTAAGGAGAGTGGCAACGCGATTTATTTGGTGGGTAAAACCGCTTGTGAGCTGGGGGGTTCACATTGGACACTTGTGCGTGACATGGAAGGTGGCCAAGTACCACAAGTTGACACGAGTTTGTC